>NZ_JALKIM010000009.1 GCF_023050945.1 Anaerobiospirillum sp. NML120448 | reverse complement strand
AAAAAAGAATCTAATGAATCTATTGACTCATTAATTTTAGGTGCAACATAAGGCTCGGATTTAGGCATTCTAGCTCCTTGATTACGGTTATACTAAAATTATACAAAATTCATCTCCCCAAGTTGCGTTAAATAAAGCCAATATTTGTTGTGAAAAATCTCTTTAATATCGCTTAAAGTTTTCTTTAAAGAGGTCTTAGGTGCTGGCGGCTCAACAATACGCTCTTGGCAGAAGATAAAGGTAATAAAGAAGCTCAAGCAGGCAATTGCACCTAAAATGGCAAAGGTGATAGACCAAGCAAATTGATCGTTGCCAAAAAACTCAACCATTGGCAGAGCTACAAGCATGGATAAAGTGTAGCCAGTTGTAGAAAAAATCATACGATAGATCGTAATGATAGAGCGTTGATAACTATCAGAGGTAATGGCTGTAGTAAGAGCGCCATAAGGAAGATTGATGGCTGTGTAAACTACAGTAATAGCAAAGTTGTAGGAGAAGAAAATATAAACGTACTTAAAGGTTTCGCCCATACCTGATGGCACAGAGAACATTGCCACCATAGCAATAAAGAAAGGTACGATCATGCGCAAAATCCAAACACGAGTTTTGCCATAAGGGCTATTAGTGCGCTCAACTAACCAGCCGACAAAAAGGTCTGAAAAGCCATCTAAAAATCGAGAAAAGAACATGATAGTAGCAACTATCGCAATGTTTACACCTACAAATTCAGTGTAATAGTAGAGTAAGAGAGCTGCTGCTGGTGCCCACATGATATTAGAGGCAAAATCACCTAAGCCATAGGCAAACTTCTCACTAAATCCCAAATTTTGATTCTTATTGGGGTTGTTGGCAAAAATCGGAAAAAGCATATTAACTCCTAAAGAGTAATTGGTCTAAACCTCTTAACCAAAGTTTTTCTAAAGAAGACGGTTAGGGTTTAGACACTATCAAATAGTTGCTTAATCACTAGAGTAATATGACAGAAGAGATGAGATATCAAAGACAAACAGCTAATCTACTAGAGGGCTAGGATAAAAAGCCTTTATCAGATAAATCTGGAATCTCTTTAGTACATAATTATCTTAAACAATTAATACAACTGCATACACACATAGCAAGAGTTAGTTTTTCTAATTATCTCCCTATGTCTATTTAAAAAAACTGTAAAAACGTGCGAAAAATAACATGCAACTTTGCATCAAATAGTTGCATTTTTATTCCAAAATTTACAAAAACTATCCATTTTAATGCACTAGTAGGAGCTAGTATAGAGAGCTGTTTGGGCAAATAGGTTAACTTTGATGATCTGGAGTCTCATTGGTCTTGCCAAGCACTTGCCTAGTGCTCGCCTGTGGGGTTGGTCACTTATGATTACAAAAAATAAAAAGAGGCCTTGTGGGTAAACAAGGCCTCTTGAGGTGTGTGCTCAAATGAGCTTTAGTTGTGTAGGCAGAAATATTGCCTTTTGGTGTTTAAACCTTAATTAAAGCAATACGATGACAGCAGTGCCTTCTGGAACAATCACTTGCTTGTTCTCGATGGTAGCCTTATCGGAGCATAATAAGATTTGGCTGTTCTCGTTAACGTCAAACTTAACTGGAGCAGCACCAAAGTTTGCAACTACCATTAAGGTGTGCTCTTTGCCCTTACGTAAGTAAGCGATGGTGTGGTCGTTTGGATCCTCTAAGGCAACAAACTCACCATAAGTAAAGGCCTCAATGTACTTAGGATCTTTACGTAACTTGATTAAGGTCTTGTAGTAGTTAAGTACAGAGTTAGGATCCTTTTGCTCAGAGGCTACGTTAACAGTCTTGTAGTCCTGGTTAACCTTCATCCATGGCTTAACAGTTGAGAAGCCAGCGTACTCGCTATCATCCCATAGCATTGGAACACGGCCATGGTCACGGGCTTGATCATTTAAGACCTGCATAGTAACGGTCTCAGATAAGCCTTGCTCTTGACACATCTGGTATTGATCCTTGCTCTGGCAATCATCTAACTCATCGATGTTGTCAAACTTGGTGTTAAGCATACCAAGCTCTTGGCCCTGGAATACGAAAGGAACGCCCTTTAAGGTGAGGTTTACAGTACCTAAGGCCTTAGCACCCTTGGCGTTTTACCACATAAGTGGTAAGTAGGTAGAAACACCACGTGGCTCATCATGGTTCTCGATAACTGGAGCTAAGAAGCCAATATCACCAGCAGTCTTTTGAGCCTCAAAAATTACCTTACGGTATTGGGCTACGCTTAACTTCTCAAAGCCATAGAAGCAGAAGTGCTTGGTTAAAGCTTCACGAGCGGAGAAATCAAAGATGGAGCTAAATACACCATCATCGCCAATAAAGTCTTTTACGTTGTCCTTAGAAATACCAAATACTTCACCTACGGAGAACTTATCGTTAGGGTGGAAGGTACGGCTATTCATTTCACGTAAGAAGTTTAAGGCAACATCAACGTTTTGGCTGTTCATAACGCCGCAGGAGCACATGCCATCGCCTACGCTATCAGGAGTGTACATAGGATAGGTAGGATCTTTACCGATACACATAATGGCATCAACACGGAAGCCAGCAATACCCATGTCCACTAACCACCAGTTCATCATCTCATAGATCTTCTCACGAAGTTTTGGATTGAACCAATCGAGATCTGGTTGCTTCTTGTGGAAGAAGTGGCAGTAGTAAAGGTTGTCTTGGCCTGGAACCTTATCCCATACGCTGCCGCCGAAGCAAGCACGTAAGTTGTTTGGCTCTTTGCCATCCTTGCCTTCACGGAAAATAAAGTAAGAGGCTTCTTCACAAGTTGGATCAGCACTAGCCTTCTTAAACCACTCGTGCTCATCAGAGCAGTGGTTTACAACTAAGTCCATGATAATGCCGATACCGTACTTATCAGCCTCAGCCTTTAACTTCTTGAAGTCTTCTAAGGAACCGAAGATAGGGTCGATATCTTGGTAGTCAGCAATATCATAGCCCTGATCTGCAAAAGGTGACTTATAAATAGGAGAGATCCATAAGAGCTCAATACCTAAGTCAGCTAAATAAGGGATCTTTTCAATAATACCTGGTAAATCACCAAAACCATCACCATTGGTATCTTTGAAGCTCTTTGGATAAATTTGATAGGCTACTTTGCCATGCCACCACTTGGTTTGCATATTCTTCTCCAACAATTACATAAAAACAAACACAATTAGACAATAGCTGACTCTAACACACACACGTAATGACTTAATTAGTGTTAATCAGTCTAATGTAAAAGTACAACTATAAAATCATACACATGACTTTAGTCTTGCTTATTAAAGGTTAAAAACTTGCTTAGATTAACCTATAGCGAAAACTAAATCAGATTCTGAATAAAATAAACTTTTAGGAAATAATTAAGAGTAAAAGCCGATGTAGTGAACATTTACCCCCGTTCCTACAAGAGCAATTATAGAGAGCTAATAGGATAATCTGTTATGACTTTTTGGCTAAAAAGCACACTAGATTAACCATGAGTTATTAAGGGGCGGCAATATTAGTGACCTCTATCACAAAACAACCGTAGTTTGCCTCATTAAAACTTTTGCCTATTAATTTTTTTCTACCAATAGCCCAGGTGCTAAGTCTTCATAAGATGGCCTTGGATGCCAGTAGTGGAGAGCTTGCTGCTAAGTTTAGGTAATTGCGGGTAGAGTCTGTATTCTGGCTAGTGTGGTTACCTTCCATAGTCTCCACCAAAGGTGCTCCGACTCCATAAGATAGTAATGGATGCCATCAGTAGATTACTTGCTGTTAAGTTTAGGTAATGGAGGGTAGAGTCTGTATTCTTGCTAGTGCGGTTGCCATCCATGGTCTACATCCATGGTGCTCCGTCTTCATAAGATAGTAATGGATGCCATCAGTAGAGTACTTGCTGTTAAGTTTAGGTAATGTAGGGTAGAGCCTGTATTCTGGCTAGTGCGGTTGCTTGATTTTTTATTTGGTGGCTCTTGCTTAAGGGGCTATTGGGGAGTTTGGGAGAGAATCAATAAAAAGCCCCAGAGTTTGGAACAATGGGGCTAAAGATTGGGGTTAAAGGCCAAAAGGATCGTTCTTTTTGCGTTCTAATTCGGCAATTTTGTCACGAATTTCTGATGGAGTTTTGGCCTTGGCTTTAGTGGTGTCAGCCTTTAAATTAGGCTTATTGTTAATAGCTGAGGCTGACTTTTCAAGGTTAGACTCTTGCTCAATAATGCTCTTACTCTTGCGCTTGTTAATTTTAGAGCGCAAATTGCCCTGATCATCAAACCAAAATTCTTCTTCGATCTGATTATCTTGATCGCTAAGTTTAGAGTTAATTGGTTGTTTAGTCTTTTTAGCAATAGCCGCAGCTGCTAAAGATGGTGATTGCGCATCACTATCCTTGAAGTTTTTTAAGTTGCTCTTAGAGCTAGCTGATTTAGCTGAGGCTTTATTCTTACTCAGTCTATCAAGATTTAAGCGCTCTTGTAGGGCAAAAACTGTTTTTTTAGCAGTCGAGTTTTCACGACTAGCTATGTTAGCGTTCTTGCTATCGCTGCTTGGGCTGCCCTTAATCTTATGAGGGGCAATTTTGCTATTCAAGCCGTTAGGATACAAAGCTCTGGTATCATCAATTTCATAAAGACCTGAGTCGCTATTATTAATTGACTGGTTAGTAGCAAATTCACGCTCTAAGCTAGTGCTGTTAGCCTCTTCAATTTCATCGTCGTCAAAGAGATCTTCCTCATTATCAAGGGCATCTAAATGAGAAATGCTATGCATTTTGAGTGCTCTATGGATCTCATCTCGAGTTTTGAAATGAGATTGTACTTGATAGCTATCAACTGGTGGTTCCTCAGTATCTGCATCAGTTTCATAGTCATCTTCATAGAACTCAATATTGCTGTGGACAAAAGAACCACCAATATTAGAGCGGCTGCTATGTAAGTCGTATTCATCCTCATCTTCAAATAAGAAGGATGTGTCGTGAGTTGGAGTAGCACTGTTATGGTTATTAGCACTAGTACTAGTACTGAAAGTATCAGTAGTGGTAGCCAAAACTTCATCTTGATTAAAAGAGACTTCTTGGTCTTTTAGGTACTGGGTGTCTTCAGCTTTGTAATTAGCACTCTTTTGCTTAAAGGTAATAGTACCTTGATCAGTATGGTGCTCATGGTTGTGCTTAATAGAAGGAGCTGTTTTGTTGACATTCATATCACTGTTAAAAGCAGCAGAGGTATGGTCAATATCAATAGGGCTTAAAGTTGGATTATGGTCAACGTTATTATCGGTGTTGTCTTTAGCCATAGCTAAGTTCTCCTCTATATAGTGCTTGCGATATCTTAGAGGAGTGACACCAAACTTGCTCTTAAAGCTTTTAAAGAAATAGCCTGTATTTTCAAAGCCATTTTCAAAAGCAATATCGGAAATAGGTCTAGTAGTAAGCTCAATGTCCTTAGCAGCTCTACGTAGGCGCAGATCTCCTAAGTACTCAGTAAAGGACATGCCTGTTACTTTCTTAAAATAGCGGCAGAAATATTGATCGGTTACACCAAGACGTAAAGAAGCATCCCTAATGGTCATTGGGCCTGCAAAGTGGGAATCAATATAATTTAAGAGATCCTTGAGCTTATCCTGCTTAGATGGCAGAACATTTTTGCTGGCCTCTTTACGGTTTAATAAACCATACTCATGATAGAGGGCAATAATTTCCAAGAGCTTAGCTTTAATCAATAAGCGATGAGAAGCATTCTTGGTAGCGCCATGACGAGCACAATAACGGTAGAGCTTATCAATACGACTAAAAGCAGGGTGCTCAGGCGTAATGATAGGTGGAATAGGAATATTTGATGAAAGTAGAGCATCAAACAATTCTGATTGCACTTCATCATAATGAGACATGACCAACATCTTGGGATCAAAGACAATGGCACTTTCTTCACAATGAGATGGCAAGTCAAAAGTATGCATAATATTGCCTGGTAGCAGTAAAAAAGCATCGTTTTCTACTACTAAATCATGCATATCAACTGAGATCTTAAACCTTCCTTTAGAGAATCTTACTAACTCAACCTCTTTGTGCCAATGTAGGGTCACACGTGATGGAAAGTTCTGTGGTTCCCAAATATAAGCAGCAAAAGGAAAGACAGAGGTACCATGTTTGATGTTTTCATTAAGGTCTTTGCGTGGCTGAGTGTGAGTTGCTTTGCCTGAACCTATAGGATGCACCGCAAGACCATTATTGGCTCTATTATTTAATAAACTATCACTGTTTTCAAAAATTCTGCCTGGTGCCAGAGCTGAATTAAGCTGTTGATTGGAGCCAGTGGTATTAGCAGCATCTTGATTTAAAGTCTGAGCAAGAGATTCGTCTTTCATAATAAATCGTCAAAAAGCACTAATTATTACTATAGGAAAGCCACACAAACACATTAACCATGTTTTTTCAATAAACGCAGTCCTAACTACAATAAGCTGTATGTAAATAAAGTGCTTGTAATATTGTTAGATAGGACAATGATTGATTATGGCACAAACTATACTAAATTAACCAAAAGCTACATACAATTAACTTAAAAGTGTGAAATAGCACGCATATTAGGGAGTAACTTAAATGGCTGTTAACTATTATTGTTTAGCCAATTGATGGGATTCTTAGTAGAGATAATCATAAATATTGCAACTTGGGGAAAAAGTATATTCTATTATCCTTAGCTTTCATATGAGCTTGTGTTAGGTAAGTAAGTAAGCACGATAATATGAGTTTCTTGGTATATGATTTCTTCAAGTAGTAAAATAAAAAGGTAGGTCTAAAAAGTGCATGCTAAATTTACGCTAAACTATTGTTGCTTTAGGTAATAAGTCAAAATGGCTTTATTCTTTGTATAATCTTTGGTTTAGTAGCTTTTATTATAATTTTCCTTAGGAAGTAATGTGTGAGTAAACTATTAAGAGCACAAATTGAGCAAGCTATCTGTAAGGTAATGGGATATGAAGACTTTGTGCATGATGAGAATTGCCATGAAGTCTATTTTAAGCTTAATTTAGATCGTATGGAACATTACGATGATTTTAAGTATGTATCTGGACAGATGTTTACTCAAGCGCTCACTAACAATGCAAATAGTAATCTTAAGTTCGATATTCCTAGTGAACCTAATCGAGCCTACCAATATACTTACTCCAACCCTCTTGATATCTTGGATAAATTTGTTTTATCAGATGATTTGGCTGTCTTATTTGCTCTTAATGAATTGCCTGTCTCTAATCATCAAACCAAGATTATATTGCCGAAGCTTTTTGATTGCGTAGATGCGTTTAAAAAGGAAGAGCAAGAAAAAGCTCAGCAATTAGCCAAGCTACGCAAAGAACAAAAAGCGGCTCTCAAAAAAGCTGCTAAAGCTGCCAAAAAGGGACAGGTAGCTAACAATACAGAGGCTAATACCAGCTTACAAGGCATCGAAGATGAAAAAGAGGTAAGCCATAGCGCATCTTTAACTGAGCGTATTCAGGAGCAGGTATTGAAGTTACAAGAAGAGCTCTGTGCAAAGCATCGCTATCAGGGACGCTCTTTAAACGTTCGTTTGATTGAAGCTCCAGATCAGGACTTTTCCTCTGCCTTAATGACTTTAAACATTTTGTATAATCAATTAAAAGTTGAGGATGAAGGCATTACCGATATGTTGCGTGATGTCTTTGTGTATGAGTGGTTTGATAAGTTAGAAGATAAGAGCGCTTTTAAAGCTGTAAGCAGCCTTGAGGAGCTCTATAACGCTTTACAATTAAGCGAAATTGTAATTTTCCCAGATGGTAAATCTATATTGTGGTATGAAATTAAAAACCAAGTATTAGGTGAGAGCTATCAGGGTTTTGGTATCGATGTAGATCCTCCTTATCTTAGCGGCTATGCTGTAGGCATTAAGCATGTATTTTTAGGACAGCTCCAAGATCATCCTACTTTGAAGTTTTACCAGCAGCTACTAGCGCATAAGGGATTAGCCGAGGTGGCTAAGTCCGTGCATTATTGCCCATCTGACAATATCTCTCCTTTTGATGCCCACGAAACTTCAGAGCAGATGATCTTTATCAATAATGGTTATTTCATTTTTGATATTGATATCAATGGCAAAAACATTGAGGTGCTGGTAAAAGAGAGTGATTCTAGTAACTTTGATGACATTGCCAAGCGTTTAGCAAAGCTAAAAACTAGCGATTTAAGCTCTTTTGATGAACTGTGCTCAGACATTATTAATACTATTGCGCAGCCTATTGTCGATATGAAAAATCAGCAAGAGGCACGTCGTCGCAATCATGATCAAGAGTTTGCTAATTACTCCTTTAAAGACCCTGTTTTAAGCTCTAATTTAACTGTTCCAAAGTTATTACGTAATTACAACTTAGATGTAGAGCGCATTATTCTTGATGATGAAGACATTATTAAGTTTCAAATTTTAAGTAAATTATTTGCTTTTACTGATAAAACAGATGACCAATTCTTAGAAAGTGAAGCATCTTTAGGTTTAGTACATGCTGATGCCATTGTTGTTACTTTACAACAGCAAGGTGAAAGCCTTGAAGTTACTTCCATTGATCTGGCTGATAGTGTACAAATACCTTATGGCTCCCATAAGAATGAGGATGTTGAGTCTTTTAAAGATAACTCTTTACTTAGCATGCTCGAGCAAAAAGACAAGCCTTGCGACGAGCTGTGGTTGCAAGAGTGGAAAGATACTTTAGACGATCCATTATGCTTAGAAAAGCTTAATTTAAAGCCACAAAGTAATGATGCTCAAAAGAATATGCTATCCAATCGTGCTCGTTTACGTAAAGCTAGAAAGAAGTAGCATCCTATCACTCCTATCTTTAATTTAACAAAGGCCCCTTTTGGGGCCTTTTGTTTAGAAAAAAGCTAATAAGAAACATCAGTAATTTAGGCTGCGCTTGCATCTGTGCTTGCAACAGTGCAGTGCTGGGCAGTGCAGTGCGGTGCCGCATGGTGGTAAAAGAGCTTGTTTTTATGAATGGCTAATAAGATAGCTGTTGATTCTGGTTTGGTAAGGGTAAAGAAAAGGCTTGATATTTTCTCTCTTTAGGTAGGAATTGCTTGCCGATAGTGCTAAGCTTTGGTTAAGACAGATGTTGTGCGTTAGTCTATAAGTGGGACATGCATCTTTATAGTTAAATTTTTTTGATAATTTGCAGCTAACACAGAATCATTCTTATTTTCTTTTGTTGTGGCATTATGGTGTTAGCACTATCCAGCCTTAATTGTCTTGCTAAACTTTCATCCTAAAATGTTTTAGGGTAGACCTTTTGTTCAAAGCAGATATTTGTTTGTCAACTTATCAGGCTGAGCTGTGATCTTATTTTATCTAAAGGGTCAATTCAGCTGTCAGGGATTTTGGATTAAACTAAGCTGTGCAACTATATGATTAGCTTTGTATAGAGCGGGCGACAGTAGATTAAGAGGCTAACAGCGAGCTACTTTCTAATAAAGGAAAGGTCGCTGGTTAATAATATTTATGACCTACACAAATAAGAGTGTGCAAGCAGATTTTGGCCAAGCTAGAGCCTCTTTTGCTTATATTTTTAAAATTGAGGTAGATGGAGAGCTATTTTTAGTAGGAAATGAGCATCCTGATAATTGGAGATATCAGCCAGTTGGTGGCGGCTATCATTACTTTGATGAGTCAAAGGCGGTAATAGACAAGTATTTTGCTCCTAAGCCAGCTCCTAGCATCCATGAGCAGTTAAATGGTTGGCTCTCTAAGGAAGGTGAAGGTGAGGGCAAGTTAGATTCAGATTATGAGTTGAATAATCTGAGCATTCCTGGTGGTTTAAGTAATGCCAAAGCTAAGAGCTTACAAAGTTCAGATAATGATTTTAGATTCCTATTACCAGCTGCCAAAGTACGCATGCTCTTTGAGTATTTTTGCTCGACAGAACTAGTAAAAAACGAAGGTCTTAGCACTGAAAATAGTAATCAAGAGGCTAAAGTTAATTTAGAGCAGCGCATGTCTGAGGCCTGTGAGGTGAACGATATGTTTACCGATTTGGTTTATAAGACTGGTGAGTTGGCCGTTGATAAGGGCTGGGCTCAAGAGCGAGGATTAAATGGGGCAGGGCAGGTCATGGCCTATTTAAAAACTCAAAATGACTTGTATACAGGTGGGCCAGATCTAGTATGCCATAGAGAGCAAATTAGTGATCTTTCACGGGAGTTCAAAGAGGAATTATTTGATAGCGGCATTATTCCTAAGCATTTGCAAAACAACTTTAAGACTATTTGCTATGACTATTTAGGCTATTATCGTGAGTTTTTCTTTGATGAGCGTTTTGGCTGTTATTCTTTCTTTGTATCTGATGTCGTCAAGCTTAATTTAACCTCTGAACAAGAGGATGTCTTTAGATGGCTTAAACAACAAAATAATCATAATTACTGCTTTATTAAAGAGCAGGATATGACTCAACATATTTTGTATCGTACTGATAGTGTTGATAAGGTGCCAGCACCGCCTATTGCTGATCATAGTCAGAAGTTGTTAACTCAATGGCTGAAAAATACCTCCTTCTATAATCGAACAGCTCAACGTACTTTTTGCGTTGATTTATAGGCAAAAAAAAAAAAGCAGTCTAAAAAGGCTGCTTTTTTCTAATGGGTAAAATTAACTAGAAGTTAGGGAATAATTGATGATCATTAGCTTTGATTTCGGATAATAATCGCTTGCCAGCTTGAGGGTTGCCTAAAACAGTAATGCTTGAAACATCCTTGCCATTAGTGGCGCTGCAAGAGAAGCCTAACAGACCATTAAGATTGAACTCAAAGTATAACAGGCTACCATCTTGTTCAATTTTGCCAACTTTAGCTTTTTGAGATCTTAGAGTCTTTTGCAGATTTACTAGCAAAGCATAAGGTTGAATTTGTCCTGAGCCAATTACTATATTAATGCTTGATTTTGCATTGTTATTAACAAAATTTACATTAACCGAATGAGGCATATTGTGAGGTCGTCCTGAAACTCTCCAACTACTACCTAAATCAACAGTAAAGAAGTGTGATTCAAAGACTTCAGCTTGAGCATTTATAGGAGCAAACCAGAGAAGTAAGCTAACCAATATGCTCATGAAGTAACGAGGGAAGGATAGTTTGGCCATAAGACCTCCTTATAGACAATCAAGTCTTAGCTTCACCTAAAACTATAGGTTAACAACCATTAGTAAAAAGAAAAAACTTATTGGTATTACCGAAGACAAAATTGAAAGTATTAACAAGAACTAACTATAGTATAGGATGCTTTTAGCTCATTGCTTTAACTGAATAGTAGTCTTGTGTTGTGGTTCAAATTTTTTTAAGCAAAAATTTTTTGTACATTATGCTTGTACACCTACGAAAGCAATATAGCTTAATACTTAGCTTCATAGCAACCAGCAAAAGTCAGTACTATTGATTAATTTTTAGCAAATATCTGGCTGTTTGATAAAGAGTGGTGCTTAAGAGCATGCTAGGTTTTGATGGTCTTCAAAAGTGGAGAATAGGTGATTATGACTTGGGCTTGGTGAGGGAGCTTAGAGGTGGGATGCTAATTTTATAGGCTCTGTGATAGAGCCTATAGGGGCACTAACTTTAGTTAGTGCTAGCGGTGATAAAAGATCTAACTATAGTTCCATTTAGTGTTGAGCCTTCAACTACAATATAGCCTAGATCGGGCATTAAATTATGTGCTAGTTGAGCGCTAAACAAGCCGTTAGCTTTAATAGCAAAAGCATTGACCCAAGGGGTAAAAACGCCATTGCTTCTATGGGCGTGATTGGTAAGAGCGCAGTCAAATAGTAGGCTGTTGATATAGTTTTCGTTGGCTAATATTTGTTTGCCAAAGCTTAATGAGGTTTGGCACTGAGCCATATTAAAAGGATCGCACTCAAAATAGAAGTTAACCATATTGTTGCACCATGGAGTGCTACAAGCAAAAGCTCCTAAAGACCTTATCAAGATTAAATCATTAAAAATAGGGTCTTGCACATGAATTTGTATCGTTTCATCGCAGAGCTCTTCTAGAGCATCATCTAAAATAGGGCCTTCCATAATAGATCGTAAGCAAAAGCAAGAGCTACTAGAACTTGGATTAAGGTGCTTACTAAGCATTACTCGATAAAAGCACAAATTAGAAAAAGGGGAGATCAAATTAGCTTGGTCGACAGGAAAGCTAATTTGCATATCTTTAATGATAGGGGTTCCCTCATTTTGAATCATGATTAAGCTTGCAACATTCATGATGGCATAATCATTACATGGCTCAATGCTCTTAACCTCATGAATCAGTACTATAGCCTCAAATTGCTGTGCCTGATAATTAACAAAAAACTGGTCAAACATAGTGTAAGTCCTATGGCCGCTCTTGCCCTGGCTTTTGCCTTGGTCTTGTCCTTGGCTCGTGGCCGTGGCCTTAGCCCGTGGCAATTGCACTTTGCAATGGCCATGTGGCTCTGGAACAAGCCCTGGCCCTGGCCCTTGCATAGGCATAGGCCTGGGCTGTGGGGGCATGGCATGAGCTGTTGGGCTGATGGTATGGGCTAAAGGCGGCTTAATACATGAGAGTGGGGGGCTTAAAATTAACCTGCAATATAAGCACTATCAAATGTTAAGTTTGGTATGGAGCCTTCAACAATAATGACATGGCCCCAAAAGATGTCGTCGTCATCATAAAAGGCGCTAATTGACCCATCAGAATCAATGGAAAGCTCACTTAGTCTAATACGCTTCATGAAGTCTTCAAGGCTTAGGCCGTTGGGGTAAAGTTGTGATTGTTCGTCGTCGTCGGCTATCCAATTATTGGCATCTTCAAGAAGGTTTTGGGCAGCATATTCGCGCATCAAGCGGTCAAACTTTTCTTGTGCTTGGAACATGGTATGGGCATGGCTAAGAGATTGAGTGCAAGTCTCGCCATTGTCTTCATCAACATCTAAATACAGTTGCACCTCACTTGCGTTGTCTTGACCTGAGCACCAGTCAACCTCTGATACAAAGTTGCCCATATTCTTATCCAAAACAATTATGCCTAGCATAGGATCATTTATCGCAACTTCACGTAAAAACTCTTCTTTAATAGCTTGTAAGGCGCTGTGCTTAATATCTGCCTTAAGCACTTTGCGTAAACAATAATGTCTTGAGAAATACTCCTGACGGCTCTCATCCATTGTGTCAGGATCAATTAAGTATTTGGAGACTTCAACTTCATAAGTATTAAGTGCTTTGAGGCGATCAAAGGTTTCTGATCGTGGAGCATTTTCCCATGGTACAGGCCAGTTAAGGGTAAGCTCATTATCGATTAAAGTGCCATCAGGTAATACCATAGCAAGAATTTTGCAGCTAAAGTTGCCATAATTGGCAATATGGCCAATACCTAAATTTTCTTTAACCAAAATAGTGGCAGTAAAAACTTCACTTTCATAATTTTTGTAAAATGCTTCATACATAGCAGAGCTCCTTAGACTTACCCTATGTCTTAATTTTTTGAAAATTTAGCCGTATATAAGTATAAGGGCTATTTAGTTTTTTGCGCAAAAGGTTTAGTTCGGTATAGAAATTGCCATATAAGATTTATTAACCTTTTGGCAAGCCATTCTTTTGACTTTTATTGCGCAATTTTTCCTGCATATATTGTCGTTTGTTAAAATAATTTGGCTTACAATAAGCTGCAAAGGGCCTTTAGCTAATGGTGGCTAAAGCGTAATTAGGATATGGTGAGTTTATATGGCTAGAAAAGAAAAGGAAAATACTGATGCCAAGCTAATGCTGGCGGCTGGTCCAAAGCTTGTATTAGCACCAACTCAAGGTGAAGCAAGGAAAAAGCCTAGCCGTAATGTGCCCAAGTCTCAAATGAGTACTTGGCAGGCATTGGCTAGTGTATTTTTACCTGAAAATGAAGAGCCAGCACCAGCTCCAAAGCAGCAAGTTCAAGCACATGCTCGCCCTAAAAAGCCTGCTCCTAAGCAATATTCTAAAGAGCGCACCTATTTTGAAAATGGTGCTATTCGCTCTGAGACCCCATATATTGATGGTATTAGGCATGGTAAGGAGAGACTATACTTTCCTGACGGCAAGCTGGAAGCGGAAGTTCCTTGGGTAGATGGCCATAAAGATGGTCTAGAAAAGCACTTCTTTGAAACAGGAAGTGTAAAAAGTGAGACTAACTTTAGATTAGACAAAAGAGAAGGTTCTGACACTGAGTTCTATCCTGAAAACAGAGCTATTCGCCATGAGTCTTACTATCAAAACGATATTATTGATGGTACCGAGCGTGAATTCTATGCCAATGGCTTGATTAAGACTGTTACTCAATGGTCTCATGGTCGTCGCCATGGTATTTCTTCCTCTTTCACCTCTGAGGGTCATATTGTTGCAGAAGTACCATATATTGATAATGCTATTGATGGTGTAGTTCGTAATTATTTTGAAAACCAACAGCTTAACCATGAAACCCCTTTTAAAAATGGTGTAAAACATGGTGTAGAGCGCTGCTATTTCCCTAGTGGTAAGTTACAGCGTATTGCTACCTATCGTGATGGTGAGCTTAATGGTACTCGTAAGATTTACTATCAAAGCGGTTATTTAGAATCTGAGACAACTTTTTCTGATGGTAAGAAAAATGGCTTTGATCGTGAGTATTACAACATTGACTGCGCCATTAGCCCTGATAGTGCTGCGGCTAAAGCCTCGTCATTAGCTAGTGCTAGCTCTGGCCCTACCTTGACTAGAACCTCTCAAGAAACTGGTCAAAAGGAAGTAGTGTTCTTAAGTGATGATGATAAGCGTGGCTTGATGAAGCATGAGGCCTATTTTTCTCACGGCATTGCTGAGGGTATAGAGCGTACTTATTACGAAAACGGCAATGTTGAGCAAGAATGGACTTTAAAGAAAGGCTTTTGGGAAGGTATGGCCCGTCAGTACTATGAAAGTGGTGAGCTTTATTGCCAATCTTACTATACCGATGGCCATAGAGAAGGTGAGGAGCTGTACTTCTATTTAACAGGTTCTTTAAAGTTCTCCATCGTATACGATGATTTGTCACGTCCTGTTTCAGGTCGTTGTGTTTGTGGTAGGGAGTTAACCCATGATGAGTTAGATGCTTTCTATTCTCGCCATGAGGAGCCAGAGTGTGATCATAAGGCTGGTAATCCTATTTACGCTCGTTTTAATGAGCATGCCTCTACCTTAACTACCAACAATACAGAATTAAATTCTAATGAAGTTAAAGCTGCTGTTTTTGGTGGTCAGCATGAGGCTATTAAACAAGGACAAATTGATTTAGATGAGCGTCCAAGTGAGCCTGTTAAGCCAAAGAGCTCTGAAAATAGATTAACTCCAGAGCAAGTAAAAGCAGTAATGAAGACTATACCTCGTAAAAATACTGCAACCCCTGGTTTTGCTCCTGGTGCACAAGTGGAACCTGTAATTCCATTTGTCTTCCAAAAGCCATTACCGCCAAGCGCTCGTATTGCTCGTGATCGCTTGAAAATGGGGCTTACAGAAGGCTCAGATGATCCATATGAGCCATAAGCTTTATTGTTAACTAAAAAAGCCACAAAGAAAAAATCTTTGTGGCTTTTTGCATTTTTAGGCAACAAAAAAGCGGGCAAAGCCCGCTTGTAGTGAAGGGCACAAAGCCCTTGCTCTCAGATTAGAATTTTTGGAGCCTGATCAGTAACAACTGATCTGAAATCTAATAAGCTCTTAAGAGCCTGGTAAAGCCAAGGTAAATATAATCTACCTTGGCCTTGGTTAAAAAGCACTTAGTGCTTGATAACTATTAGATCTTCTCTGGAACCATCTCAATGTGGCCACATGGACACTCTTGAGCACATACGCCACAGCCCTTGCAGTAGTCATAATTGAACTCATAGCGCTTGCCTGGGCCAAGCTTGATAATGGCGTTATCTGGACATACACCGTAGCAGTTATCGCACTCCATACAGTTGCCGCATGATAAGCAACGACGAGCCTCGAAAATTGCATTCTCTTCAGTTAAGCCGTGTTGAACTTCGTCGAAGGTAGTGGTACGACGTGCAAGCTCTAATTGAGCACGGATCTTCTTAGGAGCATCGGTGTAGTAGTAAGGGTGCATATCCTCGTAACGGGCATCAGCATGCTTTGGAGCCTTAACGTATGGACGGCCAGATAAGTAGCCATTTACGCCACGGGCTGCGTGCTTACCCATACCGATAGCAGCAGTTACGGTACGATCACCTGGAACCATGTCACCTGCGGCAAATAAGCCTGGAACAGTGGTCTCAAAGGTGGTGGTGTTAACAGTAACAGCGTCCTTTTGTAACTCTAAGCCTTCAACGCTCTTTAAGATAGAGAGATCAACGTTCTGACCGATAGCTAAAACAACGGAGTCAGCAGCAAGCTCTTCGTACTCGCCAGATGGTTGTGGGTAACCAGACTCGTCGAGCTTCATCTTCTCGATCTTTAAGCCCTCAGAGGAGGCAGAATCAATGGTGGATAACCACTTAACATTAATACCTTCCTCGATTGCACCATCCATCTCTTCTTCGTTGGCTGGCATCTTGTCACGGTTACGACGGTAAACGATGATTGGCTCAGCGCCTAAACGACGTAAAGAACGAGCTACGTCAACAGCGGTATTACCACCACCGTAAACAGCTACCTTACGGCCAATTTGAATATCGCCATCGGTAGAAACCTTCTCAAGAACCTCTAATGCGCTTAATACGCGAGTGGTATCACCAGAAGGAATGTCTACGTTGGTAGATAAGGAGGCACCCATGCCCATAACAACTGCATCATAGTTGCCCTTATTCTTCTCAGCTAATACGTCTTCAACCTTCTTCTCGTACTCAATGGTTACGCCCATGTCGAGAATACGTTGAATTTCAGCGTCTAAGATGTTACGTGGTAGACGGTATACTGGAATACCATAACGCATCATACCACCAGCTTGCTTAGCCATTTCCATAATGTGTACAGTATGGCCGAAACGGCGTAAGTGGTAAGCAGCGGATAAACCAGCAGGGCCAGAACCAATGATTAAGACACGCTTGCCAGTCTCTTTGGTTGGCTTCTTGAATGCTAAGTTGTGCTGAAGAGCATAGTCACCTAAGAAACGCTCTACAGAGTTAATACCAACAGTCTCATCGAGGAAGCCACGGTTGCACTTGCCTTCACAGGTGTGATAGCAAACACGACCCATACATGCTGGGAGTGGATTATCCTCAACTAAAACACGCCATGCGTGCTCATAATCGCCCTCAGAGGCAAAGTAGAGCCACTGTTGAATGTTCTCACCAGCTGGGCATTGCTTGTTACATGGTGGTAACTTGAATACATTAACTGGACGGAGAGTACGCCATGAACCAGTGTGGTTGCTTAAAGAAGAAGCTGGATCAAGGGTAGTGGCGAATGGTTTCTTCATCATCTTTCAAAACTCCTTATAGCAACTCTTTACGCTCGTAGGCCTGAATAGCAGTTGGTACGGTCTCTGGGATTGAATCGCCGATGAGGTCGTATTGACGAATGTTCTCATCACACATCATCTCAAGACGCTCTAATACCTTAGGATCAGCCTTCTTGCCAGATAAGTGAGCGTAACGACGCTGTAGCTTTAAGAAGTTGATAATTGGTTGCTTCTCTTTGATCTTGTGTACGGAGGTAACCTTGCCGTATTCAGCCTCAAATACTGGATAGAAGCCAGTCTCAACAGCTAAACGAGCTACGGTAACAGTGCTTGAAGAAGCGCTACCCCAGCCTAATGGGCATGGTACGAAAATTTGAATATAACGAGCGCCGTGGTAGCTCATTGCCTTCTCAACCTTGTACTCAAGGTCACGTAAGTCAGCTACAGTGGCGGTTGCTACGTATGGAATACCGTGGGCCATTGCGATCAATGGAACGTTCTTGCCCTTACCCCAATCAGAACCTGGCTCGGAACCAACTAACTGAGTGGTTGCAGTACGAGCTGATGGAGGGGTAGCAGAAGAACGCTGTACACCAGTGTTCATATATGCTTGGTTGTCATAGCAGATATAAAGAACGTCATCATTACGCTCAAACATACCTGATAATGGACCAAAACCGATATCGGTGGTACCACCGTCACCGCCCTGGGCGATAACACGTACTTCCTTACCACCAAACTTCTTGGCACGTACCTTAGCAGCAGCGGCTAAGCCAGTACCAACAGCAGCTGCGTTACCGAATAAGGAGTGGATCCATGGTAAACGCCATGCTGATTCTGGATATGGAGTAGAGAATACTTCCAAGCAGCCAGTAGCATTACATACCATTAACTGACCATTGGTTGCACGCATAGCTGCGTCAATTGCGGTACGGGCACCTAAAGCCTCACCACAACCTTGGCAAGCACGGTGGCCAGAGGTCAAGCTGTTTGGACGATCAACAGCAGCCTGAGTGGCACGCATGGAAGGGTTTAAAAGACGGTTACCGATGGTGTTGGAACCAGTCTGTAAGAAGTCAATTTTATCTAGCATTGCGATCTCCCAAACTATTTACGCTCGTTCTTGACGGAGTCGATAATAGCGGTATCAGAAACTGGGCCGTCAGCGAAAGTTACACCCTCAACATCCTTGAGATAGTTGTTGAGAACCTTAGGATCAACATCAACCCAAGTTACTTCATCCTTGAGCTCATGAGCTAAAGCTAAGTCTGCAATGCGCTTAACGGTTGAGCCTAAAATAGCACGACCACCTAAGCCAGCAATTACAGAGTGAACCTCGGTGCCAGTGCCACGAACAGCACGTTCAACCTCAGGACCAATAATGCCGCGAGCACCGAAGGAGAATGCACGCTCTACTACTACTACGTTCTTGCAATCGCCGATTGCCTCACGCATAGCGTCGTATGGGAATGGACGGTAAGCCTTTAAGGAGATAATACCAACCTTGTAGCCTTCCTTAGATAAACGCTCGATCTCGTCTAAAGCGGTACCTACAGAGGAACCAGCCATTACGATCTTAACGTCTGCGCCTTCGCAGTTATAGCACTCAACTAAGCCACCAGAGTTGCGGCCAGTTAATTCACGGTATTCCTTGGTTACACGCTCGATAACTGGAAGAGCCTTGTACATCTTACGTTGTTGTAAGAGACGAACCTCGGTGAAAGCCTCTGGGCCCACCATAGCACCCATAGAGATAGGCTCCTTAGGATCTAAGTACTCAGTTGGCTGGTACTCAGGTAAGAAGGAGTCGATTTGCTCTTGTGATGGGATGTCTAAACGCTCGAAAGCGTGGGTTAATACGTAACCATCCATTAAGACCATTACTGGAAGACCAACTTCTTCTGCGATCTTGAAGGCCATAATGTGGGTATCAACAGCATCCTGGTTAGACTCACAGAATAATTGGAGCCAGCCAGAGTCACGCTGAGATAAAGAGTCAGAGTGATCGTTCCAAATGTTAATTGGAGCACCGATAGCACGAGAGGCTACGGTCATAACGATTGGTAAACCTAAACCAGAAGCATTGTATACACCTTCGGCCATGAATAATAAGCCTTGGGAAGCAGTAGCGGTATAGGTACGAACGCCACCAGCGCTAGCACCGATGGAGATAGACATAGCGGAGAACTCAGACTCACAGTTGATGAACTCGCAGTCCTCTAACTTGCCTTCTTTTACTAACTTACCAACATTTTCTACAATGTGGGTTTGTGGGGAAATTGGGTAAGCACAAACAGCACCAGGACGACAAAGTGCAACGGCCTCAGCGATACCAAGAGAACCTTCGATTTGCTTAAGCATTGGTGCCTCCGTTCTTGACGTTCATAATGAATTCGTAGGCTAAAGCTGCAGTCTCAGCGTTAGCATCACCTACCTTACCTGGGTAGCGAGATTGGAATGACTTTTGAACTGACTCTAACTTAAAGATGCCAGTTACAGCAGCTAAAGAAGCAATCATAGGTGCGCCTGGAAGTGGACGACCAATCTTTTGCATAGCAAAGTCAGTAGCTGGAACAGTAATTACGTGACCTTCTGGAAGACGCTTTACGAGCTCTGGAACGATCTCTTCAGGAGCTTCCTTGGTATTAATGATGGCGTAACCTTGATCTGAAAGACCTGCAAATACGTCTAAAGCAGATAATAAGGTACGATCTTGAACTACAACTGCATCTGGGCAGAGAATTGGCTCGTGAGTTCTAATTTCTTTCTCGTCGATACGAGCATAAGCTACAACTGGAGCACCAGTTCTCTCAGAACCGAAGCTTGGGAATGCCTGAGCACAGTGGCCTTCTAAGAATGCAGCTAAAGATAGCATTTCAGCTGCAGTAACTACGCCTTGACCACCACGGCCGTGTAATCTAATCTGAAGCAAAGTAGGCTCCTTTAAATGTTGCATCAAATCAAATTCTTCTTAGCGTTAGCTAAATACTTATGACTAGTGCATAGGTAGAGTAATAAAACAGCCATCTTTGATGCATATAGGCTAAACGGAAAAATCGTAACCTTAATAGCTGTTATAAATAACTTTTGACAGAAAAAAAGTTAATCTCCACCAAAAACAAAAGGAAATTCCAAAAACTTTGAAGACAATCCTAACGTTTAAGTATTAACTAATGGAAAGATCCAAAAGAAAACTAGCACCTATGAATTATTAGGTAGAAAAGATTGGAGCTAACATCCAAATCCTATACATAGTTGTATGTGCAAAATAATTAGCTTACTTAACAACACTAATCAAAAAATAAGGACTGGCAAAGGCTACAAATTTTTACAACTAATATGATAGATAGGTGTTAAACCTAAAAAGTGCAAAGTGCTTTAATTTGGAGCACACAAGCGTTTTAGGTTTGTTCCTTTGCTTTTCAATATAGACAAAGAAAGGCTAAAAAGCTATTGAGGCACAATCAACTTTAGTAAAGTACACACTGATTATTGTGAAGTTAATCACAAAAATACTCGTGCCAATCTGTAAGAAATAAAGCGTAATGATAAATTTGTTCACCATTAAAACTATACTAATACAATTACTATAGCATCAAAACCTGATTTTTGAGGTATTAAGCCATGTAAGCTATGGCTAACGCAATTAGACGCTCTGATGGCTAATTAGTTATAGATCACAAAACAAAACACAGCCATAAATTAATAAACAGTATTATTAAAAACATTTTAATAAATATTAAAAGAGCCAAAAAATGCTTAAGATGCATCTACTGGCCATATATATGCCAAAAGATTTTTAATACTGTGTTGTGGGTCACAATGCTTTATTACTTTTACTTATGGAAAATACATGACTTATATTGCTATTTTAGGGGCTATCTTACATTCCAGTGTTATGTGATATCAGCTAAAATCAAGTCTTTAAGCCCATTATCAAGCGCACAAGACATAAATTAAAATTTCATAATCACTATCTCTTTATGAAAATTCGCTCAACAATCCCCAAAATCACTACCGCAGCAAACCTCTCACCTCCACAATAATCTTTACATTACCAAAGCCTGAGCAAGCTCAATTCCATATGAATCACTATATAAGAATAAGTCAGTGCAGGAGCTGGAGCATGAAGTATCATGGCGGTGAACCCAAGCGGCATCTTCTTTAGCTCATCTCAGTACGCCTCCAAACTGCTTTATAAAGTCAAAGATATTTACCTAGCAGCTGTATGTGCCTTAGCTACCACATATTTATCAGAGAAAAGTAAACATAAGTTGCGTATTTTCCCAAGTAACGCCCATCCCATTAATCATTTGACCAATGGCTAAGCTCACAAAACGTCAGGTAACCACAAGGCCAGGTGGCCCCTGGCCCCTGGCTATTGGCCGTGGGCCAATGGCCAATGGCCGTAGGCTAGTTGCTAATAGCAGTAGAGGACAAAAGAGCAAAGGGTAGGGTAGGGCGGTAAAGAAGCTATGTGATCAAGCGGTAATCTGCGCTTTCGTATTGGACACGACATGGGCTAATAGGAGCTAATAGGGGCTAATAGGGAGGTGGCAGGTGTTTGTGCTGGTAGAGCACGGACTGATGGCATAAAAGCTAATATATTTTTGCAAGTGGAGAACAATGTATCAGCGCTAAAGTGATAGCTAATGCCTTAGAAGTAAGCTTGGCAGATAAAACTTTAAATAGTGAGCAAAATTTGTAGATAGCTTTACTTATGGGAGTTGATAACTTATTGCAATTATATTGCAGCAATTATTTAATCTTGCTTTAATAAATGCACCTTAGGGTATTTAATAAATGATCTATAATAATAGCTAAGCTGCGACATTTGAAATCTCAAGAGATAGACAAGATTTTCTCTATAGCGCTTAATCATTAGGTTAATGCCAAGACCTAATTAACAGCATGCTTAGATATTAAATACCTTTGTTGGCAACGAATACCCAATCATCATGGCGCATTACTAACGCATTGATTATGTAAAAGAGCAATAAGACTAGTAATAGCCTTACTGGTGTTTATTTATTTGTTATAAGCAAAACATAATCACTAACAAAAATTGCAATGATGATTTACGAGCAAATTCTTAACACTTTATCTGGGCGATAAACGCTAGATAGACACTATATATAGTGCAATATATGTAAGTTGGGGTGATTACTTGAAAGATCTCAATCAATTATTAATGAGTCACGATATTCGTGAGAAGAATCTTGAGATGGTTCTTAGAACCCTCCATAAGGAGCAGGTATCTACAGCTACCAAACTTAATAAGCTCACAGGTTTATCAGTAGTTACTGTTAATAAACTCTTAAGTCAGTTAGTACAGTCTGGTCAAGTCAAGATTGGTGCTCATACTAAGAACTTAAAGGGTCGCCCAGCAACCACTTACCATTTTAATGCTGCTTATAAGCTGGTTTTAATTATTTCCTGCTACAAGCGTGGTGGTCACGATTACGCTGGCTACTCTATCCATGACTTGTTTGGTGAGTGCATTGAACGTCGTGAGGAACTTTTACAAAAGGTTCATACTGATGAGTTTAGAGTTGCTGTAGAAAACTATATCGAGCGTTATCCTAAGATCGCTATGATTGGTATTTCTATGCCATCTGATACCATTGGTGGTCGTATGGCTTCTGCTTTGCGTCGTGATCCTTTATCCAAGCGCTTAGCTCAGCATATGAAGAATCGCTTCCACCTACCAGTATTCTTTGAAACTGACATTAATGCCGCTACTTTAGGTGCATTTAAGCGTCACTTCCAATATGAGTTCGTATGTGGCTTAGCTTTAGTGCCTGGTCGTTCTCCAGTTTGTTCTTTCTGCTATAACGGCTCATTAATTCGTGGTCGTGATGGCTTAGCTGGTGAAGTTAAGCACTTCCCTATGTATAACAACATAGGTATTTTGCCACTTGATCCAGAAGCTGCTGATGACTTGGCTGTGCGTACCTTACAGGCTGTTACCTGCGTATTAAACCCAGCTTTAATTGTGGTTTACACTGAGAGCTTAAAGTCTGGTCCTGCTCTGGCTGACCGTCTCAAGCGCAGATTAAGTACTGAGGCTGAAATTGTATTAATGCCTAAGATTGATGTTACCGACAAGATCCGTGATGACATTGTTTCAGGCATGATTACTCTATGTTTACAACAGGTAAACAATCCACATCAGCCATAATTGCTGTTTAATTTTTCCTATTTCAAATAGCACTTTATCTATGCCATTCATCATAGGTAAAGTGCTTTTTTGTTTTTAGGTACGCCACTTTCTAAAATCTCCACCATCCAAATAAGAAAGCCCCTCTATAAACAAATACTCCAGCTCCATTTAACTTATTACTACTTATTTAGAGCCAAAATTTGTACTGCATCCTGCCAATCAAGTCAGCATTAGTGCTATCTACTAAAAGTTACAGCCTAGTGGTTAAATTGAAATCTCATTGCACAAATACCGCTAACCTACTCAGATAGTAAAATTGTGGAAAGCACAAGACAATTAGCAAATTAAGGTGGCACTTTGGTTCGTTAGTATGTAATGGGGGTTAAATTTAACCACTAGGCTAGGACACCAAAGGGTATAGTAGGGCGTTGATAATGTAACGTATGCCAGCATTAATTACTGCTCTCATCCCTTGCTTTTGTCAATTGAGCACTCAAGTCATCGAGCGCTTGAGCTCTCGTGCTCTTTGGGAATTGAGTGCATGACAGCAGCTGCGCTCTGGCTGCCCTTGCCTCTGCGCTTGTGCTCGTACGGCTTTTGCCTTGGCAAGGGATGACAGTAGCCATAGTCTTTTAAGTAAGACAAAACAATAGGGTTGTGCTAGGCCTAGGTCTAGGCCCCTGTTTCAGGGGTGATTGGGGTTAAAGCTCTAATTTTATGGACTCTTGGTAGGGAGGGATATTAAAAAAATAGCGAAAGCTTGAGGGTGCCTAACTTATTAAAATAATGATCTTATGAGTAATCTTGATAGAAAGTGCTTTAATTGTGTGCTATAGGGTGCTTTTACGGCTAAAAAAGAGTAAGATAATTATTATATGTTGAGGTAAAGTAATACTAGTTACTTGAAGCTCATAAGGTTTTTTAGATAGGTAGCTAAGACGATAATTAGGGATCGTTATTTTATAGACCTGGCTCACTGTAGCTTATTTAGTTTATTAAAGCTTAAAAATACTGCAATTGTTTGGGCAGTTTAAGCTTTTACTGGGGAGTTAGTTAGTTCTTTGTGCTGGTTAAAACTCAAGTTTATTATGCATTATTAGCTATATCTTTCGTGATCTAGTGAAAAAATAAATATGTTTACTACCAATAGGACAAATTTTGTTATTTTTGTATAATATTTGTGAGCTAAAGCAGTGTTTTGCTAACTAGTTCTGACTGATAATATCTTTTAGTCATGAAGAGTCTTGGCTTATGGATACAAACGATACTAAATCTTTGCCAAGCTAGCGTATTCTTCATGAAAGAAATAATATAACAATTTATCGAATTTAAGTTTTTAATAGCTTGCTTAAGTAAGATTCAGCTTATTAAACTACATTTAATAATCTTTATCGATTTTGCAGTTTAGTGAGCCTAAGTTTGTAACCTTTCTTCTTTTTGATTAAAGAAGCGCTGGTTGTTAATTTTGATCTTGGGCACTTATGGGTAATTGTGGCTGTCCTGCTTATTGCAGTAGTAGCTGCAAGGATCATATAAGGACAGACCATTTGTCGGAACGAATTGGACCTTTGAGTTGTGTTCGATCCAACCTGTAGAGTTGTTTGAGGTCACACATAACTTTGTTGTGTGCTAAATATAGTAAGGATAAGTTAATATGGTAACAGCCAAAACATCCAATGCTAATGATGCTGGTATTCCAGGAATGATGGATATTAGTGGCGAAAAAATTAGAGCCATTAATAGCAAGTGGAATCAACAGCGACGTTTAGAGTTCATCGACTTCCGTTTAAGCTGTGATGGTCGTATGAACCGTAAGGATCTTGTTGATTTCTTCGGTATTTCTGTACCTCAAGCTTCACTAGATGTTTCTCGCTATTGCAGCATTGTTCAAAACTTAGACCCACCTCGCTTAAACATTGCTTACAACCGTCATCACAAATACTACATTCGCTCTGACGACTTTAAGCCACTTTTCCCTGCTTTAAGCTCTCCTAGCTACTATTTAGCTAATTTATTAGCCTTAAGTCGTAATGAGTTACCTCAAAGCTCCAATTACTTTGGCTTTGTTCCTTTTGTAGCTGTTGCTTCTTTTACACCTCCACGTCGTAATATCAATTCCGATGTATTGTTCAACATCGTAGAAGCTATTCGCTCCAAGATGGCAGTACACATTTATTACATGAGTGTAAGCAGCAACAATAACTCTGATCACTTAATTGCACCACACAGCTTTGCTTATGATGGTATGCGTTGGCACGTTCGTGCTTACTGCTATGATACTCACGATTTCCGTGACTTTGTGTTATCTCGTATCATCAGCTGTGATGTACCAGAAATTTCAGCTCCAGCAGATCGCTTCCCAGATCCATTAGGTAATGGCTTTAGAGAGGTTGGCACTACCGATAAGGAAGATGCTGATTGGAACGATTTAATTGACTTAGTGCTTTGTGCTAACCCAGCTCTTCCAGAGCGTGCTCGTCGTGCTATTGAGCTTGACTATGGTATGGAGCCAAACGGCACTATTGTTTATACTTGCCGTCGTGCTTTATTATTCTATGCACTCAAGTGGTTACGTCTCACTAAGGAAGATCGCACCTTACCAGCTAAGTGCCGTCAAATTGTTTTAGACAACGAGGCTGAAATTGATCGTCGCTTAAATGGCGGTAACTAAAATTAGGTTTTGCTAAAACTTAACTACAAAAATGCGGCTTTATGCCGCATTTTTTGTTAGTGGTATAAGTTGAAAATAATTGCAAGAGATGAGCTTCATAAGTGAGATCTTAAGCTATTTTTTTCAATTTCGTGATACAGGTGTGCAGACAATAAGGAACTAGTATTCTAGAATATTTCTAAATGGTTCATAAACCAATTTTCCCCAAAATAGTGCTTAATTAATCATTATAATGATCATCACTTACAGTAATTTTGACTATCAAGGATAGAGCGCAAGTAATTCTTAAATTTGTTTTTACCGTTTTTGGTGTGATGATTGGTCATTTTGAAGTTGTTTAAAAATTGAGGATAAAGATATGGCTAAGTTTGCTAAAAAGACATTGGTAGGAGCCTTGTTGCTCTTAAGCACTGCTATTAATAGCGCTTGGGCCGAGCATCCTCAAGCATTAGAAAAATTTGCTGACAATTTTAAAGATCAGCGCTCCTGTATGATGGGTGTTTCTGTTGTCCACGACTATATGTCAGTATTAAAAAGTCTACCTGACGCTGGATGGCAAGCCTTAATAGAGGAGAGCGATATGCGTGTTGACCTTATGGTCAAAGCAGAGCTGATTAAGTATTTATCCACTGATGAGATCTTAGAGCAAATCGGTATGACTCGTAGCAGTATTTTAGTATATGGTGGTCTCATTGAAGGGATGGATGACTACGATAGAATAAATGCTCGTGATTACAATTCTACTTATTGGCATAAACACTTTGTTCACTTAAACAATAAGTGTTATGAAAAGTTCAAAGAATTCGAAGTTAATCAACAAGTGTTAGATAGTATTAAAGCAGAAGCCTCTGAGGGGGCACGCATGGATAAGAGCTCTAGTTGGGATGACTTTTCTGAGCTTTATTTAGATTTAGATTGGACTTTAGATGCCCAAGGAAATAAAGTTCCTAAGAAGCAGTAGGCGCATAGCATATTTATCTTTGATAACTTGCTTGCAGCAGTTGCAAAAAATGTGAGCTTAGAAGTAGTGCCAATTATTCCTACTTTTCTAGATACCGATTTTGTATTAATATCATAGTGTTGTGGCAATTAAGTGGCAGTTTTGTAATAACTACATGCACTAATTTCATTAGATCAAATTTCTCTAAGGTTGGAAAACCAACTTGTCGCTGCTATTTAAAAAGCTGAATACAACTTGCTAAGAGCTCCAAGACATAAGGTTTTTATGTATTGTATGCCCCAATTATCTTGGATCTTTTATTACTAATTATCAAAAGCTTTAGGGGGTTTATCATGCATTTAAGTGGCAATACAATTAACCTATTATCTAATGACTATACTGCCACTATCGTCACTATGGGTGGTGCGATTGCTAGCCTTAAGTATATGGGCATGGATATTACTATGCCTTTCAATCCTCAGACTATACCAGTAGCTTATCAAGGAAAAATCTTAGCTCCATGGCCAAATCGTATTACTGATGGCAAGTATACTTTCAACGACAAAGAGTACCAACTTCCAATTACTGACTTTAAAACCAATAGTGCTAGTCACGGTTTAGTAGCATGGAAGGAGTGGAGTATTTCCTCCATTAGCCAGTCATCTTTAGTGCTTGAGACCTATGTAAGTCCAATTTATGGCTATCCATTCTTAATTGCTCTTACTGCTTCTTATGAAGTTATTGACGGCATGGGTTTAAAGATTGATATTACTGCAAAGAATGTAGGTAAGAGCGATGCTCCTTATGGCGTAGGTATGCACCCTTACATTACTTGTGATGGTGAGCTTATTGATAACTGTAAGCTTACTATGCCATTTAAGCATGTCTATAGTCTAACAGAGCGTCTTACCCCTGATACCTTGACTAATGTAGATGATATGGACTTTAACTTTATTGAGGGTAAGGAAATAGGGGATCGTTGTATTGATCACTGCTTTTTATCTCAAGATTCTACCAGAATGAATACTGTCATTTTGGAGAACAAACAGTTAAAGGTTTATTGTAAGACCAATGCTCCATACATGCAGCTCTTTACTCCTGAAAAGTTAGGACGTAAGTGCTTAGCAGTAGAACCTATGAGCTGTCCAGCCAATGCGTTTAACAACGGTATTGGTCTCATTACTCTAAAAGAGCAGCAGTACTACACCTTAACTTATATTATTGGTGCTCTCAAGCAAGTAGTGTAGCTACTAACTTATAAGTCAGGCTGATGCTTAAAAACACGGGCCACTCCACAAGGAGCATGGCCCGTGTTGTTTTTTGCTCTCTTAAATTATTACAGCTAGAAAAATAAGCGGCTTTAACGTGCTTGCTTGGGGGTAAATAATCAAAAATGCTGACCAACTCCCACGGACTTGCCCTTGGAGCTCCTGCGTATCAAGGTTAACCTATTTTCGTCACTGTTGTGGGCCTTATTGGCCTGCTAGTGAAAGTTTTTGAAAGTTCGCTTACTGTCAACATCAACATCATTAAAGATAATGTCTGCTCCAAGGCAGGTATAGTTGTTAATAAACTTTCGGAAACTTTCATTTGCCTACCCCTATAAGAGTTTGCACCTATAGTTCCAAGCTACTATTCCTTGCCGACTATTTCTAATCTTATAATCATGTGGCGCTTATGAGCCCTTCATAAACTATAGAAGCATCTTAGCAATTACCAATTACCAATAGCCTGGGGCAGAGCTTAAGAACCTACAAAGTGAAAATTAGCCCAAATAATACAAAAATGGCTATAGCACCTAAAAGGAGATAGTCTTTTAGGTAGCTATAGCCATTATCCTAGGATGAACTTATTTGGATTCTTATTTGAACAAAGGAGCGTTGAATAAAGGACGCTCTAAGTCATATACAGTAAGGCCCTTGAAGCTTGCCTGACCATTAGTAGCATAAATGCTAATGGAGTGATCAGTGCCAAAGAAGTTAGTGGTCATAGCATCGTGGCCATCATCGATAAAGACCTCAATTGAGGAATTATCAATAAAGATCTGTAACTTATGCTCCTCGTCCCAGCTAATAGGTAGGGCACGGTAAGAGGTAGCATTTAAGTCTAGACGGAAGAGGGTTAAGGTCTTAGTCTGACGATCTACATAGAGACGAATAGAGTTGCCAATGGCAATACCATACTGCTCAGCATCGTTATCAGAAGGCTTAAAGCTAAAGTTGAGCTCAGTAGCGCTATTGTTGCTAATAGCCTTAATAGTTGACTTTAAGGTGCAATCAGCATCGCTATACTCAGTCTTAGCTAAGCGTAAGGACTCTACCTCACGAACAGGCTTCTGATAAATGTGGCCATCCTTAAAGGAGATTTCACGTGGTAAGGTTAAAGCGCCGCACCAGTGCTCTGGGTAATTTAAGAATGGAAGCTTCCACATGTTCATCCAAGCTAAAACAATACGGCGACCATCTGGGGTGCCAGTAGACTGAGTAGCATAGAAGTCGTGGCCGTGGTCAACTTCGTAAAGCTTGGTATCTGGAGTAAAGCTCTTGCCATCAAAGGAGCCAGACTGCCAGGAGTTTACAGAAGGGTTTTGACGGTTGTATCCTTGTGGAGCCTGTCCCATTGGGGAGGTGGCTAAAATCCACTTGTTGTCATTTACCTCAAAGAAGTCTGGGCACTCATACATAAAGGCATTGTCTTCCATCTCTTTAATAATAGAGACAAAGTCCCAGTTTAATAAATCTTTAGAGGTGTAGTGGCGAATCTCACCGGCGTTTTGTAAATTGCAAACACCAAAGATCATGTGGAATAGACCAGTGTCATCTTTCCATACCTTTGGATCACGGAAGTGAATAATACCTTCCTCTGGCTCGATAACTGGGCCGATCTTCTTAAAGTGAATGCCGTCTTCACTAACAGCTAAAACCTGTACCTCACGGAAAATGGAGTCATCGCCAGCTTCAACAAATACATGGTGGCCAGTGTACATAATGTAAAGTTTGCCATCATGTTCAATAGCAGAACCTGAGAAGCAACCGCTAATATCAAAGTCCTCAGAAGGTGCTAAAGCTACTTCTTGGTGCTCCCAATGAATTAAATCAGTTGAAGTGGCGTGGCCCCAGTGCATTGGGCCCCACTTTGAATCATAAGGGTAGAACTGGTAGAAAATATGATACTTGCCTAAAGCATAGCAAAAGCCATTAGGATCATTAATCCAGCCATAAGGTGCTGCTAAGTGGAAGTTTGGATAAAAGCGCTTATTAACTTCATTAGCATGCTCTTTAATATAGGCATTAGCCTTAGCAAGTGCCTCTTGATGCTTGGTTTGGTCTAACATGGCAAACTCCTAAATCTAAAGATATAAAGTAAAAGTCGGTCAGTCAGTCATTATTACAATTAATTTTACAAAAGTCTGTATATGTAAATAATGACAAAAGAAAAGCCCCTAGTAAGTAATAGTAAATACTTAACTAGGAGCGTTGGAGCTTTAGATATTGCTCTCTGAGGTGCCTTCTAAGGTCTTATTGGATAATAAGAAGAAAGACAAGATGGTGGTAACAAGTACTAAGCCAGACATCATTAAGTAGGTATTACCAAAGCCCATGGAGTCATAGAAGTAACCAGCGATTGGGGATAATGCAGCTGAAATAATTTGGCCTACCATGATAAAGGCTACTAAGTATATAGTGGATGATAAAGCAGGATTGAAGCGAGTAGTAATGTACTTAAAGAAAGAAACAATTACTAAAGGAACTTCTGGAGCGTGTAAGAGCTTGATAGCGGAAATTGCTAAAGGAGACTCTACTAAACCAGAACCACCGATACGAATGAACATAATGGTACCAGCTAAGAGTAAACCATTCTTAGCGCCAATCTTATTAACTACGAATGGAGCAGCAAAAGTACAGGCAGCCTCTAAGAACACTTGAGAAGAGTTTAAGAATCCATACATACGGGTACCTTCAGCAGCATCTTCGAACTTAGAAACAAAGAATACTTGGAATTGCTGATCATAAACGCCGTAGATTGAAGAGCCTACTACATAAATAATTACTGCCCAGAAACCGCCATGCTTAGCTAAGTTGCCTAACTCGCTAAAAGAAGCCTTTTTCTGATCATTGCTCTCGTAGTTTTCAAGCATCTTCTTAGAGTAGTCATTGGCAGTATTTAATAAAGCAAGCAAGATTAAGAAGATAACACCAGCAACAGATGAAATGATGAAGTTGTAGTGTGGATCGATGTTAATCAAGATACCAGTAATAGCAACAGCTGAGGCCCAACCTAAAGCACCAGAGGTACGTGCGTGACCAAACTCAAAGCCTGCAACACGACCAAAACGCTCAGTATAAGACTCTAAAGCACCGATACCAGCATTAAAGGCAAAGCCCATATATAAACCGATAGCAACGCCACCAACTAAAACGTTCATTCTTAAGAGTGGCTCAACAACGAAAATATAGTAAGGGCCACATAAGCAAAGAAGTACGCCAATTACAGTTAAAAGATGACGACGTAAGATTAATTTGTCCTGAATCATGCCATAAACTGGAGATAGGCATAAAGCAGTCACAGAGAAAACAGCATAGGCAAAACCAATTTCTGAGCCTGAGAGTTTAAAGAATTCTTTTAGCCAAACAGCTAATAAGGAATAACAACCTGCCCAAGAAATAAAGAAGAAATATAGCATTAAGGAAAGAAGGTAGAATTCTTTGCCCATATTGCGCATAACAGCAAAGAAAGAAGGCTTGCCAGTCATCTAGTAGTCCTCACACAACAACAGCTACAACAACAACCGAAAATTAATATTCAAAAATTGTTGTTAAAAGAAACATATATGCAACAAATGTAACATTGCAACAACGCTCAATATAATGCAAAAATACTAAAAAACTTTCAAGAAATATTTCATATATTGTGACCTACATCAAATAACTTTTAATGTAAATGACATTGATATTTACGGGATTGTTGATTGATTTGTACTGTTGCAAATATATTAAAAACCTTGGTAACAATTGAGTTTATAGAGTTATAACGATGAAAAAATTAACAGCTCTATCTAGTAAAATTAGCATCCGCTCAATGCAACAAAATGCAAAAAATCAATAATGGATTGTAAATATGAAACATTACATTGCCCACAAATAAAGTTCACAGCCAAAATCTACCCCGCACCATCTCAAGCAGCACCAGTGCCCTGTGTCCTGAGCCCAGTGTTCAGCGCACTGAGTACTGTGCCCAGCGTAATGTTCCTGGTACCCTGCTAAAAAAAACAGGCCTATACATACAGCCTCAGACAATCACTCCAACTCTTCATTCCTAGCCTTAGCATAAGCACAAGCACAAGCATAAGCTCACGCACAAGTGACAGTATCATCTGCGGCTTATCAACAAAGTGAATTAATAGTAAGTAGCAGCAAACCTACGCATGACTATTACCCTGATTAAAAATCATTGCAAGATTACATTACAGTCTTTGCCCCTTATAAAGTGATCTTGATTATTAACAGGCTCGACTAGCACTCAATCAAAATCGAAGCTGAGAGTAAAAAAGTTAAAGCTCTCTAAGAGCTGCTTTGGTATGTAGCTAACTTACTAATAGCTGCTTAACGAAATGAGACTAAAAGGGTCAGTAGTAGTAGAAGTATGTGAAGCTGTGTTGGGATCTTTGAAAAGCTGGTCAGATAGGTACTGGGAAAATATATAGAGCTAATCAAAGGAAGCTGTGCTTTGCAATGTTGCAGCTCTCTAATAGTTCCTTAGATATTTAGCCAACTTACTAATGGAGGTATGCCTATTGAGGCTAAAAGGAGCAGTAGAAGTAGGTGAATCTGTGCTGAGCTCTTTAAAGGCTGGGGCAGGCGGGCAGGTAGGTACTGATACTAAAAATGATTTACTGCTTTAAAGTTTATAGAGCTAATGCTGCTTTGATTTGTATTGAATCGAGGGGAGAGGCTGCATTATTAGAGCTAAAACTGCTTATAGATTGTTACAGTATTTTTGATTGTTGCTAATGAACGTGGGATATGCTTGGTATCAAGCATAGTGCATAGGTAGGGTGGCATTGGTCTTGGTCTTGGTCTCGGTTTTAGCTTTAGCTTTGAGTGTTAGCTTGGATTTTGCCAGAGAATAGTGGTGGCAAAGCTAGTTTGCTTACAGATGCTTAATGGGTGGAGGTTTGATAGGGTTAAGCTCAGTGAAGCTAGGTACTTTTATTAAAGTTACTTTATAAATATGTTTATTAATAGATATATTTGGATATAGTTAAGAGTAGGGGATGCTTAAGAAGAGACTGTTACATTGTTAAGTAACATTTTATGAGCTAAATCTATTGTAAATGAGCCATTTAAAGGGAGATTTTAATAAGGTCAGATACTGAAAATAATGTTTAGAGTTGCAGTGTAGTGGTAATTTTGTCTAAATATTGCAAATTTGACCGTAAAACTTAGTAAATGAGACAGTAAATGGCTATTAAATGCGCTTTTACAAATCTTTAGACCTTATTTATTTCGTGTGATTAAAGTAAGGACTAGAGCATATTTTTGACAAATAATTCGTTTTACTTGTAATGTTGGCAAGCCTTGATTTATATCTAGAAAAATAGTTATTTAGGGGTAATTTACCCATTTAATCTAGGTTTTAATAATCTTTTATAATGCTTGTATGACAAGTTCGATGAAGATTCACTTACAAAGTTCATTTTGTAGCTATGTTACAAAGCCCATAAATAAAGCAAAAGCATTACCAAAAACATAATCAATAAAAAAATATAAAGTTTTAATAGAAATTAAGCTCTTTTTATGAGAAAGTATATATATGATTTGTGACGGCAGAAGTGTGAAACAAAGTTTTGCTGCTCATACTCTAAGAGGAGAGTTGAGCGTTGAAATTTTGCAGAGCACGTTATTACTGTTCTAGCAAGTCTAGGAAGATAAGGGAAACCTTGCTTCCGATTTCTATAAAGCCTCTTCAATGGCGGACCTTTTAATTAAGGAAAGCCAACAGAGTAGTTAGAGTGCAACGTGAGCCATAACTAGGTATGTGCGTAAGCCTATTATGGTAAGTGCTTCAAAAATCGGAGCTCTAGTATTCTGGTCCTGGTTTGGAGATGAGCAGTAGCTAAGCCCTCACGAGATAGGGAAATGGTGCTGTATAAAGGCAGAACATTCGTGTTATTAAGACTGAGAAGAAAGTACTAGCTTCGATGTTAAGGTAATATGCTTGATGTATAGTCTTTTTCATATACATTCTGGGACAGGAGGCTTTATCGAGAAAAGTCTTCTTTGTTGTCATATGCTTTTACATAAGCTGAATAAAAAATTATGTCAAACAAACGATTAAAACTGCCACTATGCAAAAATTGCAGTAGTTTTAAATCGCTATAAAAATAATAGAGCTGGTCTCTATTTTTTTTAAATTTTCCTGTTGTATCTATTGCTTGGCTTTCTGTGTCTCAAAACTAGCAAAGCTCTTTTCAATTATTATTCTGACTCTTAGTCCTTCACTTTCCTGCCTATTTGTCCAAGTAAAACCCTTAGCCTAATCACTTGCCTGCTTATTAACGCAAGTAAAATCTTAGCCATTTCAAATCAATTGCCTCCTAGATCTTTGCTTGAGCAATGCTAGGGGAAAGTACAGCTTGTCTCAATAGACCAAATCCATTTTCATCAAAGATACGAGCGCAAAGAGTAAGTGCTCTAAGGGGGCCTACAGTTGCTTGATGTTTAGGTGTTGAGGCTTTGTCAAAGCCTTAGGGTAGGGCTAAAGCTCAGCTGGGGCTTTCTATGTTAATAAAGGTTTAGCTATGGCGCTGACCTACAGCTAAGAGCCATACCATTTGGATTAAAGCTCATCAAGTAATATGGGCTAATGCTGGGTAAGTGCAATGCGTAGCTTTAAAACATAGGCAAATATATGAGCCTAAGAAGGCGGGCATAAGAGAGAGCGCCTAATAGGCCTAAGTGGCATAAGCTACCATGTAATAGCAAGTATTTACCCTAGACTCATTTTCTTCGTTGCTCTCAAGCCATTATGAGTGTCATAGCTAATAGGGCAAAAAAAGAGAATAGAAAATGATAGGGTTGGTGGGGGTGATTGGATTGGATGTTGTTAAGTAGCGGAAAAGATGGGAAAAATTAGGAACCCCTAGTACCTAACCTACTTTGTACTAGGGGAGCCAAGACTACGTTGCGCAGGATCGCAGACGTTATCTTTTGGCCAGAACAAGTGGTGTTCTTAATCTAGCCTAAGGCGCAAATGCTCGTGTTAGTCGCCAATTGAGGTGTTGAGCGCCTCTAATCTGGAGAGCAGTTAATATTAGGTAGCAAAGCTACCTCTTATTGAACGAGTTATTCAGTGATCCTCAACAACTCTATTTAAATAAGAACCTTACCTTCATAAACAGCAACAACTGGGCCTCAGATTTAGCGTATGAGGAGGAGTTCCCAGCTTTAAGGGAGCGCATTGAACCAGTACGCTTCCACGCAACTACTTTTTGGTTTTTCGATGCTGCGCTATGCAGCTACCTAAGGCAAGCAGGTCAAAAAGCGTTGCAATAAGGTTCATATCAACTGTGCCAGCTGCTTTAACATAATTACAGAACCAGACATTGCCCACCCTGTGTTAAACAAATACCTCAGCTTGGAGTGCTAATATTTAGAGCGCCTATACAAGGCCTGCTAATGCTCGCAACTAGCGCCGAAGCAATGAATAATGCAGACAGTGAACAACAAACTAATACGTCCTACAAGATTAAGTGCATTATGCTCAGCCCTATTTCGATCTCAAGGAATGAAAAAAGGAGCAATGCCAAGAACATAATTAAGATAACGCCGCTTAAATTAGCGATACTTACTTACTCTTAAAGGATATTGTTTAGTTCTTGTACCCACCACAAAGCCTCAATAAGTTATGCAGTACAAATTAAGTTAAAGCATATTAGAAATCCTAAAATAGCTTGCTCTGCATTTAGGATTTCGTAGCAGCACGGACTGCTATTAGTAGTTTCTCACTAATCTCAAGGACTGGAAATTATGAAACCTCATTCATACACTATTCTTAGCGTTTAATGCACTAATAGGCAAATAAAGGTTAGCACTAAGAGTTTTATGACTTGGTGTACTAAATCATAAACAGCCAGTCAATACCACACAAAAATCGGACACCATATGCTTGATATAATTAGCAACCGTAGCAGCTTTGCAGTTTAAGTTAAAGACAACAATGACTAAAACTTACTTTTAAAGCTTGATTTAAGGGGGTATTACTACTATCCAGTTTCTTATATTAAAAATAAGAAACCACTTGAGTAGTGTCGGTTACAGCCTGCTAAAAGAGCAATGAAGCACTTGTTTAAGCTATAACCTGTGCGTTATTTATAGTGTCATTTATATTGACATATGCTCATTAAAAAAGTTCCAAAAAAAACCAAAGATTTTTTTGACACTAGACAATAACAAGCTCACTGCCCATAAAACAGGGCCGTGGATACGCCAATTAAGAAGCTTAAGTACAAATACTTCTTGCAAAACTTCACTAAAAATAAATATTACTAGCGAATAACTAGCTCACACATGCATAAGTATATAATTTGCTAAGGATAAGAGAAAGTTATTTTTATTAATTTTTTTTAAACTTAGCGCCTGAAACACGGCGATCTTTAAAAAAATAATGTCTGCTTGTATCCAAGCATCAAGGCTGCTTCTATTATGATCCTAGTTGCTATTTCCTTGCTTGTATGACAATTAGATTAAATAATAATTAAAATTAGGTTAATTGAGTGGTCTAAACAACGCTCATGCTGTTGTATATCTGATAGTTTTTACCTATGTGCTGTAATTGCAATTTTGCAATTATTTGATCTGTTTTGCATTAATAATTGCATTTGTTTGGCTAAAAGCTCTTAGACATGGTATTCTTATGGCGCACTACTATGAATGCATAAGCTATTTTTCAGGGCTTAGATATTTTCTTCGCTTACGATCTAAGTTTCTTTGCTTGTATTGAGGGATGGCTTAGCTCGTATATGAGCTATAGCCCTAACTTTAGGGATGTGCAAGATATAGTTTTATGCTTCTTAGCATACCTTAGGAGGTTCTAAAGAAATTGCTCATGAATATAGGGATAGATTCAAGAGCAAAAAAGTAGCTGGTGACTAACTGCCACAGTTGGGCTTTTAGCGCCTTAAGGTTGCTTTTAACACCAAATCAATCGATAACAGATAATTTTGTTATCGATATTGCAAGGCGCTTTTTTAGGTTTGGTGCTCTTTGGGCTCTTAAGGTTAGTGCTTTTTTTAGATAACCAACTGATACTATGGTTTGCTATTTTTATTTAGCATTTCTTTTCTAAAAAGCATCATGAATCCTGATTCTAAAATAATGCAAAAGACTTGTTCTTTTGTATATTTTGGTATGCCTATATGCTTCATTTTTGTAGTTGGTTCTTAATAAGATTTTGTATCTGTAGAAATATATCTGTATTAAGGTGAGCTCTTCACTTTGGTAAAGATTTTTAGCACTATGATTAAGTTAATAAGAGGACGTCACAATGGGTAAGGTATCTCAAATTGCCGAAGTGGTAGGTGTTAGTGCAGCTACTGTCTCTCGTGCGTTGTCTCGTCCTGAAATGGTTGCCAAAAGCACTCGCGAGCGTATTTTAAATAAAGCTAAAGAGTTAGGCATCGACGTGCCTATGTCTCGATCTGTAGGTCAGGGTCAAGGCATGCTTGGCGTAATTGTGGCTGATTTAAATAATACTTTCTCCGCAGGTATTTTAAAGTCCATTACTGCATTAGCTCAAGACGACGGACTTCAAGTGCTCTTAGGTGTTACTAATGAAAATCCATCACTTGAGCGCAAGATTATTGCGGATATGAATCAAATTCCTTTGTATGGCATGATTGCTATGCCTACAGGAGCTTCTACTATTCCTTTGATTGAGTGCCGTAATGTGGTTGCTGTAGACCGTCCATTTGTTGGTCGTGACACTAAGTGTGCTTTAATCAATAATGAGAAAGTAGTAAAGATTGCTTATGACCATTTAAACTCTAAAGGCCATAAACACATTGTATATTTAAGTGGTAAGTCCACTTTGTATACTTTCAAAGAGCGTCTTAATGCAGCTCAGGCCTATGATAATGTAGAGTGTATTGAGCTTGATGCTTTAGAGTATAACGATCTTTATACCAAGGCTTTTGAGATCACTAATATTCTCTTAACCCGTCATTCTGGTAAGCCAACTGCTATTTTAACTTCCAATAATGCCATTACCTCTGGTGTAGCATATGCTCTATCATTACGTAATGTAGTAATGCCACGAGATATGGCTTTGGTGTCAATTGGTGATCCTGAGTGGTGTCGCTTCTTCCCAACACCTATTACTACAGTTAAGTTGCCAGAAGATGAGTTAGGTGCAGCTGCTTATGAAATCTTAAAGCGCAATGATGTTAAGTGCCGACTCATTGATCCAATGCTCTTACCTCGAGCATCTAGCTAAGCTTAAACTTAAATTTACGCAATTTGGCAAAAGGCTATCTTAGAACCTAAATGTTGCTTTAGGTCGGGATAGCCTTTAGTTTTTTTAAATAACTATTTTGGTGCACTTTGATAATTAAGCTCATAGTGATTGCGTATTTTCTAGGGGAAAAGTGGTTTGCTATATGGTTTTTATATTGATGCAATTGTGCCCTAGATTTGTTCTTATCTAAGACAAGATTAGTCATTTTCATTTTTTTAGCTATAATAGGCGCTCAAGTTTAACTTTAGATACCTTTCTAAAGCGGCTGTAGTCGCTTTTATTGCACTGAGTTCGAGAATCTTTGGTATCTGCTCCCACTTGCCAGGCAAGTTTTGCTATGTGGCTGATATAGCCTTAGTAAACTAGAGCTAGCAATTGGACGGACTTAAAGATTCTATTACTTAAGCTCCTTTCTTAATTTTCTTTAACTCCTTCCTTTTAGTTAACTCCTAGTTCTTATCTTGATTAGCTAACTTATTTGCAAGATTCTCTTTTATTTAGTATGAAAACTTTACAGCTCTTAAGGGCTGGTTTTGATACTACAACGCAAGCAGCTTTGGTGTGTGTCTGACATTTTATTAAAAGTTGCTTAGTTAGATATTGAGGTTTACTGCTCGATACGAGTATTCCGACCTTAGTTCATATAGCCGCTATATTAGGCCATAGTTTGGCTAACCTAAGCCAAGATAGGCCTTTGCTGGCGTAGGCACAGCGATGTTCTCATAAGTAAAAAATGCTGTCATTGGTTAGTGTGTATAGGCCCAAATAGGTCTAAGCCCAGGTCAACGTACTGTCTTAAGCTCAGATCTTGATAATGAATCTGGCTAAGGCTTTGCTAAGGCGCACTACTAAAGCCAATAGTAGGTCTATAGCTAAGCCCCTTGGGTTGAACCATGGCCCAGGCCCAGGCTAAAGCCTGGGCTAAAGCTAAGGCACAGTCCTGGTCTGGCTCAGGCCAAGGCCGGGTCTTAGGCAGAGCATGGGCTTGATGGTTTGAGTTTTATCACGCTGTAATAAGACATGGCTGTGTCATTAGACGTTTAAAAAACAGAGTTAGAAAATAATGGACAATCAAAACAATCAACAGTCATCACAAGAGCAAGAGGTAGTTGGAACCTTAGACAAGGTTAGCTGGTTAGTAATTGTAGTTTTAGGTATGCTCAGCGCTTTTGGTCCAATTTGTACTGATATTTATTTACCTGCTATACCAACTATTACCAAAGAGTACATGACTGATGCTTCTACTATGCAGTTAACTTTGACTGCATCTTTCTTTGGTCTGGCTATTGGTCAGTTAATTATTGGCCCACTATCAGATTCTTATGGTCGTAAGAATCCTTTATATATTTGCTTAGTGATCTTTATCCTATCTTCATTATGGTGTGCTTATGCCGCCACTATTGAGCAGCTCATTATAGCAAGATTGTTCCAAGGTTTATCTGGTGCTAGTGGTATTGTATTATCTCGTACTATTGCTTGTGATATGTATTCGGGTCGAGAGCTTACCAAGTTCATGTCTCTTTTGATGACTGTTAATGGATTAGCTCCAATTTTAGGCCCTATAGTTGGTTCTGGTATTGTCTCAATCTGGGCTTGGCCTGCACTTTTCATTTTCTTGGTAGGATGGGGCATTTTGATTTTATTTAGCTCAATTACTGTCTTGCCTGAGACTTTACCAAAAGAGAAGCGCTCTACTCATTTGGTGGCTACTATTAAAAGCATGTTAATGGAGCTTACTAATGCTCGCTTTCTCTTAATGAGCTTAGCTCTGTCTTTTGTGATGGGTGCTTTCTTTGCTTATTTAGCAGCCTCTCCTTTCATTTTCCAAAATATTTATGGTCTAAGTCCTTTAGGTTACTCCATCGTTTTTGGCATTAATGCTTTTTCTATTGCGGTATTTGCCAATCTATCTGCCTTTTTAACCAAGTATTTAAAAGAAAAGACCTTAGTGTTCAGTGCAATGTTTATTCAGCTAACACTATGCATTGTTTTCATTACTGTAGTTAGTTTGCAGATCGACAATCTTTACATTATTGCCTTTATATTGGGCTTATTTGTGTCAATGATGGGCGCAGCCCAGGCTGCGGGTTTTGGTATTGTAATGGGCTCTCGTATTGGTGGTGCGGGCGCTGCTTCTGGAATTTTTGGCGTGCTTAACTTTGTTTTTGGTGCCATTACCTCACCGTTGGTGGGCTTAATGGGCGATCAATCTATGATTCCTATCATTATTACCATGACAGTGTGCTCTATTATGTCAATTTTGTGTTTTGCCTACGCACATCGCTTCCATGGTGGACAGCTACACGAGCTTAAAAACTAGAATCAATTGCTTTTGTAATTACAGATTTTTCTAAAGAAGACAAAAGATGAAGCCATCTTGGAGCTATCCAAGGTGGCTTTTTTGCAAAAAAAATGAGAATTTCTTTATTTCAGTGGCATTAGGGGCTATTTAATTAACAAATTTTCGTTAAAATATGTGTTGATTTGCTGATTATTAATAATAGGTCGCATTTACCTTGTAAGGTTTAGTTTGTGGCAGCGATCTAAAGAAAGCAAATTATGCTGCTCTTATTAGAGTTTAAGAACAGCTCAAATTAAAACAAATGTTATGTTGTGTGATAGTAGAATCAAGCAACAAGCAACAGACAAGTCCTAGTAGAGGCAGGAAGACAGTTCAGTTCAGTAATCTTTATGATTAGTTGGGTTCTTCCTTAAAATATTAATTGCTCTGTTGTTTGGTTCTATTATTGCTTTGGACTAGGGGGCACTATGCTCAAATTTTTATCTAACAAGAAGGTTCTTACCACTACCCTAGCATGCCTCTTAGGCTCTTCATTACTTTCCACTCAAGTTTTAGCTGCTGATAATAAAGACACTTTTTCAGATCAGCAAAAGGTTTATATTGAGTCAATTATTCATGATTACATTGTTTCTCATCCAGAGATTTTAGTTGAAGCAGCTAAGGCCTTAGAGGCTAAGCAGGCTCAAGGTCAGCAAGCTGCCTTAAAAGAAGCTGTAGACTTCTTTATTCAAGATAAGAATACCCCAGCCCGTGGTTCTCGCTCGGCAAAGAACTATGTAGTTGAGTTCTTTGATTACAACTGCGGCTATTGTAAGGTAGTTCGTCCTCTTACCAAGGAATTACAAGAGAAGCATGATGTAGTTATTTACTACGTTGAGTTGCCAATTTTATCTCCTTTGAGTGTTAAAGCTTCTGCTATTGGTTTAGCTCTCTATCAACAAGATGCTCAAAAGTATTTTGTATACCAAGATGAGCTCATGCAGCCTAAGGTAAAGATTACCTCAGAAGATCAAATTAAAGCGGCAGTTAAGAAGGCTGGTGGCAACTACGATGCCTTAAGCAAGGCTATTAATGATAATAAAGTCATTCAAGAGTCTTTACGTAAGAACATGGAAATTAGCCAACAAATTGGTGTTCAGGGTACACCTTTCTTTATTGTTAATGGTCAAGTGATCCGTGGTGCGGTTAAAGACTATGCTACTTTTGAGCAGATCTTAAAGGATAGCCAAGCTAAGAAATAATTGCTCTTGCTAGCTATTTTCTTAAGCACAATATAAGTTGCCAGATAGGAGGTACTACAGTATCTCCTATCTTTGTATATGACCACCACGAAAATCTGGAGTTTGCTCAGCTACAGCTAAGCGGCAGCTGCACTGCCGCTGCTGCAAAGCTAAGTTTAGGTGCAGCGCAGCTGACTTTACAAAAAAAGGTACACCCAAGGGATTGTTTTTATGGACTGGTATTTAATTTTGGCAATTGCCATTCCTTTTTTATTTGTTATTGGTGTGATTAACAATGCCATTAAAGATCAACGCAAATTAGAAAATGGTAAATTACAAGGCTTTTTACGTAAGAGAGTAGGTAAAAGTGATCAGCCTTATGACGATGAGGATGATGACTGGGGCGTAAAGGCACGCCAAGACCTTAAAAAGGCTGTAGAGGAAACCTCATCAAGTAATCAAGCCAAGGTGCTTAAAGGCGCTCAGCACGATGGCGATAATAGTAATATTGAGCCAGGGCAGGAGCTGAAGCAGGGGCTAGGGCAAGAGCATAGTAAACAAGATCGTATGGTTAGTGACCTAAGCCAAAACAACCCATTGAGCAATAAAACTGTAGGTAACTTTAAGCCCTTGGGAGATACCAAGGCTAAGAATGCCTCAGATTACTTTGCTAATTATTACAAGTAGTCATATAAGCCATAAAACGAGCTAGTTCATTTTCCGCGATGGAGTTTGAAACTTCTGTTTTATTTGAGCAAAGACAATTACGACACAGCAGGATTTAGTTCTCAACCTCCTTGGCGTGTTTACAAGGTAAAGTCTTAGGCAGACGATGTGCCATGTGCCATGTGCCATGGGCCATGGGACTTGAGCGGGGCGCTTGAGCTGGGCGCTTGGTATGATGAGGTGGCCTGAAAAGATAGCTGATGAGGATGAGGTTGAGCCAAATCTTTTGGAAGGGCGAGCGCAGGGATGTGCTCGCCTTTTGCGTTTATGATGGTGCGTAGTTGGTACTTATAAGTGTGGAGAGATATTGGCAGGCTTGTGCTTGTATCTTTTGGCGGTTGCTTGTGCCTTGATTGTGATAAGAGAGTGTTGCTTGGGGCGTGCGATAGTTGAGCGAAGAATAGGGAATGGTGTTGCAACTACAAACGGTTGCAGGGTGGACTTGCGTACGCTATTGGTAGTGGGCTAATGGGGATGAGTAATAAACGTTAAAAGTATGTAGCTATTACTTTGATATTAGTATATTCATATCTATTTTAAGCGGTAGTTTGAGGGTAATTGCTCAAGTAAGGAGCATAAGATCAAGATGGATTTTATAAAATCATGATTTCTTGTATGTTGGATCACAAATTTAACATTCAATTTGCAAGAAATTATCGATTTTGTTTAACTTTGATTTATCATTAACTTGTGCTCGAGCACAAAAAGGCTATTTTTCAAGCTTTTTGGAGCTCGCAAAAGTTTACCACCGTAATCATTATCCACTTTTATTTGATAATTTTAGATGCACTTAGGATTGTCACTGCATCTTATCAAACGGTGTTTCTTGTGATTGTTTGCAATTTGAACATTGCATAATGAGGATAAAACTATGAAGTTAAAGACTACCGTTAGCGCATTATGTGCTGCCGTTTTAGCTGTTACTTGCTGTGCTTCTTCTGCCTACGCTGCTAAAGTTGGTGTTTCTATGCCAACTCAGTCTTTACAGCGTTGGAATCAAGATGGTCAGAATATGAAGGCCATGTTAGAGCAATCTGGTCACACTGTTGATCTCCAGTACGCAGGTGATAATGATATTCCAACTCAGGTAAACCAAATTGAGAACATGATTGCCTCTGGTTGCGATATCTTAGTTGTTGCTTCAATTGACGGTTCTGCTTTAACTGAAGTTTTAAAGGGTGCTAAGGAAAAGAACATTCCAGTAGTTTCCTATGATCGCCTCATCATGAACTCTGATGCTGTTTCCTACTATGCAACCTTTGATAATACCCGTGTAGGTAACTTACAAGGTCAATATATTGCAGATCAATTAGATCTTGAGAATGCTAAAGAGACCAAGTACATCGAAATCTTTACTGGTCCTACCGATGACAACAACGTAAACTTCTTCTTCGGCGGTGCTATGGAAGTATTAAAGCCATACATCGACTCAGGCAAGCTTGTTGTTAAGTCTGGCCAGACTACTCGTGAGCAGTGTGCTACCTTAAACTGGAACCTCGAAGAGGCTCAAAAGCGTATGGAGAACTTAATTTCCTCCATCTCTTATGGTCCAGAGGATGTTCAGCTTGATGCTGTTTTAACCCAAAATGATGCCTTAGCTTGCGGTGTTGTAAATGCCTTATTAGCTACTGGTTATGATGCTTCCAATATGCCTGTAATTACTGGTCAGGACTGCGATAAGCCAGCTGTTAAGAACATCGTACGTGGCTACCAGGATATGTCCGTATTCAAGGACACCCGTATGCTTGCTCAACAAGTAGTTGCTATGGTTGACTCTATCGATAAGGGTGAGAAAGTAGAAGTTAACGATACTACCACCTATAACAATGGTACTGGTGTAATTCCATCCTACCTCTGTGAGCCAATTGCTGCTACCAAGGATAACTATCAAGCTTTATTAATCGATTCTGGCTACTACAAGGCTGATGAGATCTAATAAGCTTCTAAAGCTTCATACCTTTTAAATTAGGTATTGCTAGGGTAGGTAGGCACAACCAATTAGTCTACCTGCCTTGGCTAATGAATGTTCTATAAAGCCCTCTTGTTACCTCTATGTCATTAGGGCTTTAGTTTTACGCTCAATTAACTACAAACTGCTGCCTATCATTTCCTCAATCTTTATTTTTCCGCCCCAAGACCTTAAGTGGTCTAATTTTTAGCAAAGCCTCGTGTACGAGCACGCTTTAGCTAATAGCTTAAACATGAGAAAAATTAGGAAATATAGTGCTTTTTAGGTGGTTAATTAGGCTAGTTAAGATAGATTGTTTTAGGTGTTTGAATGGCTATGGAAGCAAATCAAGAAATTTTGCTCCAGATGAAGAACATCACCAAGCGCTTTGGTAAGGTTACTGCTTTATCAAATGTTAACCTTGAGGTTAAAAAGGGTGAAGTTCACGCTCTCGTAGGAGAGAATGGAGCTGGTAAATCCACCTTGATGAATGTGCTCTCAGGTATTTATCCTGCTGGCTCATATGAAGGTGAGATTTATTTTGATGGCGAATTGTGTCAATTTAATGGTATTAAAGATAGTGAAGAAAAAGGCATTGTTATTATTCACCAAGAATTAGCTTTAGTACCTTTCTTATCCATTGCTGAAAATCTGTTTTTAGGTAATGAGCGCACTGTAGCTGCCTCTAAACAAGTTGTAGATTGGCCTCGTACTTATCAACGTGCTAAAGAGCTTTTAGAGTTGGTAGGTTTACATGAAGATCCTCGTACTTTAATTAAAGATATTGGTGTAGGTAAGCAGCAATTAGTTGAAATTGCCAAAGCTATTGCCAAGAATGTACGTTTGCTTATTTTAGATGAGCCAACTGCCTCTTTAAACGAAACTGACTCTCAAGCTCTATTGGAGTTAATTGCTCGCTTTAGAGAAGAGGGCATGACAGCAATTATTATTTCTCATAAGCTTAATGAGATTTCCTATATTGCTAACTCCATTACTGTGGTTCGTGATGGTAGTACTATCGAAACCATTGATAACTCCAATCACGATATTTCCGAAGACCGTATTATTGCAGGCATGGTGGGCCGTGAGCTTACTAATCGCTTCCCTCCTCGTGATACTAAGCCTGGTAATGAAGTGCTCTTTGAGGTTAAAGACTGGACTGTAGCTCACCCTCTCAACCGCAACCGCTTAGTATGTAATAAGGTTAACCTCAATATTAAGAAAGGTGAGGTAGTAGGTCTTTCTGGCTTGATGGGTGCAGGAAGAACTGAGCTTGCTCAGTCAGTGTTTGGCCATTATTACGGTGATTTTATTGGCGGACAAGTCTTTATCAATGGTAAAGAGGTCAAGCTAAATACAGTACAAGAAGCTATTAACCATGGTTTAGCTTATGTAACCGAAGATCGTAAGGGTGATGGTCTGTTATTGCAAACTTCTATTACTCGCAACACTACCTTAGCTGCCTTACATAAGGTATCTAAAAATGACATTATCGACCATGATAAAGAGGTTGTGGTAGCTGATGACTATAGACAGCAATTAAAGACTAAATGTGCCTCTGTGCGTCAGGATGTAGGTAACTTATCTGGTGGTAACCAACAAAAGGTACTGCTAGCTAAATGGATGTACGCCGACCCTGATATTTTAATTCTTGACGAACCTACTCGTGGTATTGACGTAGGTGCTAAATACGAAATCTATTGCATTATTAATGATTTAGTAGCTCAAGGTAAATCAGTATTAATGATCTCCTCTGAGTTACCTGAAGTCTTAGGTATGTGCGATCGTATTTACGTTATGAATGAGGGCAAGATCGTAGCAGAGATGCCACGTTCTGAGGCCTCTCAAGAAACCATTATGTCGGCTATTTTAAAGTCATCTGATAAGAAGTAACCACTCTGCTCCTTGTTTATACCTAATTTAGTGTGTGCATAAACATGCGTATGCACATAAGCATGCACAATCATCAGTGTTAAGAGTAATAGTTAAAATTTGAGTATTTGCGCACTAATGCGACAAATATAAGCTTTATAAACAAGCCTCAAATTGATTTTATTTAAAAAGTTTGCGCAAAATCATATATTTGCCAAAAATTTCCGCAACCGTTTGCGAATGATTGTTGAATTTCTGATAATATATGCATATTCCAGCCTAACTTATAAGGCGTGCACGTGCCACATAAGGGTTACCTAAGTTGGCAGAACTAGTAAAGCGCCTGAACTCTTGTTAGAACACTGTGATTTAGCGTTGTAGGTTAAACATGGTGCCAAGCATTTAAAGATTAGGATGCTGTCATGGAACAATTTTTAAATATCTTAAAGCGTAACTCTTTGTTATTAGCTTTATTAGTTGTGATGATTTTGTTTGAGATCACCATTAGAGCCACAGGTCATGGTTCAATGTTCTCTCCTGCAAACTTCACCAACATTATTTCGCAAAACTCCTACGTTATTATTCTTGCCGTAGGTATGCTCTTTTGTATTATTGGTTGCGGTAACGTTGACTTGTCCGTTGGCTCCATTGTAGCGCTGGTGGGTGCTATTGCTGGCGTGATGATGGTTAACTGGGAAACTAATATCTACCTTGCAATTGCAACTTGCTTATTAGTAGGTATTTTAATCGGTGCATGGCAAGGCTTCTGGATTGCTTATGTACGTATCCCAGCCTTCATCGTTACCTTAGCAGGCATGATGCTCTTTAGAGGTATGGCTTTATTAGTTTTGGATGGTTTGACTATTTCTCCATTCCCTCCAGAGTACTTACGCTACTTTACCTCATTCGTGCCACGTGCTCGTGCTGATGCTTTTGCTGTTACCACTGTTGTTACTGCGATTTTATGTGTTGGTTATTTAGCTTACGTGCTTTATGACCGTGTTAAGAAGACTAAGAAGGGTTACCAAGTAGACGATATGTCTACCTTCGTAATCACCACTGTGATTGTTGAGGCTGCTTTAATTGGCTCTGGTATGTTATTAGCCAATAACAAGGGTATCCCAGTTATCTTAATCTTATTAACCATTATTGTTATGGCTTATAGCTTCTATGCAAACAATACCGTAGGTGGTCGTCGTTTGTATGCTTTAGGTGGTAACGAGAAGGCTGCAAAATTATCTGGTGTTAACACCAACAGAATTTTATTCATGACCTATGTAAACATGGGCTTCTTATCAGCTGTAGCTGCTTTAGTGTGCGTAGCTCGCTTTAACTCCGCAGCTCCAACTGCTGGTAACGGTTATGAGCTTGATGCTATCGGTGCATGTTTCATTGGTGGTGCCTCTGCTTATGGTGGCGTGGGCACTGTAGGTGGTGCTGTAATTGGTGCTATCTTCATGGGTGTACTTAACAACGGTATGTCAATTTTAGGTATTGATGCTAACTGGCAAAGAACTGTTAAAGGCTTAGTTCTCTTGTTAGCTGTAGTAATTGACGTTCTTTCTAAGAAGCGTGTTAAGTAATTAATTTACATAAACAAAACCTATTAAGTCGCTCTTTTATAGCAAGGTTTTAGCTGAAGTTATATCAGAGCGGCTTGTTAAAGAGTAAAGATTTTTAATTTAAACAAAGAAAAGGTAGTCAATAGGGAGGCTTACTTATCTTTGTTTGAGTAGGAACCAGCTGTAGTCTTGGGGATGGAAAAGACTAGCAGCAACTCTAATAAGGTCACAGGACTTTAATAGAGCAAGGAGCATAACAATAATGAAGTATTTATTAGGTGTTGATCTTGGTACCTCAGGTACTAAAACAGTTCTTTTTGATGAGCACGGTCAGTCTATTGCTTCCAAAACTATTGAGTATCCCCTTTATCAGCCAAAAAATGGTTGGGCAGAGCAAGATCCATTAGATTGGTATAACGCAGCTATCGATTCTATTAAGGCTGTGTTAGCTCAGTCAGCAATTGATCCTAAGGATGTTGCTGGTTTAGCCATTGCAGGTCAAATGCACGGCTTAGTTATGCTTGATAAGGACGGCAAGGTGTTACGTAAGTCCATTTTATGGTGTGATGCCCGTACCTCTAAGCAGTGTGATGAGATCACTAATTTAGTTGGCAAGAACCGTTTAATCGAAATTAATGCTAACCCAGCTTTATCTGGTTTTACTGCTCCAAAAATCCTATGGGTTCGTGAGAACGAAAAAGAGATTTACGATCAATGCGCTACCATCCTTTTACCAAAGGATTACGTACGCTACATGTTAACTGGTGTCAAGGCTATGGAAATTTCCGATGCCTCTGGTACCAACCTTTTAGATATTAAGAAGCGTGAATGGTCAGGCGAGATCTTAGAGAAATTAGCTATCGATCCTGCTTTAATGCCTCCTCTTATCGAGTCTTGTGCTGTTGCAGGCACTATCACTGCCGAGGCAGCTAAACTAACTGGCTTAGTTGAAGGTACTATCGTAGCTGGTGGTGCTGGTGATAATGCCGCTGCTGCTTTAGGTACTGGTGTATGCCGTGACGGTCAAGCTTTTGTAACCTTAGGTACCTCAGGTGTAGTATTTGCCCATACCTCTAAGGTTTCTATTGACCCATTAGGTCGTGTTCACACCTTCTGTGCAGCTGTACCTGGCACTTGGACTGCTATGTCTTGCACTTTAGCCGCTGGTCTATCCTTACGTTGGGCTCGTGATGAGCTCTATACTGCTGAGCACGCTCAATGCCAGAAAGACGGCACCGATGCCTATGATTTAATGACTAAAGAGGCCGCCTCTGTTCCATCAGGCTCTGATGGCTTAATTTACTTACCTTACTTAATGGGTGAGCGCTCCCCTGTATTAGATGCTGAGGCTCGTGGTGTATTCTTTGGTCTATCTGCTCGTCATAAGAAGGCACATTTAACCCGTGCTGTATTAGAGGGCATTACCTTATCTCAACGCCACAACTTAGAAGTGCTCCACCAGATGGATATTGTTCCAGAGACCTTAACTGCTTGTGGCGGTGGTGGCCGTTCACCATTCTGGAGACAAATGCTTGCTGATGTCCTTAAGTGCAAGGTAACTACCATTGCCTCTAAGGAAGGTCCAGCATTAGGTGCTGCTATCTTAGCTGCTGTTGCTGCTAAGTTATATCCTAACGTTGAAAGTGCTGTTGATGCTTTAGTTAAGCAAGGTAGCGATAAGGCTGAGCCAAATTGCGCTGAGGTTGAGCGTTACAACGATATTTACACTCTCTATCAAAGCTTATACCCAACTATGCGTCCTGCTTTCCACAAGCTTGCTACTTTACGTAACAAGCTCGATGGCGAGAAGGTTGAGAAGTACAAGAGCGTATTCTCTGTTGAGTTTGAGCGTTTTGGTAAGGTAATTCCTGCTGTAGATACCGATAAGGTTACTAAGATTTTAGAAGACTTACCATGTCCAAAGGATGCTGTAACCTACGTTGCCTCTGAGCCAAAACTTGAGACAGAAGATCTCATGAACGATTTACAAAATCGTGTCTTTGGCGGCTTAAAGGTTCAAATCGGCTACTGCTCTGGTCACAACCGTAAGCTCAACGCCATTGAATACCACCGCAACTGCGAAGTAAATATTACTGGCACCGATGCTTTATTCATGCTTGCTCCTATTACCGCCATTAAGGACGGCATTATGGATACCCAAGCTGTTGAGACCTTCTACTGTCCAAAGGGCACTGCTGTACAGTTCTATGAGACTGCATTGCACTATGCTCCATGCCACAGCGATGATGGTGAAGTATTCCGTGTAGCCGTAGTTTTACCTAAGGATACTAATACTGCCAAGATTGAGAATGTTGATGCCCGTGGCGATGCTGAAAATGGCTTAGTAACTGCCAACAATAAGTGGTTACTTGCTCATAAAGATAGCTACGAGGGTAAGAACCATATCTCTACTGGTATCTTAGTTGGTGAGAATATCACATTATAAGACTAAGGCCTTTTATTAGAAAATCAGACATTACTTTGCTGCCCAAGATTCTTTTAGATTTTTGGGCAGCCTCTGAGCAAGGGTCTTTATCTTAAAGAGTCCCTTAAGAATAAGAGCGAGGATCTTTGCTCAGAGGTTTAAGTGCACTCATGCTTAGACCAAAATGATTTCTTGCTTTGTAGTTAATCAAAACTAAGGATCTGTCTTTGATAACTCTTAGTGAGTGTTTAAATAATGGAGAGAAAATTTAAATGGAAATGTACAATATCCCAGATGCAAAGCTTGGTGTAATTGCTGTATCACGTGACTGCTTTATCCGTACTTTATCTGAGCGCCGTCGTCAGGCTGTAGTTGCTAAGTGCTTAGAGGCTAAGCTTGATGTTGTTGAGATCAACACCATTGTTGAGAACGAGGTTGATGCTCAGAATGCTGTTGCTGAGGCTAAGGCTGCTGGCTGTAACTCTTTAGTAGTTTTCTTAGGTAACTTCGGTCCAGAGACTCCAGAGACCTTAATTGCTAAGTTCTTTGATGGCCCATGCATGTTCGTAGCAGCAGCAGAAGAGACTGGCAATGACCTTATCGATGGTCGTGGTGATGCATTCTGCGGTATGCTCAACTGCTCTTACAACTTAGGTTTACGCAAGCTCAAGGGCTTCATCCCTGAGTACCCAGTTGGCACCGCTGCTGACATTGCTAAGATGGTAAGCGAGTTCGTACCAGTTGCTCGTGCTTTAATCGGTGTTTCCAACTTAAAGATTATTTCTTTCGGCCCACGTCCACAGGACTTCTTTGCATGTAACGCTCCAATCAAGGGCTTATATGACATCGGCGTTGAGATCGAAGAGAACTCTGAGCTTGACTTATTAGTAGCTTACCGCAAGCACAAGGGTGACGAGCGTATTCCTCAGGTCATCAAGGAGATGGAGCAGGAGTTAGGCGCTGGCAATACTTACCCAGATCTCTTAGAGCGTATGGCTCAGTTTGAGTTAACCTTATTAGATTGGGCTGAGCAGCACAAGGGTTCCCGCAAGTATGTTGCTTTTGCTGACAAGTGCTGGCCTGCATTCCCAGAGGAGTTCGGTTTCGAGCCTTGCTATGTAAACTCCCGTTTAGCTTCCCGTGGTATTCCAGTAGCTTGTGAAGTTGATATCTTCGGTGCTTTATCTGAGTACATCGGCGCTTGCGTAACCAAGGATGCTGTAACCTTATTAGACATCAACAACTCCGTACCAGCTGACATGTACGAGCAGAGCATCAAGCCTCACTTCCCACAGTACAAGTTAACTGATACCTTCATGGGCTTCCACTGTGGTAACACTCCATTCTGCAAGTTAAACCAGGATTGTGGTTGCGATCAAGCTTGTGGCAAGATCAACTACCAAATCATTCAGCACCGTCTCTTAGAGGCTGGTCGTGATGAGCCTGATTTCACTCGTGGTACCTTAGAGGGTGATATCGCTGCTGGTCCAATCACTTTCTTCCGTTTACAGACCACTCCAGACACCACCTTACAGGCTTACATTGCTGAGGGTGAAGTATTACCAGTTGCTACCCGCTCCTTCGGTGGTATCGGTATTTTCGCAATTAACGAGATGGGCCGTTTCTACCGTCACGTATTAATTGCTGATCGTTACCCACACCACGGTGCTGTAGCATTCGGTCACCACGGCAAAGCCTTATTTGATGTATTCTCCATGTTAGGCATTGCTAAGATTTCTTACAACCAGCCAGCTGGCGTTCTCTACAAGACTGAGAACCCATTTGCTTAATTGTTAAGTTAATCTATCTTAGAGCTTGATCACCATTCAAGCTAAACCACACCTGCCCTTAGGCCCAAGCTAACGCTAACGCTAAAGCTTAAGCCAGGCTTAAGCGCAAGGTGTGGGCTTATCAGCTGCATTATTAAGTGCAGACTGTAATGAGCAAAGCGAAGCAATAATAATAAGCACTGCTTAGCTTTGCTCACATTTAAGCAAAGTTATCTCATTAAGCCGTTTGCAATAATTCGTCTTAAGGAGAGTTAATTTTACTTTGCTACACTTTCTCTCCTACTAATTGAGTAGCTTACATTTCTTGGTAGTAAGTTGCTCTCAAGGTTCTTTTAAAGGACAACATGTTTGTCCTTTAAGGGCCTTTTAGTAGGGTGAGAGTATTTTATTGCTTGACATAAAGCATATAGGGCTCTCAGATCAGTGATTTAATCATTGTCTGCGGGCTTTTTCTTTATCTAAATGTGCGTTGTGCACACTGTGTTGTATTTTGAGTATAAATTTTTGTGTACGGCTTGATAGTATCAATAGGGGGGCATATGTGCCTAAGGTTTCGTGTACGTGCACAAAAATGTTTACTTATGTGCGATATAGCTCGCAATTTTGGCTTAGTTTTATTTAGAATTTTGCTTAAAAACGTAAAATATTAATTATGTTGTTTAGATCTTGTATTGTTGCACGAGCACATGCTCTAATTACGGCATAGACTATCAATAAGAGTCTTTCTTAGAGAACAAACACTTCGTGCTAATTTTATAAGCCACGTGCTTTTTTTATGCATTTTTAGATGCACAACCTACCAAGCAATACACTCATCAATAATTAACAATAAGACTAGCTAAGATCTGCTTAGCAAAGCTACGGTTTTTATAATGCCCCAGGCTTTAAGAGAGTTTAGTAATAAGCTCTTGCTCAATTTTAATTAAAGCTAACACTTGCTGTTGGATTACCAAGGAGGAGGCACTTCATAAGTTTTATTAGTGTGTTACACTAATATTTTATGTTAGATGCCAAATGATCATGAAAGTTACTGTTAAAAGTTTAGCCCAGGCGGCAGGCGTATCACGAGGCACGGTGGATCGTGTTCTTCATAATCGTGGTGCAGTAAGAGAGGATGTTGCTAAAAAAATTAAAATGCTAGCTAAAGAATTAGGCTATGTTCCTAATCGTGCTGGCCGAGCTCTTGCTGCCTATAAAACACCAATTAAAATTGGTGCTCTCATGCCAAGTATTGGTAATGCCTTTTATCAAGAGATCATTAGTGGTATTAATGCAGCTCAAGAGGAATTTGCTGATCTAGGCTTGGATGTAGTACTCAAAGAAGTAGAAGGCTTTGATGAACAAACTCATTTAGATGCCATTGAGTACTTGCTAGCTCAGGGCTGTAAAGCCTTATGCCTTTCTACAGTTAATACTGATAGATTGCGTGAGAAGATTAATGAGTTATATGAAAAGCATATTGCTGTAGTATTGCTTAACACTGATGTGGAAAATACCAAGCGTCTTTGTTATGTAGGCTCTGACTACTTAACCGCAGGTGCTACTTGTGCTGGTATGCTTTCTTTAGCCCGTCAGGACAAGTTACACATTCTAATCGTTACTGGTTCTCATTTATTATTAGGTCATAATTTGCGTATTGAGGGCTTTAAACAAGAACTCAATCGTCAGGCCATTGATTATGAAATTGTTGATACCGTTGAGAGTTTTGACTCTGATATCCGTGGTCAACAAGAAACCTTTAATGCGCTAAAAGCCAACCCACAAATCAACTGCGTCTATATTGCTGGTGCCGCTGTGCAAGGTGTAGGCGCTGCATTAATTGCTAACGGTAAAAAAGACATTTTTGCTATTGGCTTTGATGATCTCTATTCCACTCGTCAATTTGTGGATGCTGGTATTATCAAGTTTGTAGTTTGTCAGCAGCCAACCAGACAAGGTTACCACGCTATTAAGCGTGCCTATCAGGCTCTAGCAGGTCAACTTAACGATAAAGTCCCTGATTTTATCACCGAGACCATCATTAAGATTCGTGCCAACATGGATCGCTAAAGCAAGCTTAGCTAAAGTAAGACCTAACTTTAGCCATCGCAAACTGCACACATTTTTAAATCTAGACCCGAGCTTAGTGATGTGCTAATCTCGGGTTAATATTTTAAGGCCCAATCCTGCGCCAAGCCGCCCGCCCAGTCTGGCCAAGCTTGGCTAATGCCAATCCTGGCCAAGCTTGGCTAATGCCAATCCTGGCCAAGCCAGCCCACGCAGGCGCTGCCTTGTAGCTATAGCTTATGGCGCTTTAGGTTGCAACAGCAGCATAAGCTGCTGTGATAGCGGCCTTGCTAAGGGCATCATCCCCATCTGGGGCTTACAAAGATTCTAATTTGAGCCCAGCCCTAATCAAGCACCATATGGTAGAGAAAGTGGTTTTAACTCTTCTGAGGCTCTTGAAAGCTAGCAGATACATAATATTAAGAGCGTGGCACAAGCGACTATATTAAGCCTATGGTATTAGAAGTTTTTGGTACTTATATTTCATATTATGGTTTGGTCTATGGATTAGGGGCAGTTTTGTTTATATTGCTCTCACGTCCTGCCTTGCCTATGTTTTATATCAAAAATAATCTGTTAGTACGCTCTATGATAGGCATTTATGCGGCTATAGGTGCTATCGTAGGTGGCCGCTTGGGCTATGTGATTTGTTATGATCCCTGGTACTACGCTGAGCATATTGACCACATTTGGCAGCTTAATTTAGGCGGCATGTCTTACATGGGCGGCATAGTGGGCTTAGCGCTAGGTTTGTTTTTGATTGTTCACCTGGCCACTCCTTATATAGCCCATAATCCTTTTATCCGCTACAGCCATGGCAATAGCCATGGCCTGGTACATAGCCACAGCCACAACCATATCACAGCTAACCTGCATTTAGATAAGCAAGATATGGTAGCTGATGCTGCTCAGTACAGTTCATCAAAGAGCAATAGTAGGGGGCAAAATATTAGTTTGCTCTCAGGGCAGTTTGTGTATAGTCCCCATATTTATAAGCAGATTAAAAAAGAAATCTTTTATTGCTATGCTGATAGAGCAGTTTTGATAGCACTGCTAATTATTCCTTTAGGTAGAGTGGCAAATTTTTTTAATGGTGAGCTTTATGGAACTCCTAGCTCTTTGCCTTGGGCGGTAATTTTCTCTAATGCAGGAGACTTAAGTCCTCGCCATCCTGTACAAATTTATGAGGCTCTTGCAGAAGGGCCGCTTTTAGCCCTCATCTTATTGGCTTTATTGGTAATAAGAAATACATACCGAGCAACAGTACGAGAAAACTTAATAGGGGCTGTTTATTACTCTAAGGGCAATTTACGACCAGGTGCGCTGACTTTAACTTATCTTATGGTTTATGCCATCTTGCGCTTTATCTGCGAGTTTGTCCGTGAGCCTGATATTCAGCTTGGCTACATCTTAGGCCCTTTATCCATGGGACAAATTCAATGTTTGATTCTTTTAGTGACAGCTCTTGCGATAGCAAAATTCAGCAAACGCACTATGTGGTGATATTGATTATCATTTAATTTAATTTACCAAAATTACACAAAGCTTTAACTTACCTTGTTAATAATAGTGCCCAACGAAGAAAAAGTGTGATGCAGCTCAGCAAAATTATTTCCAACACAATTTGACCATATCAGGTGCTAAGAAACTGCAAAGTTTTCTTTGTTAAATTTAAACCATAGCATTTTGACTTTTGGCAATGAACTACCATTCAAGTTAAAAGCTATTAATCCTTGTTTACAAACAAAGAGCACAGACTGACAGGGTAATATCCCTCTATCATTAAAGTCTGTGTTGCAAGCACGGTTTCTAGTGCTACCTATATATAGGAGTACGAGATATGGTTAAGCATATTTTAGCTCTAGGCGCTATGGGATTGGGCATAGGATTAGGCGTGGTGGGAGCTCCTTACTTATCAAACGATGTTTTGCTTGTTGAAGATGTTCAACAACAAGTAAAAGATCTGCAAATAAGTGATAATGCAAAGCTGTCTCTGGCTAAAAACTCCAAGTTTACCTCCTTTGATTTTCACCATTCTTACATCGATGAGTTTAAGAACGGTGTACAACAGCCCAAAAACCTTATAAATACTTGCAAATAGCCTATACAACAGGCTATCTGTACCACCTTTTAGAGATTTTCCTTTATGCTCTTATTATCAATAAGGGCAAAGATACCGATCTGGCCAGCTTACATAAGCTTGGCCCTAGGCATGCTTTTGCCCAAAAAAGACTAAGGTCATTACTTAAGGAAGTGAACTAGTCCTTAGGGAGGGGGCTGCTAAGCCCTTTTCTAATTAGAGTAGGCATGGCTCCGTAAGGTCATTCTGGTAGTTGCTTTACTAAAAGCACAATCAAGATGCTCTTTTGGTGGTCAATAAGTATTAGCTAAGTTTTGCCCAGTAAGCTTAAGCGCTCAATCTAACTAACAACAAAGTTCTATGGTTTATTTTTATGAAAGCTTATATCAAACAGTTTTTGCTCAGCTTAACTGTAGTCTCTTTATTATTCTTTATTTTTAGTGCTCTATACGTTCCTAAGGAAACCTCTAAGTTAGTACACGAGATCTTAGCCTTGATCATCGTGCCTATAGTGATATATCACGTAATCATGATGAAGTCTTTCTTTAGCTATCTTAAGACTCAAAGATCTTGGTACTTCTACTACCGTGATTTTGTAGTAATTGGCTTAATGATTACTTTGTTAGCAGCTTGGATTAGCGGCCTAATTATTTCTAAAGAACTATTTAAAGGCTGGTGGTTTACTGTGCCCAAGCAGGTAGGTCGTCCTATTCATAATGCTTGTGTGCAGTATGCTTTAATCTTCATTGGCCTGCATTTAGGTATGTATTTTTGCAAATTCCATAACTGGTTAGATGAGAGCTTTAACCTAAGCAAAGGCAATAATCTTAAGCTCTATCGCCTGCCAAGCACTCTTATTAAAGTAGCTTTAGTCTTAGTAAGCTTGCATGGCTTAAAAGTAATGAGCTTAGAGTCTTATTGGCAGCGCTTGAGTTTCTATGTTGGTAAGATCCCATATGATAAGACTTTACCTGCTTACTATCATATTACTGATCAACTTTCAGTAATGGCTGTATACGTCTTAATCTCAGCACTAATTACTTATCTTCTCCTTTGCTACGCCTCCAGCTGCAAAAGCCAACAGCAATTTTAAGCAGCCTCCAAAATCATCCCATAACATCTAACTAAGGCTAAGACCAAGGCTAAGACCAAAGCCCAGGCTGTTGCTTTGGCCTTGGCCATTGACCTGTAGCTAATTTGGAAAAGTATAGCTATGGTCTCTTAAAGTAGGGTAGGGTAGGGTAGGGAGGAGACTGCCAATTTTTATGGCTAACCGCTCTAATGTCTGGGCGAGCCCAAAAAAACTAGTGTTCCTTAATTTGCAAAAAGGTTTTTGCAGGAGCATCATCTGCTAATCAAGTAGCAGTGCTAACCTGGACTATCCTTGTAAATTGATAGTAAGTAATTAATAAATCTTATCATGTTACTGACTAAGAATTATTGTTCAAAAATGTGTGGTCTATTGCCATTTGCGCCTGTTAAAACAAATGTTAAAAGCATCAAAATTGGCTTAAAAAAGCAGATAACTAAAGAAAATTGCTCTTGTTTGCTAACAAATTGCTTACTAGTATGTTAGTATAGTGATACTTCATTTCTTACAAGCAAGCAAATTTAGGCACTCTTAGGTTCTAAATTTAGATGGTATCCAGAACTATAGCCTGAAGCTTATTTAAAAAACAACACCTATTTGTTAGCCCTATGAGATCATTATTCAAGAATCTTCTGATCGCAGTTGTAGTTTATGGCATCCTGTTAGTTGGTTTTAGCACTATCTTTGTTCCTCATGTTATGGATATTGCTATTCATGAGATCGGTGCACTTACTATCGTAGCAGTAGTCTCAATCCATGTATATTTAATGCGCTCATTCTTTAAATTTGTAGCAGCGCAAAGAGCACCTTATTTTGTATATCGCAATTTTACTTTATTAGGTATTTTGGTCGCATTAGTGGCCTCTGTTGCTAGTGGAGTTTGCATTTCTTACTACTTATTCCAAGGAATGATACCTGTAGATCGTCATGCAGCTCACATAGTACATAATGCTTCTACTACCTATATGCTCATGTTCATTGGTTTGCATTTAGGTTGCTACATGGGCAAGTTTTTCTCCTGGCTCGATAACAACTTAATGCCTATTAATATAAGCAATAAGTTCATGATGAAGCTTCCTAGCTATATGATAAAACTTGGCTTATTAGTAGTTTCTTACCACGGCGCTATTCAAATCTTTAAGCCTAGCTATTTAGATAAAATTACTTTAAATGAGTCATTTAGCATTGTTGATTATGATAGTGAGATTTCTGAGTTAGCCATTAATAATTTAGCAATTTTAGTGTTCTACATTATGGTAAGTGCTGCTATTTCTTACGTGCTTTTAATGCTTTCCACTAAGAAAGAACCTAAGCGTAAGCAAATGTCGTCTTTTGCCTAATACCATACAGCTTTTCCATACTTGAGTCGTTGTTTGACTTATTTATAATTAAAAAACGGATTTTAAAGTTTGTTCTTCCAGTAAGAAGGTCTTAAAGCGAGGTCAATTTACATTGGCTATATAAGGCCTTCTTTCCTCATAAATAATATCCTGCATTTCTCTTAACTTAACTTGCATCTCTCCATCAACAGCACTGTGCTTTTCTCTTGCCCAGGCTCCCATCATTGCTGTTTTTCCAACGCTTTTACGAAAAGCTTAAGCCTAAGCCTAAGCTTAAGCCCAGGCTTAACTTCGAGCATCCAAACCGAGCCTAATAAACTTAGCATGGCTATCATGGCTATCATGGCTATCATGGCTAGCGAGGCTAGTCTCAGCTAAGTCAGCATCTGCTAGTAATGGCCCAAATAGGTCAGAGCATGGCAGCGTTGGTAGCTAAGGTAGTCAAGGCAGCTAAGGGCAGATGGCTGGTAGGAAGGCAGGTGAATTTATGAGCCATATTTAAGCCATGAGAAAGAATGGGAAATACCATATATATGGTTGCATGGGGCAGTTGTTCCAAGGTAAATCTTTATTAAATAATTTTAGTATGTTCTATGATTTTGTGCATCAAAATAGATCATTGCGCACTAATTTTGTCTGCAAAATAGTGCAAAAGAGAGAAATGCAATGATACGTTACTGCGTAACAAAGGCCTTGTATAAGGGATTATGATGTTACATTGATATTTCACAAAATTAATTTTTTTAAATGTTGACATTGATCTCACTTCGGTATTAAATATGATCATCTTATCAAGATGCATGGGAAGTCTAAAGAGTATGATCCTCAAAAACTCCTTGTAGCTTTCTTGTTCTTAGAACAAGAAAATAAAGAACTCTTTAGGAAGGATAGACATCTTGATATGTATCCTAAACGTAGAAGGCACTCCTTAGTTGCATTATGGAGTGCCTCGTTCTATGTAAGGGTAATACTATGCTTTAGCATTTTGGTTAGCGTTTAAACTACTAAAGTTGTCCTCACTAACAACTCCCTCATTCTCATTATTTGCAGCAACTGCAATTTAATTCTTTTACGAACCCCTACATATAAGCGATAAATACCTGCTTTTTCTATGTAATAAAAATGCAATTTTTGAAAAAAAATTTGTAGTTTTTGATGAAAATTAATGATAAAATTTTCTCAATTTGTATCTATCATTATTCTCCAGTTAAAACTTATATACAAGCATGTAAGTTTTTCTGGATTTGTTTGTATGTAGATATTTAATCAAACATTTTTTAGCAATTTTGCTACTTAAAATTCACTTTTATATCCTTGTAGTTGAGTGCTATCAGTCCCAAAATTCTTGTACTTTGTTTAAGTGCTATTAATGCTTTAATGTAATGAGATGTTTAGGCATAATCTGCTTAGCCTCAATTATATTTGCTTGATTTTTGGTTGTTAATTTAAGGTACAGGAAGAACAATTTATATTCCACTATATAGTTGTGCGGTAAAAGTGTCAAAGTAGCTAATTATAGGGTGTCATCAATGTTTAATACTTTCAAAAAAGTTGTAGTTGGTTTAGTAGCCGCTGTTACCTTATTAACTGCTAATGGTATTGCTTATGCACAAGACTTTTCCAAGACTGCTGTAGTTTATTTCTCAACTCGCCACAATACCCCTAATTTCAACCCTTCTAAGCCTGGTGCTGTTGAGCTTATCGCTAACGAAATCGGTGCTCAAACTGGCGTTCCTGTATTAGAGCTAAAGAGTGCTGACCTCTATGGTGAGACCTATGATGATACTGCTGCTATTGCCCGTAAGCAGTTAGAGAATCATGATTTACCACCTTTAAAAGAGCCTGTTGATATTGCTCAGTACGATACTATTATCTTAGGCTTCCCAATTTGGTTCGGTTCTTTCCCTCGTGTAGTAGCTACTTGGCTTGGTTCCCAAGATTTCACTGGTAAGAAGGTATATGTATTCGTTACTTATGGTAGCTCTGGCTGGGCTCAATCCTTTGATGACGTTTTAACCGCTTTACCTAACAGTGAAGTTAACAAGCTTCTAGATAAGAAAGGCCGTGAAGTTCAGCAAATGAGCAAAGCTAAGTTAACCGAGTTTGTTCAAGAAGGTTTAGGCAAGTTAGACTAATTTGCCTTAGCAAACTATAAGACCAAAAACTAAAAAAGCCTCCTGAATATGGGGGCTTTTTTGTTTTTTCTAGGCAAAAAATAAGGGTCCATCTGGTTGGAGATGACCCTTAGTATGTTCTTCGGTTTAGTGATATCTAGAATAGCAAAGCTGTTGTATCAATGCAAGCTTAATTTTATCGATTAAAATAGCTTTTGTGAATTTGATTGCAATTATTTAATAATATCTAGAATTGCAATTATCTGCACTTGACTACCAACATTTTAGGTTGGCCATTTATTGAGCATTTCATGCGTAAAAGCAAATAATCTATAGGCCTGATGCCAAGCATCGCAAGAATTACAAGCATTGCAAGCAAACATTGCCCTTAAAATTTGAGGGCCTATATAGGCTCAATAGGCCATCGCTAGTTTATAAAGTAAGCCGTATTTGCAACATGAAAGGCTGTGCTAGCAGAGTTATCTTTGTTTATAGCTGGTAAGCTTGCGCAGCTTTCGGTATTAGTGGCGCTTATTGCGTAGCCTAACTATAAAGAGAGTTGTTTATAGCTTTATAGCGAGGATTTCTAGCGCCGTTAGGGTAGTGAGGGGAGTTAGATTAGTAATAGAGGGCTTAGGCCATTAAAAAGGCAGGCTTATTATTGACAATAGGCCTGCCTTGAATCGATTAAGTGTATTTTAGCAATTAGTAATCGGCACGTAATACTTCAAAGTGTGCTTGAGGGTGGTTACATGCTGGGCAAACCTTAGGAGCCTCAGTACCCTCATGAATAAAGCCACAGTTACGGCAACGCCAAATAACCTTGTCACCACGCTTAAACATGGTGCCTGCTTCAAGGTGAGCAAGTAGGTCTAAGTATTGCTTTTCATGTTGCTTTTCGGCAATAGCAATATTCTCCATTACTGCTGCAATAACAGGGAAGCCCTCTTCACGAGCAGTAGCAGCAAACTGAGGGTACATCTCTGTCCACTCTTCGTTTTCACCTTCGGCAGCAGCCTTTAAGTTAGCAGCAGTATCACCAATAACACCAGCAGGGAAGGTTGCAGTAATTTCAGCTACGCCGCCCTCTAAGAACTTAAATAGGCGTTTTGCGTGCTCTTTTTCCTGATTAGCAGTTTCTTCAAACATAGCGCTGATAAGCACATAACCTTCATTTTTAGCTACAGATGCATAGTATGTGTAGCGATTACGGGCCTGAGACTCACCAGCAAAAGCAATTAAGATGTTCTTTTCAGTTTGTGTACCTTTTAAGCTAGGCATAAATACTCCTAAAAGAAAAACTAAGTTAATACCTGAATATTAGCACTAAGCATATAAAAGTAATTAACTTTGAAATTTAAAATGTGAGCATTGTTGGTACAAATGGACTTGTAGGGCTATGGGCCCTACAAATGAAAGTATAAGGATTTTGGTACTAATGGCTATGTGTATAGCTAATAAGATTCACTGCGAGGGTGAGTAATCACTATGTCCTATACAAAAAATAGATCTCACATGCTTAGGGTTTAAGGAATACCCTGAACTAGTAGGATCACTCGCTAGTGAATGATTCAATATTACGAAAATTTGGCTATATGTCAACAGTGATTTTGCTAACTTTATCTTTGAAATTTGATAAACTGGTTAATATAGTTAAACATCTATATAAAATGAAATATCCGCCAAATCATAAGATATAACTTACTTAAAAGTGGCTTAAATAAAGGGCTTATAATGTTTTACCTAAAGACTTATTGTACAGGTATTTAGATTATGAAAGTAAAAAAGCAACTTTAAAGCCTTATAACTTAATAAGATTATTTTATTAAGAAATAATGAATATAAGGAAATGTTCACTTATCTGTAGTCAAATTTACCATCACTTACTATCAATTATTTATTTTAAAATTTTAATAGTTTTAAATACTTGTTCGACAACTTGGATACAAGTGTAAGCATACATTTGATCAGGTAAGTCCTTGAGATGTAATCAAAGTAGGTCTAAACAATCATAATTAAGAAAAACCTAATCTCTAATAAGTAATAGGGCAGGGCTACATTCAAATAAGCAAATAGGGGCTTTGGCATCTAAAGGGTTGATTGCCATTGTTGTCTTTCTTTTTTACTTTTGAACAAGCCCTTCTAATACCTGTTAAAGTTCACCGCTCTTTTACGGCGGTAGATCAATATTTTTCTATTTTGAACAAAGGCGTGGGATGTATTGATAGAGGCTTACTAGGGAGTAATTATTGTGGTGCATGGCAAAATTAACTTTGCTCAAGTTTAAATAAGGCTTATTTATCCATTTTTTACGGCTAACCTAGTAAGTGAGCCAAGAATTATTAAATTTTGCTTAATTTTTTGTTGACAGTAGATTGACGAATCCATATAATGAGCACGCTCGGTGATTAGCGCAGTCCGGTAGCGCAACTGGTTTGGGACCAGTGGGTCGCAGGTTCGAATCCTGCATCACCGACCAAGCAAAATTTAGCATCATAAAATGAGACGGTGATTAGCGCAGTCCGGTAGCGCAACTGGTTTGGGACCAGTGGGTCGCAGGTTCGAATCCTGCATCACCGACCAGCTAAATTTAGCATCATAAAATGGGACGGTGATTAGCGCAGTCCGGTAGCGCAACTGGTTTGGGACCAGTGGGTCGCAGGTTCGAATCCTGCATCACCGACCAATTTAGCAAGAGAGCACCTTATGGTGCTTTTTTTGTTTCTGCCCTTGTCAATCCTGTGCTCCACAGCCTCAAACACTCAAGTTGAGCTGCCTGTTCCTTTTTTCTCTCTCTCTCTATTTCTTTTACACCTTTTTCCTTTTCATAATGACAGTGTTCTTTTGATGGCTTTGCAATCATTGCCTTCACGCACTTAAGATGTGTTGTTGTACCTGTTGCTAGTTGATTATTGTTAAAGGCAAAAAAGGTCTTTGCCAGCACCAGCACCAGCACCAGCGCCTGCATCGGTACTTGTAGCAACGTCTGCGTCTGTACTTGTACCTATTGCGTTAGACTCAGCTATATGCAGATCGATATTTAGTTAGCAAGGATTGGATAGCTTATGTGATTAATAATGGTAGTAGGGATTGAGAAAGTGTGCGCTTATAAAGCAATAGCCCTAAGATGTTGTCACCTTAGGGCTATTTTGCTAAAGCTTATTGAGCGTAAAGCTCTCGATTACTCCTTTGGAGGAGGAATTAAGCCTACTTGTAAATCTTCAGCAGTGTAGATGTGCTTGCCATCAACATAAACTTGACCATCAGCTACGCCCATAATTAATTGGCCGCGCTCAATGATGCGCTTGATGTCAATTACATAAGTTACCTTTTTGCAATCAGGTAAAACTTCACCCTTAAACTTAACAGTCTTAACGCCTAAAGCACGACCCTTACCTGGGCCGCCACGCCAGCCTAAGAAGAAGCCTACTAATTGCCACATAGCATCTAAGCCTAAGCAACCAGGCATAACTGGATCGCCAGGGAAGTGGCAGTCAAAGAACCAAAGATCTGGAGTAACATCTAACTCAGCAGTGATTTGGCCTAAACCATGCTCACCATTATCAGCACGAATAGAGGTAATGCGATCAAACATTAACATGTTTGGGGCTGGTAACTGGCTATTGCCCTTACCGAATAACTCGCCACGTGAGCAAGCTAAGAGCTCTTCTTTGGTAAATGAATGAACGCCACGTTCAAGCAGTGATGCCATTTATAACTCCTGTTGGTTTAACGTTGAACTTGCTAAAAGTGAGTTTTCCTAATGCAAGCTACGTTTAACAAGAAAAAAACCATAACTTCACGCAACCTAAGATAAGGGGGCCTAAATTTATAGGCTAATACCAGTACCCAAATCTCAGGCACTAGCTAGGATCACGCAAAAAATCTCTATTAGTATAGCACAAGCGTGCAATTATCATGTGAGCTTAAAGCCTCTTGTATGATAAATAGCTACGCATATGGGATGATTATCGTATTTTGCCTTAAATATTTTTTTTAAAGGAAGGGAGTAAAGGTAGGAATAGGCAAGAAAAAAGCCTAACACTTAGTGCTAGGCTGTTTTAGATTATCTGGTTCCGTAGACTACGATAGTCTTACCGTGGGCGTGGATGAGGTGATTTTCTTCCATCATCTTTAAGATACGACCAACAGTTTCACGTGAGCAACCAACAATTTGACCAATTTCTTGACGAGTGATCTTAATTTGCATACCGTCTGGGTGGGTCATAGCTTCTGGCTGGTGAGCTAAGTTTAATAAAGTCTTAGCAATACGACCAGTAACATCTAAGAAAGCTAAGTTACCTACCTTCTTGGAGGTATCAGCTAAGCGAGTAGCCATTTGAGAGGCTAAACGCATTAAGATTTCTGGGTTTACTTGAACTAATTGCTTAAACTTATTGTAAGAAACCTCAGCTACTTCACAAGTAGTCTTTGCCTTAACCCATGCAGTACGAGTTGGGTTTTCTTCAGAAGACTCATTGAATAGACCAAGCTCACCAATAAAATCACCTTGATTTAAATAGGTAAGAATCATCTCATGGCCATCATGATCTTTAATTACAACCACTACTGTACCCTTAACAATATAGTAAAGAGTCTCAGCCTTTTCGCCAGCATGAATAATAGTGGATTTCTGTGCATACTTGTGAATGTGACACTGACTTACAAACCAACTTATGGTGCTATCAGCAGGTGGCTTAACCATATTAAAAACCTTAGATGATAAAAAGACGATCATGCTTTAAACATGATTGATTTATGTCTGCTCTAATTTACACATTACTGTTTGAATTGAATACTAGATTCTAATTAGTTACAAACAACCAATGTACATACATGGAGTGACATACTCCTGAAGATAGGCGTATTCAGATCCTCGTTGGCCCCTTATTTGGCAACTCAACCAAAGAGTTAGTCACTTAATTATCAAGATATCATTAATTTAGCAAATTAACACGTATCTTTGCTAAAAAAGCTTAAGAAAATCTAAAGAATCTAAAATCTAAGGGCTGATTTAGGATCCAAAAAGCACACAATAGCAAAAACTGCTACTTTTAGCTTGAATTATCATCATCTTCAATAAGCAATAATACACCTTTTTAGCCTCTAAATATAGCTAATATGATTAAGTTAGTGAGCTAAGTCTATGTGTGCGTGCCCAGAGTGCAAAAAACTTAATTATAGATGCCATTTGTGCTTATAGTGCGCAAATTGCGTTTTTGGCACAAAAATGAGCAAAAGTTCTAATTAAGAAAATCAAAAAATTTTATTAGCTTTTTTAAACTAGATATAGGTGCGCTTTAAACTGACATAGGTTAGACATTCAAATATTTACGTTCAACTAACAGTTTTGCTGTATGTTTAGGGGCATTTATACGAATTTATTACCTACCCAACGCAAAAATCTAAGCAAATTTTGATAAATAACCAACTGTCTTCCTATGTCTGTTCCAAGGCCAAAAAAGCCTGTTCTATCCTGGCTAGGCCAGGGCTGGTTCTACCATTGCAGCTGACTAAAGCTAAAAGCTCATGGCCTTGGCCTTGGGCAAAGCTGGGCTTGCTCTAATGGCTAGGGATAGCGATAGAGCTGAGGTAAAAGTCATGCTCGGCCTTTATTTATCAATGCATTGGCTTGGTAAGGCTAAGAGGAGCTCTTTGTGCAAGAGGGGATAGCTTGGCCTTAATAAAACACAAGGCTAGTGCCTGTGCACTAGCCTTGTGGGTAAATAGCTGTTTGCTATTCTTTAATATGCGCTTGATAATCACGGTTAATGGCGCTAATTAAGCTATCGACAAGAGTTGGGCTAATGTAGCCTGATTGGGCATATTGCACTGTGGACAACTTACAAATCATATGACCTTTGCCATTGAGCTTGGAAGCATCCAACTGACTATCATCCAAAATGATTTTTGAGTTAGTCTTATCTGTAGTCTTGAGGGCAATACGATTACCTAATTGAGCCTTAACATTAGAGTCCATAAGCTTGCTATCAGGTCTTTGGGTAGCAAAAATTACATTAATGCCACTAAAGCGTCCTTTTTGAGCTAAGCGTTGTAAGCAACTAATGGCATTTTCCTTAAATTGCTTATCCAAGAACCAGTCTGCAAACTCATCCATGATAAAGATAATGTGTTTCATGCGCTCTTTGCCATAAGAACAGCATTGCTGGTTGTAGCCATCAATATCTCTAATATGAACATAGGACTTAGGATTAGTAGCATGGATTAATGCCGTAAGCTCAGTAAACAGATCGGAGCGATGCTCCATAATGTCAACCAGCTCATTGAGCTTTGCAATGGCATCATCTTTTTCAATGATAATGCCCTTATTAGCTAAATGAGGTAGATCGGCAAATGGGCCAAACTCCACACCACGCTTAGGATCAACCAAGATCAGCTCTAGCTCCTCTGGCCAGTTGGTAAGAGCCATATCCAAGATCATGCAATTGAGCAGTACAGATTTACCAGAGCCAGTAGTACCTGCTACTAAGGTATGAGGGTTTTCCTCTCTATAGTCTAAATATACTATTTCTCCTGTTTCCTCACCTAAGCCCAAAATAAGCTTGGTATTGTAGCCACGAAGTTTTTTACCATCGACCTGATAGTAATCGTAGTTAAACTGTCTCTTAGCTAATAGGGCGAGGAATGGAATAGAAATACGATCTTCATTCATAACATAAAGATCAATTTGTCGTGCTTTTGGCTTAACGTCGTAAATATTCACGCCGTAGGTAGTTAAGAGCTTACCCCTAACTTTGTTAATCATTTCTGTTTCGAAGCGATCATTGCCCTCAAAACTAAAAATCACGCCATTAGCAGTAACCTTGGTACTCTTAAGTACAGGCTTTAAGCCCAGCTTAGTTAGACCAGTTAATAAAGCTTGCTCTGATTCTTGGACAAAGCTCAAGGTCTTAGGCTGGTTAAAGTTAATCGCCTCGGCATTATCTGCTACCAGACTATGCATGTTAGGATGCTCAAGCCAAAAACCACTAAGTTCTGGATTATCACTCTTATCAGCTTCCATTACTTCGTAAGTTTCTTCTTTAGCACTATCAGCTAACAACTTATCTTCTCCTAAAGACTGACTATGGTCTAGTGATGGCATAGCGCTATAGCTATTGCTATTAATGGTTGCTTTTACCTCATCATCAAGCAACATATCCTTAGTAAAAGGATTATCAAGGCCATCATCGAGGGTCATTAAATCAGTTAAAGCCGAGCCATCAATATCAACCTCCATGCTAGGTTCGCTACCATGGTCTTGACTGTTAAGTGGTAGCTCAGTGCTGAGAGCGCCAGCCCCATCATCGACAAAACATACTGTTGATGGCTTAGTCGAACTTACAAAATACTGACTCTCTTTAGTGTCAGAATCATCAAGCTTATTACTCTTGGTTAATTTCCTGGTGGTAAAGCTAGCACTAGCGTGTTTGTCCTCAGGTACTTCCTGTTTTGCGTTATCGTCAGCCTTGGCTCCAGCTTCTTTAGCTTTCTTAGTTGCAGCAGTGGCTGTAGCCTCAGAGGTTACAGCAACCTCAGGCACTACAGGAACCTCGTCAGCTACAGCGACCTCAGGAGCTACAGCGGCCAAGGGTGCGGGCGCAGTTTTAGCAGCTTTTGATGCTTTAGCGGCAGTAGCTGTCTCTAGCTCACCATTGGTAGTTTCAGTCATAAGTTCTTGGCTTGATGAGCCTATATCATTGTTAGCCTCAGTCTCGAAACTAGTGCTCATAATAGGTGCTTCAATGTTGGCAGAGTTAGCGCTAGCGTCAGTACCTGAGCTAGTGTTGCTGCCTGATTGTAAGCCAGAGCTTAAGCTTGAACCTGAATCTGGGCCTGAGTCTGACTTAGGCTCTGAACTTGAGTCTGAGTCAGAACCTGAGCCCGAGCCCGAGTCTGGGCTTGGGCTTGGGCTTGGGGTTAAGGTATCGAGAGTTTGCAAATATGAGGTGATAAAGTGCTCATGATCGTGCTCGATTAAATAGTTAAGAGCATTGTCAGGGCTATCATTGAGGTACATCCTCATAATATTAAAGAGAGCTTGTTGATAGATCTTTACTTGCATTACAGGATATCTGTCTTTGCTGTGTGCTAAGTAAGAACTTACCAACTCATAATTAATACCAGGGCCTAAAACTCGGCCTTTTTTAGAGCTTTGGGTCTTGTTATAGGTAATATCCTCATTGCTGTGAGCATAAACCAGGGAAACGCCCTTGATAACAATATCAATATGACCATTTCTTAAGAGCTCTTGTATTCTGACAAAGTCAGTAGAGGAGGTCTTTAATAATGGGCCTGTATTGTTATTGTTAGAGGACTCTAAATGGTGGGCAAAATTAGCATTGGTCAATAACATATCGGCAATGCGGCTTAACCACAACTTACGCTCATCACTAATAGCATTATCACTTGGGAATAAAGTGTTGTAGAAGTTTTGAGTAGAAGCCTGGGTTTGGCTTAAAGATTTTGAAGCAGCCTTGTCATTTGGCTTTTCAAAAAACTTTGATTCTATAACCACTATGGTAAGCACATAGCGACGTGGTAAGTTATTGACTTGTGATACATTCGCCTCTGCGCTCTGGTCTTGGGTCTGTGTGGTGCGCTCATACAGTTGTAGGCCTAAAATATCGGCACGTAATTGGTTCTTCTTACCAAAAAGAGCACAGTAGTCATCTAAAGACACATAAGTAGGGGTCTTTAAGAGTCCTTTACCATTAAAGTTTTGAGCAAGAGAGGAGAAAATGTAGTTACCTAAGTACTTAGACAGTACTAGACCCATCATTTCATAAACATGAATGCGTTTGGTTTCAGCTCTTAATAAGATCGAGCCTGAAATGGCAATAGCATCCTGTCTTACCTTGTTACAGGCATGTTGGTAGTCATTAGTAACTTTTAAGAGCTTTAATAATTCCTCTAGGTGATGGCTGCTTTGATGCTCAAGACTGTGGGAAGCTACCATAAAGTTAAGCGCAAAATTGCGTAACTTATGATAGTAAACTACATCAATATTATTTTGTGTAAGCACCAAGCGACACATGAGATCATCAAAGTAAATTACTACATCAGATCTATTGTGTACTTGTTTAATAATAGAGCTAATGGCCTGTTTTTGGCCATTATCTTTGTCGCTTAAAGCCAGCTCAAATAAAGGCACTCCAACTAAAGGCACAGCAGATTCAAGATCGTTGCTCAAAGATTGAGTGTTAGAGTTATTTGATAACTTATCTTTTAGCAATGCTGTTAAGTTTGGATTAGCCTTGTTAAAGAGCTCTAAATCCTGTTTTACCAAGTAGTATAAAGAGTGCTGCATTTGCGCACGGCTAACCGTCATAACAGGACATACTAAATACTTACCTAAATTATTGGCAAAGGAACTAGAGCCCAAATTATTAATATCAGCACTTAAAAGTTCTTGATAATTAGAGCAATTGATTAAGGATGGCTGATACTCACCATCATTAAGCACAATAGGCACATTGACATTGCGAGTAGTGAACCTACAGGTAGCATTGGCATCAAAAACATGGAACATTAAAGTAATATCAGCAATACGGCTTAGCTCTTGTAAGTCCATTTCGCTGCCAAGAGTGCTATCTTGAGCCTCATCTTCTTGATTAAAACTCAATTTTTCTTGGTTTAAGTAGTTACTAAAATGGCTATCTAAATTAGCAGACCAGCGATTGTCAGTAGTAAGAACACTTACGACAATACGCTGAATAAAGGAGCCATCAATATTGCCTTTGCTTCTTTGAGCTTTTTCTTGTTCAAAGATTTGATAAATGAGCTTAGACTCTTGTAAGGTGCAATTTACAATTAAGAGATTGAATTTCACCTTACTTAAGGCTCGGTTTTGCTCTAAGTAGCGATAAATAGCAACAATTAAATCAATGACACCACAGAAGTAAATCATAATGGTGCACTGTTCCATTAAATATGGACGGCTCTTTAAGTAATGCTCAATATAGTCGCCTACTTCATTTAAATAGTCTTGCTGATACTGGCCAATCACATTGTTATAGCCTGCATTAGACTTAAGGTTCTTATTAGCAAGAGCTACGCTAGAGGCAAAGTCTTGAGGCAAGAGGGCACTATAACGCTCTTGATAGGCATTAGCATTTTGGTAAAGCGTATAGCCTAAATAGTTTTGATAGCTAATTAGAGAATCAAAGCGATTAGTTGAGTGGTTAAAGCGAATCAAGTGCTCGCTATTGTCGCTATAGCTAATTTCATTAGCAAGATGCTCAAGATAGAGATTTTGATTATTAAGCTTAGTTCTGCCCTCAAGAATGCCTTGCATAAGCTTTAATAAGCGCTCATTTTTAACTACTAGGAAATGCAAGCCTTCAACACAAAATGGTGTTGCTAAAGCTGTAAGGTAATTACTTGGTACATTAGTATCAGGATCAACGACAGTATCACGTGGTAATAACTTATAAAGGTCATTAGAAAGACTAGTACTCTCATAAGCCATACCAATCATTACTAATAACTCTAAGAGGTTCTTAGCATAATTACGAGTAAATGGGCTAGTACCAAGCGGAGCGCTCATCAGCTTATTTTGTAAGAGGCTATAGTTAGTCACTAAAGCGCTAGTTTTTTGTGAGCTTAAAGAACAATCTAAGAGATTATACAGACAAGACAAATAATCATGTTTAAACTGCTTTAACTCACATGTTACTGTCTCTAGCTCTTTGTGACACTCTTGAACTTCTTTAATGTAAGCTTGATATTGGGATAAAGGCTCACTTTGCTCGAATTTATTCAGAGCAGCAGTCAGATCATTTTGTGCCTTAGTAATTACTAAAGATAACAGCTTGGTGATGTTATTGGTATTAGCAGTTTTTATTGCAAAAACGGCGTGATCACGACCCTGATGGTTAAAACTAAAGCTTGAGGACTTAAAGACATCAAGCTTAGTAATAGCGCTGCTTTGCAACTCTAATGCTCTATCATAAGTGGCACATTGGAAACAATCACTCTTACCAATGAAGCTGGCATCCTTAAAAATATTAAAAGCAAATTGCTCGCAGGATAGAGCCCAGTATAGCTGTAGGCTTTCACCTTGAGTGCCATCTTGATAGTAAGGAGTTAGGCTAAACTTCAAAGTAGTAGCTGCTTTGGAAATGGATGCTGTATTCTTAAATTTATGAACCTTATAAAAAGCATTAAAGTTAAGCAGAGGGTTAATCTCATCTGCTTGCTTTAGGTAGCTTTGTGAGGCAAAAGTTATCTCAAATAAGCCATTAGAGCTGGCAATCAACTCTTTAAGGGAATAACCAAAGTAGATAGAGAAGCTACGTAGAACATTAATGTTAACTTTAGTGAAGTCATTAAAGTTCAATGGTAAATCCAAAATCACCTTACTTAGTTTTTGTTTACTCTCAACATTTTTCATAATGTAGAGTAGGGCCTGAGCTAATGACAGTAAGAAGTTCTCGCTCTCATAACGCTCTTGGGCAAATAGGATCTTTTCCCAGGCCTTATTAAGTGAAGGTGAGGTTTGAATAACAAATTGGCGATTAGTGTAAAAGCCTATTAAAGCGGTGAGATCCTGTAGGGTGCGCATGCGATTAGGCTTATCGCACAATGGCAAGATTTCGTTTTCCTCTTCGCTAAGCGGCTCAACACCATTTTTCTGCTCTTGTTCAATATGCTCACGGGTAAGCTCACTTAAAAGTTTGTTTTCATTTTTACTATCGCTAACGGCAATAAAGAGCTTTTGCAGTTTATTTTGCCATTCAATAAAGCATAAAGAATTGTAAGCACGGTCAAAGCGCTCTTGGTCAGAGTCACGGTATGGAGCTATTGACAAGAAATTGCGAATATTACAAATTTCGTAGGTATTAAGCTCTACTAAAGGAGCAATAGTCTTATTGTCCTTAACGGTACTATCGCCCATTGGCCATAAGGAATCGTCTTTGCCAGGCCAGGTAAAGTTTTGGTAGAGGTTATTTAACAATGATTTAGTGGTAAGCTCATCACCATTAAGATCAAAGCCATTACGATAACAAAGGCTATAAGCAGCCTTGTTATTTAAGATATTGCTATAGCGCTTTTCTGTAGCACTCTTGGCACTAGGGCTCTTAAATAAATTATCCTCACGAGGCAGACTTAAAATAGGCATAGCCATGCCCAAAGCCTGAGGCATATCCTCTACTTCATTGTAGTAAATCCAGCATAAGGCTACATATGAGGCTAAATCAAAGAGACTAAAGGAAAAATCACCATTAGTGTGTAATAGTCCTAAGGTAATTTTCAAAGGATCTTTAGGGGAATTACAGCTATAGCGCTTAAGTCCATAATTTTCGTAATTGCGTTCAAAGAAGTTATCGATGTTCTCAATCATAATAGCAATGAGATCATCATTTTTAATGCTAGGAACGCCCTCCATAGAAGACTGAATGTCATCGGAGTTTACGCCACTTAAGACAATTTGGCCTGTATCATTGTTATGGTCACGCCAGTGAATAGCACGATTGATTCTATCTACATAGAAATTACTATTAGCGCTGTTAAGGTCTTTAATAGTATGGCGAGGGATAGCTAAATGTACAGTATCGAAGACATCGTAGCTCTCTTCACCAACTGAATTTATCCAATTAATAAAAGTTTGGACACGTTTAAAGTCACGACCTAGGCCTTTATCCTTTGCGGTTCTAAAAGGAGAAGGTACCACGAGACCTTGCTTATCAACCGAGGACTCACTTTCACCCAAATCAAGAAGCATCTTTTTTAAATTGTTTTTTTGATGCAGGTAGATATGAGTACAAATATGGTCAATATAGCTAGGATCTAAGTGGTCAAAAATCACTAAGCCAATGCCTTTAGTGCCATTATTACTTTGCTGGAGGTACTCCTCTCTAGAGGTACATAAGTGAGCACGAATAGCCTCCATACCAGAAAAGCCAATTAAGTTATAAGCCATTTGCTTGACCTTGCTGGTCAAAGGCCTAAGTTCCTTTTTGATATATTGGTTGGCAATAATAGTCTCATCTGGGCTATTAGTAAGCACAGCTTTATACTCGCTACTAATATAGCTCTGTGGTGCACGCTTTTTCTCTACTACAGCGTCGTTGTGTACATCAGAGGCACCCTGTTGGCTACCATGTGTGTCCTGTGGGGCTGATTTGTGTGCATCAAGGTTATTAGCTTCACTGTGCTCTTGCTTATTTGGTTGTGAATTATCTACTTTATTGTCTTGCTTTTGAGGTACGAAATAGACCAAGGCAGGGGCAATTTCAGGACTAACACTACTGATAGTACCCTTACGCACACCCTCTAAAATGCTATCAATGTCAACATCAAGTGCCTCTGGAATAGGAGCTGGTACTGGCGCTGTAACTGAACCTAAAGCGCCAGCTTGAGATGCTAAAGCTTTAGCATCCACAGCAGCCTCTTGGCCATCAGGGATCTCTTTAAGATCTGAGTTTGATTCAGACAATAGCTCCTCCTGAGACTCGTGTAATATACGAGACTCATAGGGCTCAAATGGAGCGTAAGGCTCAAACTCTTTAATCTTAACAGGCAAGCCACCATCGCTATAATGGCCAGCAGCTAGGTTATAGAGCAAAGGATTTTGCTCATTACGCCCAGCACGCACTACAGCAGCACACAAGCCCATTGCCTGAGAAGGTGGCTTGGAGTAGCGAATTTGAGGGCTGAATAGTGCTCGTGGAGCATTAACTTTAGCTATGAATGGAAAAAGGGTTTGTGACATATTCGCAAGAGTCTGACAAGTTGATTAAAAGGTCCATACGTTTGAGCTGAGCAATAAGCTCATTGAGATTCTTTTTAAACTCCTTTTCCTCAATGTGATTGCTGCGGCCTTGAGTATTCGATGAATAATAGTAATGAGCCTGTTGTGGGCCGATAACGATATGATAGCGGTCATATAACTTTTGTAAAAACTCGCTAAGCATAATCATAGACTTATTTTTATCGACACAACATAGTACTAAAGTACGTAACAGCTCGTCGCTAAAAGAGTAGTACTGATGAGCTTTTTGTGTACCACTAATTAAGCCAATTTCAATAGCTAAATCACGATGTGGTGATTTGTTATTCCCAGTATGAGACATGAGAGCGTTACTAATAGTGTTTAGAACATTTTTGTAACTTGGATATGGTTGGCTCTCTTGTACCCTATTTAAAGGATTATGTGCCTTTTTATGGCTTGAGGCTAGCTCTTTTGAGCTAATGTTATCTTGAACATAAATAGAGCCCTTGCCATTTAAATCAATGGTAATAGCTTTATGAGTAACAAAGTTAAAGGCTACTCGAGTTAAGTTACATACTAAGTCCTGCTCTTTAGGGTCAAGTTTGAGATCTTCTTTAAAGTAAGAGACACAACAACGTATGAGCAAATAAAGGCGTTGGGTAATAAAATTATTTAAGGCTATTGAGTGTAATTTGTCATTAGCCTGCAAACGATCTAAAGAGAGCTTGGCTACTCTTGGACTAGCCTTATTACCCAAAGACAGTACTAAATCAATATTAGGTACATTCTTAGAGTTATTGATTGAGGCTAAACGCTGCTCTTGCTCTAAGAAATAAATCAAAATATTGAGCATGCCCATGACACTTAGGGATTTGAGCAATTGCTGTTTAGTCAGGTTAAGACTTAGTAATTGACGGAAATCTTCCTCTAGTTGATCAAAGCAGCGATGCTCTTTATAAGGTACAAATTCGCACTCTTGTAATAAATTTTGGCTAGCCTGCTTAAAGACATTAGAGCAAGAGCTCCAGGACTGGTCAGTACTATTGCTGTCTTCTGGTAATTGACTACGCAAGTGAGCAATGATTTCATCCTCTCCTGAGCTAAAGCTATCACCCAAGAGCTGAGCAAAAACATTAAAGCCCTCATGTTGTTCAAAGAAGCAATCGCACAACATTAATAAGGCATTTTGCTGATCTGGGGTGCTCTTTGGATGTGCCCTCATAAGCATAGTAAAGAGCAATTGTCCAAAGTTTGTACAATGGTTGCTTGCTCCTTTAGCTAGCATATCAGTAGTGTCGTAGTATAAAGACTCAGCACCAAATGGAAATAAGAAATGCTCTGTCCAAGCCTTGGCTTTATTAGGCACAATGGCCCAGGATCTTAATAAAGTAATAGCTTTGGTAAAGTTATCAAAATTATGGAAAGCACGCTTTAATAAATGGTAGTGATTAGTATCTAACTTAAAGTTAGCATCACTCTTTTGATTAAATTCATTAAAGTCACGCTGCCAGCTGAGCCACTTTTCGTCATCAGTTCCTTGGCTGGTATTGATGCGCTCAACCATAGGGTTATTAAAGACAATACGTCTTAAGGTTAAAGCTTGGCGCTTAATAAAGCTGTACTTAACCTCAGAGGAATTGGAAACGTGTCGGTGCTCTAAAACATTCTGATTTTGGCTTAATAACACCAATAACAGCTCTAATAAACTGACTTGCTTATCAACACCAGTATCAGCAAGGTTAAGCCCACTACCAAAGAGGTTTTGCTCTAAACAAAAGACTTCATGGTCTTTAAGCGTATATTCATAGCGCTCACCTAAAATTTCGCTTTCAGCCTGAAAGACATGCTCAATCAAATCAACAGTACGCTCTTTAATCGAGGCACTGCTAGAGCCAAACAGACGCACAAACTCACTATAATTTCTAGCATAGGCATTACCGCCCTTTTTCCCCTTTGCCTTGCGCTTCACCTCAGATGCAATCTGCTCCTCAGCACCCGCACCAGCACCAGTGCTAGCGCCCGCACCAGCCTCAACCTCAGCACCAGCGCTTGCGCTATTTCCTAAGCTGCTCTTAGTAGACTTAACCTTAGTGCGACTTTCCTTATCGCCCTTAAGCACGTCCTTACTATTCTCTTGAACAGCTGCTCCTTCGGTTTCTTGTTCTCTATTAGCGCTGCTAGAGCTTGCTATATCCTCAGGTAGGCTTGCAGTTGAAGTGTTATCAGCTACAGTATCAGCGATAGTCTCAATAACAGGGTCAGTTACTGTTACAGCCTCCAAGGCAGTCTCAGTTTCTTTTTGCTCTTTGTTAGCAGTGCTAGAGCTTACCATATCCTCAGGTAAGCTCTCAGTTGAAGTGTTATCAGCTAAAGGCTCAGCGATAGCTTCAATAACTGGGGTAGTTACTGTTACAGACTCCTGGGCGGTCTCAGTTTCTTTTTGCTCTCTGTTAGCAGTGCTAGAGCTTGCCATATCCTCAGGTAGGCTTTCACTTGCGGTGTTATCAGCTAAAGGCTCAGCGATAGCCTCAATAACATGGTCAGTTACTGTTACAGCCTCCTGGGCAGTCTCAGTTTCTTTTTGCTCTCTATTAGCTCTGCTAGAGCTTGCCATGTCCTCAGGTAAGCTTTCACTTGTAGTGTTATCAGCTACTACGGACTCTTGGGCAGTCTCAGTATCTTTTTGCTCTCTATTAGCTCTGCTAGAGCTTGCCATGTCCTCAGGTAAGCTTTCACTTGTAGTGTTATCAGCTACTACGGACTCTTGGGCAGTATCAGTGTCTTTTGGCTCTTTATTAGCAGTGCTAGAGCTTGCCATGTCCTCAGGTAAGCTCTCAGTTGTAGTGTTATCAGCTAAAGGCTCAGCGATAGCCTCAATAACAGGGTCAGTTACTGTTACAGACTCCTGGGCAGTCTCAGTTTCTTTTTGCTCTTTGTTAGCAGTGCTAGAGCTTACCATATCCTCAGGTAAGCTCTCAGTTGAAGTGTTATCAGCTACAGGCTCAGCGATAGCCTCAATAACAGGGTCAGTTACTGTTACAGACTCTTGGGCAGTCTCAGCTTCTTTTTGCTCTCTGTTTGCAGTGCTAGAGCTTACCATATCCTCAGGTAAGCTTTCTCTTGTAGTGTTATCAGCTACAGGCTCAGCGATAGCCTCAATAACAGTGTCAGTTACTGTTACAGCCTCCAGGGCGGTCTCAGTTTCTTTTTGATTGCTGCTTGCGCTGCTAGAGCTTGTCATGTCCTCAGGTAAGCTCTCAGTTGTAGTGTTATCAGCTGATGGCTGCTCTGGCTGCGCACTATTAATTGGGGCCTCAGGTAAAGCGTCATCATTCTGGTGGTCGGAGGTATTAGCGGCTACAGGCTTAACTTTTACAGTTGCGCTGGGAGCGGGCGCTTGAGAGTGCGCTACCTTTTGGGTTGCTGAAATTAGCTCAGAGGTGGCCTTAATGCTAAGAGCTTGGTTGTTATCCAAGGTTACATTAGCTCTCATGGTCGCATTATTAAGTTCTAAAGCATCAAGGTTGTTAGGCTCTTGCATGCTTGAGGCGCTATATAAAACCTTAGCACTAGAGCTAGTATCTTGAGCATTTTGGGCATGAGACAAGTTGTGCTCTTGACCAGAGGTAATATGCAGCTCTTTGTCTTTAGGATTAAGACGAGCTGCTTTAGCCTTAGTAATGCTCTTAGTTTTGCTCTTTACTGTTTCACTATTTAAAGAGCTTGTTTTGGTGTTAGCTTTAGCATCTTTAACCTCAGTGCTAGTGCTGTTGTTTGTCTCGTGAGTGCTGGCACTGTCATTGGCTGGAGTGGCAGCATCAGCGTCAATGTCAGCATCGGCTGGGGATGCTAAGGTAGCATTTAAGGCAGCTAAGTTTGCACTGGTTGTGGCTGTGGCTGTGGCTGTGGTTGTGGTTGGGGTGGCTGTAGTAGAAGATAGGGGATCTTCATTTAGCGGCCAGGCATGAGCACTATCACCATCAGCAATGACAGTGTTGGTATCTTTTAGGTGTTGGCTCTGTGAGTCCACAAAAGAGGCGCTTAACTCTGGGGTGGCTGATATTTGTGGCTGCTTTTTTAAGGCACTTACAGCCAGCGCAGAGGGCGCAGAGCTTTCATCATGATTACGGCTAGTAGCTTTTTTGAGTAAGGACGCAGCACGCTCGATACTTTGCTTATTAGCTGATTCTTGATAGCTAATGGTATTGGCATCAATAGCGCTATCTTGAGCCTTGTGTAGACTCTCCATTTCCTCAAGATTTAAGCTGGTAGTAACCTTGCGCAGAGCAGGGGATGGTGTTGGTGCTTTGGCAGGGGCTTTGAGCGATATTTTGGTCGCTAAAAGGTGAGCCTCAATAGCATCAGCTTGCTCTTGTTCTTGACGCTGCTGCATGGATTTAAGCTTAGCTAAGCCACGCATCAATGCTAAATTGTGGGCAGAATTTTCTTGCTTATTATTTTTCATTAAAAAGTCCTAAACACAAAAATTAGCTATTACGCTCTGCATGACTTAGAGCATTACTATAGCGCCTGAGTAAACCATTAGATCATAAGTCTAATACTGCAATTTTTCCTAATCACCAGATAGCTATTTAATTAGGTCTTGGTCGCTACCATTAAAGAACACAATATTGTTAATTCTTTGGTTAATAGTTCTAACTTGCTCTTGGCCTAGCTTGTTTCTACCTTGGCCTTTGACTATACGATTGCAATACTCTCTATGGCCGATACTCAGGCTCAACTCCAAGTTCTCATCATCAGCATGATTATGATTTGGGGTTAAATAATGGGTACGAGTACGACTTAAGTAGGACAATAAGTTGTCCTTAAAGTTGGCAATAGTTTGCTGACATTCTTGAGAGAATGAAATGCTCATTTTTCCTGATGCCAAAGAGATTAAGTATTCAAAGATTTTAGGCGTTAGCTTCAAATAACAAATAAGCTCTGCATTAGAACCATAATTATTGTAAGAATCAGCCAGTAAGTTAGAGTCACATTGGCGCTTAACTGCTAATTTAGCAATATGGCGTAAATGCGGCTTTTCCTCTGGCAGGTTCAAGTTTTGCAATTGTTCACTAACTTTTTGGATTTCCAAATTTAATTGCAGTAAATCGGCTTGATCGGCTTGATTAGCAATAGCCTCATTTTGCTGCTGGCCTAGTTGATTAAGCTTATTTAATAACTCACGTGATTTTTGGTTTAGAGTGTACTTAGAGTTAGTATTCTTGCCATAAAAAGCTAAACACATAAGACCCTGATAGTCATCAACTAAAGGACTAGGAACAATTTTTAAAACTTGCTCAGACATGCCCTGGGCAAAGTCGCACTTGAGAATAAAGCGGTTTTTGTCGTCCACTACACAGATCATTTGATCATTAAGGGTATTGTTAGTAGTAACAATTAACTCGTCCTCACTGCCAATAATCATAAGATTAGTAAAGGCACGGTTCAGTCCTACAATTAAAGATTGTGCAGTTTTATTACCCAGTAAAGATTTGGCTGAAAGTACGAGCTCTTTAAGTTGTAAATATTCCTGACCATGCTTAAAAGCAGTTAGCAAGAAAGGATTAAAAAGGCCTCCTTGCTCCTGACTATTAATGTTTTGGAAGTGCTTTTCTTGAGGCATGGTAAAAAAGAGCATAGTACGTAAACTCTGTAGCGGAGTTTGCATGCTATCTAACACTGATGAGCTCTTATTCTCAGAAATATCATCATGGGTTAACTCATAAAGGCTATTTTCCAGTTTGCTAATAGTTTGTTCAAAGCCTTTAACTTTTACGTACTGCTCATAGCCTTCTTTAATCACTGAGATCTGACTTTGAGCGCCAAACATAATAAAGCGATCGATTAAACGAGTAGAGTATTGGCCAATTTTGAGTTGGTCTAATTGTTGGAAAATAGGGGCGATATCAGCAACCTTTTTGGAGCTACTGCTAGTGAGGTTAAGACCTAGTAGGTTATCAAAAGGCAGGCTGATAATTTCGTTGAGCTTTTGGGCACCATCTTTAGTGGCATTTAAAACCTTTTGGCAAGTAAAGAAACGACTGGTTACAGGATTGCTCGTATTGCCCAGCAAAGCATTGATAAGTTCAACTAGAATATTGCGCACTGTAAAGTGAGTACCATTGTCAGATAATAAATGATACATAGCTTTAACACGCTCTTTTACTTGTTCCTGTCTTAAGAGAGCTCTATTATTTACTATAGGGCAAAGCTCATAGCGTGAACATTGCTTACAAACGCTCCAGCGCTCATGATCATAAATAGTGTGGTAGATCTCCTCTACTACAGTTTCATCTAGGCATACAGATAAATCAAAGCATCTAATATGTTCATGATTAAAGAAGCTGTGATGAATCATATGATCTTCAAGCTGTTCAATAGCAACGCTTGGCACTACATCACTTTCAAAAAGCTCATTAAGACGCTTAAATCTTTCTAAAATCTTGCCATTATTACCAGCAATCAGCACCATATGAGCAAGCTTTTGCTTATTAATAGCAGTTTCCAGATAAATTTTTAGCTCGTGAAATTCCTTTTTAAGTTTTGGTAGCTTAACTTGTAAAGTGTCACATAAAGAAGGAGCAAGTTTTAGTAACTCAATATCACTATCAATAGTAGAGAGATCTTTAACTACAGTATATTGGATGTCTTGATAGATAAAGTGAGAGATAAGTTCTTTATTAGCAAGTTGCTCTTTCCATGCTTGAGGGCCAACTCCAATTAAGCTCTCATCAAGATACATTTGATGCAGCATGTGGGTCTTGCCATCGCCAGCTTGGCCGCAAATAAGTACGAGCTTGCCCATCTTATGTTTTATAAGATCGGTAAGTTGGTCTTTGTACTCTTGGAGTGCTGGAATAGTAAAGTGAAAAGGCTCAATACCAAGATCAGCAGCGTTATCCGACACATACTCATCAAATTGATTATTACTGCCAGTCCAAGGGCCATAAATCTTTAAGAAGCGAATGAACTTATCATTTGGCTTTTCTGTCACAACTAGCTCCTTATGTCTAACAATCAGGTACTAAACAAAGGAAATAATAAGCTCTATAAAGCCTCTTACCCTTAGTAACAATCAACATCGGAATAAAAACACGAAACTGAATATCTATTTTAACACGCAGCACCACTTATTAAAGCATACCCAGATCAAGCATATTAAATTTATTTATACAAAAAAGCCTTGGATCTCTCCAAGGCTTTGAATTTAGTAGAGGTGTAAATGAACAAAAACTATTAGACCATCTTTAAAAGCTGAGCTGCAAGTTGAGGACGGGTATTAGCTTTCATCATCATTGCCATTACAGACTTCTCAATAATCAGTTGCTGAGTGTAGTTGCTGGCCTCTTCTGCATAATCAGTATCACGTAAACGTGAGCGAGCGTCAGCCTGGTTAACAGCAGAAATAGAGTTAGAGCGTAAGTTTGACTCTAATCGATTTTGCACGGCTCCAAGCTCTCCACGCTGACTATCAATTTGAGAAAGCACAGAATCCATGGTGTCGATTAAGTTAGAGGACTCTTGTTGTGAGCCCATGGCTAAGCCATCTTGATTATAAACCTGGTCAGAGACCATACGGCTTAATTGAGTGGAGTCGACATCAAAAGACATCTGGTCGCCAGCATTAGCACCAACTTGTAAGTCTAAGCGGCCAGAGGAGCGTATATTAGGATTACCTTGTTGAGGAGCTGCTGAGCCAGTCTGGTAAATAGAAGTGCCATTTTGAGCATCGTAGCCATTTAAAATGGTCTTGCCACCATAGGTGGTTTGCTCGGAAATACGAGTAATTTCAGAGGCTAAAGCATCGGCCTCTTGCTTAATAGCATCACGAGCTGCGCTATCTAAAGTACCGTTGGCTGCTTGAACTGAGAGTTCACGCATACGCTGAACCATATCAGTTACTTCGTTCATGCCACCTTCAATGGTTTGAGCTAAGGCTAAACCATCATTGGTATTACGATATGCCTGATTAAGCCCGTTAATCTGAGCTGTCATGCGATTGGAGATTAACAGACCAGCAGCATCGTCTTTGGCTGAATTGATTCTAAGGCCAGAAGCTAAGCGCTTTTGAGTAATCTGAAGTTGATTATTGACCTGATGGGTCTGTTTGACAGCTTTTACGGCTGAAACATTGGTATTAACATATAATGCCATATTTAGAACCTCAAAAATTGGGGCCTGCGCCAAACTAATTTAACTTCCCAAAAAAATTACAAATCAGCGCAATTAACGCCACGAATGAACATAATAATTACATACCTAATTTTACCTGAAAAAGACCATGGTTGAAAGACAATAATTGCGATACATATCTAGTTTCTGCCTATTTTTATCACATGGTTATTCATCAAAATAAAAGCGCTCTGGCCACATTAAGTCGCACCACCTCTTAGTCCAGATTACAACCTATATGGCAGCAGATAGGATGTATGAGGCAATTACCCCTATCAGTAAAGAGCAGCCTCAACAACAGCAAAGAAACAAGGAATTAAGACAACATCTTAACTGCCCAGCAAACTAGCAAATACTGGTCGATGGTAAACCTATGTCCATAGGGAAAAGCTGTAAGCCATAGCAAGCTTATACCAATAAGCAGTTCATAGAGTAAAAGTACTTAGGTAAAAGAAAGGCTAAAGAGCTAAAGGTCTAAAAGGAAGGGATAAGGAATGAGGCTTAACTGACCTTAAGGGGATAAAGGTTTTGAAACTAGAGAGCTAAGAGTAAATTGAGATAAGGGAACAACCTTAGCCTTAAATGGGGAGCAATTAAGGCTAAGAGTAGAGGTAAGAACTTTGTTCTTATTTGTAGCCAGATGCCATAGCCGCTAGATCTGGACAGGCATTGAACTTTTTGTTGTGATTGAGTTTAGGGTCAATTTTCAAAGTAAATCTACTTTGATCAGCCTTTTTCTCAACAGGAGGTTGAGTTTGCAAATTGTAGCTAACACTCTCATTAGGCAAATTATAGTGTTTAGTATAAAAAGAAGCTTTAGCGCAACAGCCTATGTTTTTGAACTTGCGTACAGTTTCAATCACATTATTACAATTTAAGAGCAACTCTTTTTCAGACTCAGGTAGTTCATATATCCTAAAGTTGCTGGCAAATAAATTTACTACAAAAGGAGGCTTAATAGGGCTGCCGCCGTCTTCAGGGCTTAAAGTACGCTCTTTTTGCATAATGTTGTACTCATAAAGTACCTCTTTGTAGTAAGGCACTAAATCATTAGGCATTTGAGAGCTAACGTGTAAGTCACTTAAAGTCTCAAACAATAAGTGTAGTGCAAAGCTCTCCATAAAGAGCTCAATGTGTTCAAAAACGAGGCTTTCTAAAGTGCGCTTGATAGTGTCATGGGAGACAGGAATATCAGGCATGCCAGGGATAGCTCTTTTTAATAAGTATTGGTTCTCAGACCAAAATTTGCCAATTGCACAAGCAGATCTCTTACCACAAATACATGAAAGCACTAAAGTAAAAATCAAGCTTTGGCAGGAAAATTTGATTTTACCAGCTTGACGGTGATCTTTAATGATGAGGTAAGGAATGAATTTATTAACAACTTCTCTAAGTACGGTGGCACTAATTTCAATTTGGTGCTTACCTCTACTTTTAGCATGGTTAACTTCCATGGTATTTGTATTTTTCAAATAACTTTCCATAATTCCTGACCAAATATCAGGGCTAGACGTGTTAATTAAATGATTTAACTACCAGACCCAAAAAGGTATTGAACGAGAAGACAATATTTTTGATAGCCAATTAAGAAGCATACTAAAGTTTGTTTGGAACTCTTAAGCTAGCTAAGCAACACTTCAAATAGGGGGCAATATCAAAGCATTATCTTTAATTTAATGTCATTTACTAAAGTGCAATGAAATTATAAATAATGGGGACGAACTTTTGCAACTGAACTTTAAAAATTTTTTTAAAACCTAGTAAAAAAGCAGCTTGAGCGCAATCTTTCGGCCTCCTGTGAAATAAATATCCACCTGTACGGACGACGAATTCACTTTTCAAGCCGTAATTAACAAAAAAAGTGTGTTTTGTCAAGCCATTGTAGATATAGCGTAGAGAGCTATGACTATGCTGCCATTAGATCTACTTCATTGCAG
>NZ_JALKIM010000008.1 GCF_023050945.1 Anaerobiospirillum sp. NML120448 | reverse complement strand
GCTCTAAAGCTATAGAGAATGGTTTTTCACTATAAAAAAGTGCATTTTTGTTAAACTTTTTTTAAATGTTAAAAATAAGATAAAAAAGCCAGTTATGAGTGGTTTTTAGTCTTTTCCCAGGAAAAAATTTAAAAAAAAGTTAAAAATTTAGAAAAAAAGTGTTGACTGTGATTTTAGATTCGCTATAATGAGCGCCGTTGTCACGACGACAACAACTCTTAAGAAAGTTGATTAGGGGTATAGCCAAGTGGTAAGGCAACGGGTTTTGATCCCGTCACGCCCTGGTTCGAGCCCAGGTACCCCTGCCAATCAACCTTAAGAACTTGGGGTATAGCCAAGCGGTAAGGCAGCGGATTCTGATTCCGCCATTTCCAAGGTTCGAATCCTTGTACCCCAGCCATTGGCAGGTGTGGCTATGTAGCTCAGTTGGTTAGAGCGCGGCACTCATAATGCTGAGGTCACTGGTTCAATTCCAGTCATAGCTACCATACACCATCAAATAACACCAAGAGATTAACTCTTCGGTGTTTTTTTTGTTTTTGGGCTATACAAAATTTCTTGTTAGAAAAATCAACGAGCCCTACCTTTCCTCTCTACTTTTCCCTGATCTCCCATTCACCATACAGCCAGCCAAACAGCTCCAGCTACAGTTCCAGTTCTCGCTACAGCTCAAATCTCAGCATCTGCATCAGTGTCAGCATTGCTATCAAAACTTATTTCTTCTAGCTCTGCTAGCAGTCAATCATTGCAGTCATTCACACTACAAGGGCCTATCGCTTATATTGCTTGGTTAACCAAAGCATACGTAGCTTCTTATTATCAGCACTACAAGTGCCTTTCCAAGTGCTCCAGCGCATGCAGTAAAGGCTGCAATGCTATGTAGGGCAAGCTAGAGCTATGTTGGGAGCTGGCTTTGCCATTACTCGTTTAATGGACGCTGTAGGCTCATGATTAATTTAGTAGCTAAAGAGGTTGGCAACAAATGGCTAATAGCTATTGGTACTACACGAGTTCTTGCTTTTGATTATGGGGGCGCATTCATATTAGGTGCTAGGAAGTCTTGAGCGTGATGAGCATGAAGGCGCACGGCTAAGCTTGATTGCCACAAGCAGTTGCTGCTATGACTTTGGAGTTGAGGTTGGAATTGGGGCTGTGGTTGGGGCTGGGATCTGGGGAAATGGTTTGCCTGGAGGAATGTAGGGTGGCAGGGCAGGAAGGCTGAGCCATTAAAAAGACCCAAAGGTTTTGACTCCTTTGGGTCTTTTGTTTTTTAGCAATCGATGTAGGCACGATAGTGACTACTGTAGTGCTAGCGATTGCGAATAGAGCGCTCCATGCTCTGAATTACGTATTCGGTATTGGCTGCGTGACGCTCTAAGTTACCAATACGGTTATCAAAATTGGTTAATTCTTGTTGTAAGAATTGATAATCATTGCCTGTCTTGCCTACAACGTTTTGCATAGCGCTAACTTCAGCGTTGAGACGACCATACTCAGCACGTAAAGTCTCAAGCTCACGTGACATATCAAGTAAGTTATTTTCCATATTAACCATACGGTTTTGCATGGAATGAACATCAGTGGCGGTAGAGTAGGTGTGAAGAGAGTCTTTTTGAGCCTTAACGTTAATTGATAAGAAAACCAATTGAATAGCAATAACGATAATAGCTAATGTCAATGCGCCTGAAATAATGATTAAAGGCTTGTTACTTTTAAAATCCATATTACACTCTCATGCCAAAAAATATGTCGAAAAGAAAACTGAGCTGATCTGCTAAAACATAGGCCCATAGAAAATTAAAGCAATTAATACATAGCAAAAAGCTTTAATTGGTAAAACTAATAATACCTAAGTAGATATGAAAGCAGGCGTGCTTATATCACAGTTTAATATATCTAGGAAATACTTAAACTAAAATCCTGCAAATGTTAATTGTTATCAGACAGTGCACAACATAATAACGGCTTATTATATTATGCTCTCTTGAATTTGTGATTAAACCTACATCATAAAAGGGCTAAATTTACTCAAAATTAGTAATAAATCACAGTTTTAGCACACAGTTTAGTCACTATAGTGCTGTTAGACCATGGATCTGAAAATATTCTAGGTGCTCAATAAGAGAGCAAAATTAAGCCTCAAATGCCTGCCTCTAGCAATAAGTATTTAATGAAAATTTAGTCTAAAGACTCCTTAAATAGATTACGCATGTGGGCAAAATTTAAATAAGTACATGTACCTTGTCCAAGGTCAAAGCAACATATTGAGTCTTAGGTTTTTTTTAAGGATAAGGGCAGTAAATTTGTAGATTACCTACTCAGCTAATGTCTAAAGTTGAGGGGATTTAGTTCAAGGGGCATTAGGGCGTAAAAGAATGATTAAGTATTTGAGTTACTAATTTTGTGCTAAGGAAAAATACGCTAAGTTAACTTGTTTTTTTTAAAAGTAGGGCAAACTTAGGGGGTTTTGGGCATTGTTTGGCAATAAAAGCTTTATTTCATCATGTTTTGCTTAAGTTTTGTCGTTTGGTCAGGTAGTTTAATTTTGTGTATATCTGCTCATAAGAAGTTAAGGGTGCAGAAGCTGTAATAATTGAAAATTTAAAAATTTTTAAAAATTATTTTAAAGATTAAAGATGGCTTTCGATTGCTACTTAGCACCATTATTGATAGTAAATTATCAATATAAATAGATTCATTGAGGCACATTGCTAAGTATTAGCTAAGTAGAAGATATTTAAATATAACCATACCAAGCAACGAACCTAGCAAGATAGATTGCTTCCTTAATATGTGAGTTTATATGTGATAAAAGGAGTGGTTCGTAATTTAAGTTAAAGTTTTTAAAAGGGAGTGCTGTCCTATGAATAAGTTAGCTGTTATCGTTAGTGCTAGTGCCTTAGCCTTAGCTTCCTCTGTTGCTTTTGCTGCTCCAAATGCCCCAGCTGGTTTTGGTGCGCAACAAGCACAACCATCTAATCCTGTTGGTTTTGCAGCCCCAGGTAGCACTGTAACCACAGTACAAGATGTTATTCAGAACAGCTATGACGATCAATATGTATCTTTAACTGGTAAGCTCACTAACTACTTAGGTTATGACAAGTATGAGTTTGCAGACAGCACTGGCAAAATCGCTGTAGAGTTAGATGATGACCGCAATTGGTCTCACATTGGTAAGGATCAGCTTATTACCATTTATGCAAAGGTAGATCGTGATCTTAACTCCGTTGAGCTCGAAGTAAAAGAAGCCACCCCAGCTAAGTAATTATTGCTTTACTTAAAATTTACTAACAACAATTAAACAAATACTAACACCCTTGTCTTAAATAATTATGAGGGGCTTAGGAGAAAGAATTATGAAACTTTTAAATGCTTTACTTGTAACTGCTGCTTTAGGTGTAAGTGCTGCTGCTTTTGCTGGTCATGGTCCACATCCATCAGGCCCACAAGGTTTTGATAATCCAAACGTTGGCACTGTAGCCGCTGTTTCTAAGAATGCATATGATGATCAATGGGTAACTTTACGTGGTCGTTTAACCAACTACTTAGGCCACGAGCGTTACGAGTTTACCGATGCTACTGGCTCTATTGAGGTTGAGTTAGATGATGATCGCGATTGGTCATTTGTTTCCAAGGGTCAATTAATTGATATCGTGGGTAAGGTTGATAAAGACTTTTTAAGCACTACTATCGAAGTTAAGAAGATTGTTCCTATTGAGCGTGGTGGTGCACAAGCTCCAGCTCCACGTGGCCCACAAGGTATGTAAAATTTAGAATTTTTTCCTTGTACAGACGTATTACAAAAGCCTTTCTATATTGACTGTAGAGGGGCTTTTTTTATGGCTAAAATATCTTTGGTCTATTTTAGTGCAATACATGGTAAGTTAGCTGTAACTGTGCCTTAAAATTGAGCAAAATCGTAAAAAAGTCGCAATGAAAAAGACTGTCTGTAATTGACTATATAATGAAGATCCTTAGCTTTTAAGCTTAAAGATTTTAGTGTTTGGTCTTTGCTAATCTGTAAGTAAAGTCTTATTCTATTAGCTCTTTTTAATCCAGCTCAAAACATAATAGGCTCTTTTTTATGACTTTAATTATTCCTAGAGTTGCTAATTTAGATAAGGTTGAAGCCAATTACGCCAAATTTTTACAAGCCTTGGCTGACCATGGTTTTAAAGGTGAAATTGAAGATCGTTATGCTGCTCGCTTATTAGTAGCTACTGATAATTCTGTCTATCAAAAAATGCCTCAGGCTGTGGTGTTTCCTCGTGATAAGCATGATGTAGTCACCATTTTTAAAACAGCTAATGATCCTCAATTTAAATCTATTGTGCTTACTCCTCGTGGTGGCGGTACAGGCACCAATGGCCAATCATTAAGTAGGGGCGTGATTATTGATATGTCCCGTCATATGAAGGGTGTATCTGACTTTGATCCTGCAAACCGTACTATTTGGGTACAAAGTGGCGTAATTAAAGATGAGCTTAATGAATTAGTAGGCAAAGAGCAGCTATTTTTCTCTCCTGAGCTCTCTACTTCATCACGTGCCACCATTGGCGGTATGATTGCTAATGATGCTGCTGGACAAGGTTCATTAAAATATGGCCGTACCTCTGAGCATATCTTAGAGGTTGAGGTGGTATTGCGTGATGGTAGTTTATGTACCTTTAAGCCAGTTAATAAAGATGAGCTTAAAGAGTGCCTCAATCGCCCTGGTTTAGAAGGTGAGATTTACCAAAAGTGTTATGCCTTATTAAAAGAGCATGCTGATGAGGTTAAACAAAACTTTCCTAAGCTCAATCGCTTCTTAACAGGTTATGACTTATTCCACGCTTACGATAAGAGCACAGATACTTTAAATTTAGCCCGCTTGATTTGTGGTGCTGAGGGTACTTTAGCTACTTTAGTAGGGGCTAAGATTGACCTTACTTTAAAGCCAAGCTACCGTGCTTTATGTGTGGTCAAGTATGAAAACTTCGACTCTGCTTTACGTCATGCCAATGTCTTGATTAAGGCTGGTGCTTTTTCAGTAGAAACTGTAGATTCTAGAGTTTTAAATTTAGCCAAAAAAGATCCTGTATGGCTCACAGTACAAAACTACATTACTGAGGTGCCTGATGCCACTATTAGTGGTGTAAATATTGTTGAGTTTAACGGCTACGATGTCGAAGCTGATAAGGCTCTGATGGTTAAGCTTTTTGAGAAAACTCAAAAAGAAGCTAAAAAGCGCCATATGGGTATTTTAGGTGCTCAAATTGTTGATACCAAAGAGGGTATTGCTGCTGTTTATGGCATGCGTAAAAAGGCAGTAGGTCTATTAGGATCAGCTGCTGGTGCTAAAAAGCTGGTAGCCTTTACTGAGGATACAGTAGTTCCTCCTGAGAACTTAGCTGATTATATTTTAGAATTTCGTGCGCTATTAGATAGTATGAATGTGACTTACGGTATGTTTGGTCACGTTGATACAGGCTTAATGCACGTAAGACCAGCATTGGATTTAACTACTGATGAAGATAAGCAAAAATTAGTAGCTATTTCTAATGGTGTAGTTGAACTGGTTAAAAAGTATGGTGGCCAGATGTGGGGCGAGCATGGCCGAGGCTATCGCTCCTGCTATGGCGAGGTCTTCTTTGGCAAGCTTTACCCTGTAGCACGTCAAATTAAAGCTATTTTTGACCCTAATAATATCTTAAACCCTGGCAAGATTTGTGTTCCTTGGGGCAATGAAAAAGATAAGCTCGTAGCGCTAGATGACCCTATGCGTGGCGACTTTGACCGCAAGATCGATATTAAGGTGCGTACTTCTTTTGAGGGTGCTTTAAACTGTAATGGTAATGGTCAATGCTTTAGCTATCAAAGAGCTTCTTTAATGTGCCCAAGCTATCGCTACTCTAAAGATCATGTCAAATCCCCTAAGGGCTATTCAGGACTGATGAGAGAGTGGTTACGCTTGATGGAGGAGCGTAAGGTTGATATTAATGCCATTGAGGAGCAATTATTAAGCTCAGCTACTCAAGACAACGCCTCTTTAGGAGCTAAGTTTGCCAACTCTTGTTCCTATTTGGGCAATTTAGTTAAGCGTACCTACAATACTATCTTTGATAAGGAAGATTTTAATCATGAGTATTTAGGACATGTTGCTACTTGTTTATCTTGTAAGTCTTGTAAGACTCAATGTCCTGCTCATGTTAACTCAGCTGAGCTTAACTCACGCTTCTTAAACTTCTATTACAGTCGCTATTTACGTCCAAGCATGGACTTTTTGTGCATGAATGCTGAGCGTACTAATCCATGGTTAGCTTTACGTCCAAAGTTTGCCAATGCTATTTTGCAATCTTCTTTAAATAAGCTCATTATGGATAAGCTCTTTAAATTTGTGGATTTACCTAAATTTAATGAGCGTACCTTAAAGCAGCAGGCCAATGATGAGGCTATTGCTGTTTTGAGCATTAAAGAGGCGCAAGCAAAGGCTGCTCATTATGATGTTATTGTGGTAGCCAATGCCTTTACTGGTTCGTATGAAGCTGATGGTCTGGTTGATTTGGCCAAATTAATTAGACTAATGGGCTTTAGGGTAGCTATTTTAAAGCCATACACCAATGGCAAGTTATTAGTGATCCGTGGTGCCCGTGCTGCCTTTATCAAAGAGGGCCGCAAGCAAGCTGAGCGCTTAGCTAGTCTATATAGCAAGGGCTTAACCTTAGTAGGTTTTGATCCTGCTTTAACCATTTGCTATCGTGATGAGTATCCAAGCTTAATTCCTAATTGCCCTGAATTTAAGGTGCTCTTACCAGAGGAGTGGCTCAAAGAGGCTTTAGTAAGTGAGCAGTTTAAGCGTAAAGAGCAAATGTTTATTAACGAGCTTAATAACATTATTGCTCAAGCTAAGTCTCCTGCTGCCAAGGAGCGTTTAGCTTTTAGCCAAGCTCACACCCAAAGTGAGGATATTGCTCCTTGCGACTATAGCTCTGACTTTTATTTATTCTGTCACTGTACTGAGCAAGCCTTAGTGCCTCTATCAGTAAAAATGTGGCAAGAGGTTTTAGCTCACTTTAATTTACGCTTATTGCCTATTCCTGTTGCTTGTTGTGGTATGGCTGGTCTGTTTGGTCATATGAAGGCTAATCAAGATGAAAGCCGTGTGGTATATGAGCAAAATTGGCAAGAGCACTTTAAGAGCCGTCCTTTTGCTCAATGTTTGGTAACAGGCTTCTCTTGCCGCTCTCAAGTGCACAGAATGGAAAACCAGCGTGCTAACCACCCAATCCATGTCTTAGCCCAACTCTTAGAACAAGCAACTAAGCAAGCTAAGGCCAGACGCTAAGCTGCATCGCTAAGCCCAAGCTTATAGCTTGGCTTAGCGCCAAGCCTAAGCTTAGCGCTGGGCTATAGCTCCAGCCCAAGCTTGCCTTGTAAGGATAGCTTGGGACTTAGTCTAAGATAAAATATTAAGCCCTGCCTTGGCTTTTTTAAGCTCAAGTTGCGGGGCTTTCTCATTTGTGTTTAATAATGAGTCGGTGCTGTTAAACTATTGGTAAGATTCAAATAATTTGGTCATAGCCAAAATTTGTTTAGGATGGATAGAAAAGAAAAAAGCTTAAGGAGTGAGTTTAGATGTTTAGTTTTAGAGAAAAAGCAATTTATGCTTTAGGATTCTTTGCTTTTATTTTCGTTGGCCCCACCATAATGTATTTAATTGCCACGTATTTTCCTATGACTTTCTTAGTTGAGGATAGCACTACTTTGTATTTAGGTGGTTTAACCTCAGCTGTAGGTTTATTCTTTGCGGTATGGTCTAATTATGAATTAGTACATAAAGGCGAAGGTGGTGCTGGCAATTTAGGTCCAGTTAAAATGATGAAGGAAACCAAGCATTTAGTAACTACTGGCCCTTATGCTATTTGTCGTAATCCTATGCATGTAGGTGTATTCTTGTACTATATGGGTTTTGCCTGTGCTCTTAATTCATTGAGCTCTCTGGTATTACCATTTGGTATTATGCTATTTGCTTACTTTGCTGCTGTGGTATTGGATGAGCCTCGTTTAAAGAAAGAATTTCCTGAGGAGTTTGCACAGTACTCAAGTCGTGTGCCGCGCTTCTTTCCTCGTATTTGGGGGCGCAAATAAGCGTTTTTTATATTATTTTTTAACTAATTTTGGATGGAGATATTCCAATGGCAGATCTTGATAAGGCTGCGTTATTAAAGCAAGTTAATGAGCTTTATAATGCTGATGACTTTATTGGCATTATTGAATTGCTTAGCCCTATGGTAGAGAACTTAGATTATGATTTAGCTCTAGAGTTAGCTCGTGCCTACATCAATACTGCTAATACTCAGGATAGTACTAATACCAATACCTTATGTACTAATGAGGAATTGTATTTAAGCGCTAATGCTCTTTTAGATAAATATGCTTTATCTGGTAAAGATCATGCTACTTATCTTTTCTATAAGGGCTATGCTTTATTTAAGTTAGGATTAACTAATGATGCTTTATTGCGTCTGCAAAGAGCCTTAAAGTTTATTAAGTTTGGCACTGAGGATAAGTTATTACCAACTATCCAGCGCATGATTTCTTTATGTGAATCCTTTGATCCTGATAATAACGACTTATCCTTAAGTAAGGATGATGAGATCACCTTAGATGAACACATTCGTTTAAACTTTGGTAAGTATCAAATCATTTTTAAGACTGATCGTTATGAGCTTATCAATGTACCACCAACTGAGGAGCGCCCATTCAACTTAATTTTAACTAAGGGCTTAGCTGGTAAGAAAATTAAAGTTCCAGCAGGAGTAGATGAGCTTACTAATAGCCGTATCGAGCTTGCTTTATGTTTGCCAAAAGAGTGGGAGTTTTCCAATAGCGAGTCTTACAACTTATGGCCAATTAATACTTTATGTGAGTTAATTAACTACATTTTAACTACTGATGAGTTTATTGGCTTTGGTTATTCTTTTGCTAAGGGTAAGCCTCTGCACCCAAGTACCGATTTTAGTGGTGGTATCTTAACTGCCTTAGGTGCTTTTGATAAGAAGGCTCAGGAGCTGACATTATCAGATAACTCCTTAGTACGTTTCTTTGAGTTAATCTTCTTATTCCCATCTGAGCTTGAGTATCGCTCTAAGCACTCAGCCTCAGAGCTATTAGAGCTCTTCCAATTAAAGAAGGTTATCCCAAGTCCAGTTCGTAAGAGAATGGATGTTTGTATTCAGGTAGTACCTGCAAACAAGATCTAGTTCCTGTAATTACAAAAAAGGCGCTGCTTAATTACTTAAGTCAGCGCTTTTTTTTGTTTTAAGCCTCAAGCCCCTTCTGCGGCTTGGGCCTTTGATATTGGGCCTTGGGCCTAGTCTTGTCCTTAAGCAGTAGCCTCAGTAGCTGATGGCTCATTAGGCTCTTCTGTAGCTTGAGCTGTAGCTGTAGCTAGAGCTTGAGACTGAGACTGAGATTCTGGTGCTAGCTCTTGCTCTTGGCTAGGAACTAGGGCAGGGTCTAAAACTGGGGCCTGGGTAGGCTCTACAGCAAGTGCTTGCTCTGTAGCTGGGACTGCTTCTTGCTCTGGAGCTGGCTCAGTTGCAGGCTCTGCTTTCTTAGCCTTGGTTTTGCGAGTACGAGTGGTTTTGGCTCGTGGCTTTTGGGTCTCGCTGTCATCGCTAGCGCTAGTGGTGCTAGCACTGCTAGTGTCTGGGGCCTCAAGGGTGGTGGAGGCAGGGTCTACAATGATTTCGTTAACTAAAATTTTATTGGACTCTGAGTTAGGCTTAAACTCTAATAAGACGTTTTGGCTTAGAGCTGGGGCATCTTTGGCAAAGTCAGAGAGCATCTTTTGTAAATTGCCCTTGCCTTGGCACAATGAGGTGGCCATGCCATCAATGTTCTTATTGAGGCTGTCTCTAATCTTTAAGAGGCCTTCAAAATCGTTGCAGATTTTAGAGCACTTTTGGTAAATCAAATCAGCTCGTTTAACAATCTCTTTATACTTATTGCCTTGATTAGCTAAAGCCCATAAGTTTCCTACAATGCGTAAAGCAGGAAGTAGGGATGATGGGGAGACTAAGTAGACATTGAGCTCTTGAGCGTAACTGTAAAGTTTGTCATTAGAGCGCAAAGCCAAAGCTAAAGCATGGTCGATAGGCACAAACATAAAGACAAAGTTTGGACTGCCATAGCGTTCAAACTCAGGATATTTCTTTTTGCTAAGCTCATCAATGTGCTTTTTAATGGAATCAATATGGCGTGATAATGCCTGATCATAGGTTTTTTGATCATTGTCATTTTGCGCATTACATAATTCGGTATAAGCAGTAAGGGAGCATTTAGCATCAATGACTAGACCACGATTTTGTGGCAGTACAATTAATACATCAGCTCTACCTTTATCGCCTTGATCATTAGTAGCAAAGCACTCTTTTATGTAGTTTTGCTCGCTGGATAGACCAGATGCTTGTAGCAAGAGCTCTAATTGTTGTTCACCCCAAATACCTTGGCTCTTGCTGCCTTGTAGCAGAGCTTTAGATAGATTTTGGGCCTGTAGACCTAAGTTTTGTTGCGCCTCATGGAGGTGCTTAAGCTCATTTTGTAAAATGCCTGCCTGCTCAGAATTGGCTTTTTGAGTGTTAGCAATTAAATTTCTAAAAGTATTAAGCTCATTTTGCAAAGGATTAATAATTTGCACCATGCTTTCATTATTAACCTTTTGTAATGATTCGCTACGCTCTTTTAAGATCTTCTCACTCATAGTATTAAGACGATGCTCAAGCTCATTTTGAGCCTGCTCAAAACGCTTTTGATCTTCTTGTCTTAATAGTTCTAAAGTGGAATTCTGGCTTTTAAGCTCGGTTTGCTCTACTACGCTATCTTGAAGGCGTTCGTTGATCTTTTTAATTTCAACGTCTTTGCCTACTAAATCAATTTCCAGCTTCTTAATATTTTCCTTGAGGGTGCTAGTTTGGGCTGCATAACCTTCTTTAAGTTCTTTAATAGTATTGTCATGCATGCTTTTAGTTTCATTTAAAGCCTTATTATGCTGCTCTTGTAAGGTATGAATATACTCTTCACGCTCAGTAAGCTTTTCTTTGAGATTTTGGCATTCAGTTTGAAGATTGGAGATCTCTTTTACCAAGGAGAGCTTTTCGCTAGTGGCATTTTCCTTATGTACTGTATATTGATGCTCGATAGAATCAAGTTCAGCCTTGAGATCTTCTACTTGCTCTTGTAAAGATTTAGATAAAGTTGCCTGTTCAATGATATTAATATCAAGCTCACTACTGCCAGACTGAATCTTAGATGCTTTTTCTTTTAAAGATAAATAACGATTAACAAATACAGCAGCTATAGCGCAAGCTATGATAGCGACTACTAGTAAAACCAAGGAAGAGGAACTGTCAAACATGAAAAATACCCATGCAAAGAAAAATAATTGTGGTTGTAGCTAAAAAAAGCAATTTAGTGGCAAATTTTAGCGCAAATTACTAATGGGATCGACAGAGAAATATGTCTTTATTGGCAGGACGCAAGCTGCGTTTTAGATAGGATTTCCCAAGCCAAGCCAAGCCAAGCCAAGCTAAGCAAAGCAAAGCAAAGCCAAGCCTTGCACAGCATGACCTGCTGTTGAGTTCTGACGTGGCATTGCCTGACATGGGACTAGTTGAATGCATGTTGCTACATGCAGCAGGGCTCAAGTTGGCAGGAGCATGGACAGAAGAGCCATGGACGGCAGTGCCATGAACGGCAGGGGCTGGGGTAGTTTGGGATTAGAGGTGCAGGTTAGTGTGGTGAGTGTTGCTGTTTGGGCATAAAAAAATCCCTGACTAAAGCTTGATGTTTAGCAGGGATTTTTTTATATGGGACTAAAGCTTATAGACTATTGCTATTTGGTTGGAATAAGAGTGTCTTTAGCTGGAGCTTTTTTAGTTGCGGCAGCGGCTTTAGCAGGGGCTGCTTTCTTAGCTGTGGTCTTAGCAGTATCAAGCTTAGTTTGGAGCTGTTGCTGTTTGAGCTCTTCGCTAAGCTTAGTCTCAACACTGCTTAAGTAGCGGTGAATCTCGATTTGAGAGCGGATCTTTGGTGAGTCTGGGTTATAAGGAACATACTCATTAGTCTGATCAGCATCAATAATACGAGATTTTTGATTATCACTTTCTTGGATCTTGAAAATGGTACGAATACGCTCACGAAGGGCAGGATCCAATACAGGGGCACCAACCTCAATACGGTAATCAAGGTTACGAGTCATCCAGTCAGCAGAGGAAATGTAAAGCTCCTCATTATTGTTATTGCAGAAAATCATAACACGTGGGTGCTCTAAGAAGCGATCTACAATGGAAGTAATGTAGATATTCTCAGATAAACCTGGAACGCCTGGACGTAAGCTACACATGCCTCTAATAATGGCACGAATCTTAACACCAGCTTGAGAGGCCTTATAAAGACGCTCAATTAAGCCTTCATCAACCAAGTTATTAACCTTGAGGTTGATATAGGATGGAAGACCCATAGAGGCATTCTCAATTTCACGATCAATCATGGCGTAAATACGCTGACGAGCGTTAATTGGGGATACTAAGAGCTTATCAAAACGTGGGCGAGTATATGGGTACTCAATAAAGTCAAATACGTTATGAACCTCTTGAGTGAGGGTTTCATTCTTAGTAAAGAGAGCAAAGTCGGTGTAAATCTTAGCTGTCTTTTCGTTAAAGTTGCCAGTACCAATATGGGCATAGCGTACAGTCTTATCACCCTCTTTACGGGAGATAATGCAGAGCTTAGAGTGAATCTTTAAGGTTGGTAGACCGAAGAGAACTTTTACGCCAGCATCAGTTAAGTGGGAAGCCCAACGAATGTTGTTAGCCTCATCAAAACGAGCCTTTAACTCCACTACTACAGTAACACGCTTACCATTATTAGCAGCATCAATTAAAGAGTCGATTACACGGCTATTACGAGCTACACGATAAATGTTGATCTTAATGGCAGTAACCTTAGGATCATAGGAAGCTTGACGTAAAAACTCAGTAAAGTACTCAAAAGAGTAGTATGGATAATAAAGGAGAATATCGCTCTTAGAAATAGCATCAAAAGCATTGATGTGATTATCAAAGGCGGTAGATAAAATAGGTGATAAAGAAGGATTCTCGAAGCTATCTGGGCCAACACTTGGGAAGGATAAAAAGTCCTTAAAGTTGTGATAGCGATTGCCAGGCATACAGGAGTCAATGTCTGACAAATGGAGCTCCTCAGTCATAAAGGCAACCATGTCCTTAGGCATAGCTCTGTCGTAAGCAAAGCGTACAGGCATAGCGTTTAAACGCTGCTTTAGAGAATTAGACATATTCTCTAACACGGACATATCAACATTACCTAATAAATCGTACTCAGCATCACGATTCATCTTAATGGAGTAGGCTTCGATAGTGTCGTAATCAAAGAAGCCCTTGAAAATGTCATCCAAACCAATACGAATAACATTATCCAAGAACATTAAGGTGGTCTCACCCTCTTGAGTAGGCATACTAATAAAGCGTGGCACTACATCAGATGGGATCTCTAATAAAGCGTGATGCACTTCCTTGCCTGTCATACGAATAAGCAAGTAAGTGTACTGGTCACGTAAGAATTGAACTAAATCAATCTTATTCTTAAAGATAATAGGATTGATGTGCTTGAGCACATGGCGCTTAAAGTAGTTACGAACCCAAGCTTTTTGATTCTCGGTAACTTCAGTTTCATCTCTTAAATAAATCTTGTTATCGGCCAACTCTTGCATAAGGGCACGATAAATACGATTCAGGTCGCTTTGGTAGCGAGATACTAAGGTTTGAACTTCCTTTAAGAGCTTAACTGCCTCAGTCTCATTACCTTCCTCTTTGTTGATAATGATTTGACGCTTAAGGTTAGCTACACGCACCTTAAAGAACTCATCTTGGTTATTAGAGTAAATGCCTAAAAAGCGAATCTTTTCAATTAGAGGAACTGACTGATCAGCAGCTTCTTGTAGTACACGACCATTAAAAGAAAGCCAGCTAATTTCCTTTGGTACTAAATCAATTTTCTTGATATCAGACATAACCAAGACCTTTAAGAAAAAAATAAAGAGATAAGTTAACGAGCTTTAAGTAGAGCTCAAACACACAAAAACTCAATAAGTGAGCTAGGTGGTATGCTACAAACAAACAGTAATAGTGTAAGAAAGCAACTTTAAAGACCAGTGTTATACAAATTATGATGTACTTAGCATCAGCGCACTTAAGGCTTAAGGCTGTAGATTATTAGGATTATGCCTGAGTGCAAGTAAGTGTTAATTAGTTTAGCTAAGAAAGTAATATAAGCTCTGGAAGTTTCAATCTCTAGCTTAACTAAGTAGCAAGATTATAAAGGGACAAAATTAAATCTGTGTTAAGAGAAATATCTCAAAACAAAAGTATAGATTAGCACTATTGTCATTACTTAGTTAAAGCCTGCCTGCTTTTGGCCATAAATAGGCTCATAATTGTGCTCTAGTGCACAAAAGTAAATCCTCTGCCCATATTCTTTTACCACCAGCATACAGCCTCTATATTTTGCCTCCTAAACACTTAGTGCCAGCCTTAATTGCTAAAGCTTAGTCCTTAGCTAAAGCCTTAGCCAAGGCCATGGCTAAGAACGTAGCTTAGACTGTCGCACTTGCCGTGCGCACCTTGCTGTGCGCATCTTGCTAAGCAGTGCCATGCAGCATGCTTAGCTGTGGCTGGCAGGGCTAAGCAGTGTAGTGCTGGGGGCTATATGACAGCCATTAAAATGGTGGTTAGGTTTAAAGTGGCCAAGGATGAGTAAGTGGTGGTTGCTTGCCCCGTGGCTGTAATGTTAGGGGCAAGCTAGCTCTTACTTGCTAAGGCAAGAGCTTAAGGCTCAGATGGAGTGGTCTTACCTTGAGAGTTGGTAGCCTCTTGAGCTTTCTTTTGAGCAGCCTGGCTGGCCTCAAGGGCTTTTTGCTCTAGGGACTTAAGCTTGGCTTCACGGTCTTTGGCTCTTTGTTCGCCAAAGCGGGCCTTAATAATGCTGCCATCAGCTGTAGCTTTTTCTTCTTGCTGCTTTAGTGATTGTTGGTGGCTTTCATGGTCTTGCTCATAGAGCTCAAGCGGCATATCCAACTCTGGATCTGGAGATTCTAGGGCGCTGATAGTGGCCTCGGTTGAGTTCAGTAAGCTTGCATTTTGCTCTTGGCTGTTAACAGAGGTAGTAGCATCTTGGAGCTGATTATTGGCTTTGATAGCTGTTTCGGTATAGCCAAGGCCCATATTTTTAGGCTGAGCTAAGGAATCTAAAGAGTTTTTTTGCTTGTTGGCACTTTGCTCTTGGCTCTGGCTATTGTAAAGGGAAATTTGACCGCCTTGCACTTCCTCAATTTTAGATTTGCTATTAACCTCGCTATCAGTAAGCGGCAGGGCACTGTTAAAGAGTACAGCATTGTCCTCATCATCTAAGATAGGCTGGGATTTAGCTTGGCTATTTTTGACTGGGATTGCGCTCTTAGCAAGGCTTTGGCCGTTGGCGTGGCCTTTGCCGTTGGCGTGGCCAGGAGCCTGGCCTTTGGCCTGATCCTGGTCGGGGTCGTCAACTTGGGAGTCAAAATGGTCGATGGCTTCTGCTGATTGATCGTCTTCGTCTTCATGTAGGCTATTTTTAGTTAGCTGTTGGTAATAAACTGAGCCTGGGTTCATTAATCCCATAAGCATTTGGCGAGCATTACGATTGCCTAAACGGGCTGATTGTTCTAACAAACGCACACCTATGCCAATAGTTCTAATATCCTGAATAAAGACTCTACCTGCTACTTCAAGACCATCCATTTCACCTTTAACATTAATAATGCGTTGTAGCCAGAAGGCACCTTGAGTAGGTTTATTAGTAGCATAGAAATAGCGAGCGGTGCGGGCGATTTTGCCTTGGCGAATAAACATGGCATTAAAGGCCCTATTATCACCTAAAAGCATAGCCTTTTGGGCACAGCGCTCAAAAGCTAGGGTAGGGGTAATCTTTTGATATAAGAAAGCACCTTTAGGATAGTTAGTCTTTGGGGTAAAAGAGCTTTGATAAGTAGCAACAATTTCATCAAGCTTACTTAGGTCGCCTAAAATACACTCAGAGCACAAATTGATAAAACGCTGGGTTTTAGTTTTAGGTTTTGGGTTAATAAGCTCTTGTCTTTGTACTTTAATTTCTTGTGAGGTTTCATCTTTAATTGAGCAGCCACTAAGTACAATAGTGGAGCTTAAAATCAAAGCTAAAGTTAATTTCAATTGGTATAACATTAACCTTTCTCCCAAGAAATTGGTCTTAATAAACAAAAAGCTTGTAGGAAATCCCACAAGCTTTTGGTTGTGTAATAAGTGGGCTACTGTTCTTGTAAGAGCCGCTTAATGAAAATAGTTAATACTATTATTCTTGAGTATTATCTACGCCATCTTGAACCACTGTTTGGTTAATAGTTGGGTAGGTAGTAGCAACATGCTCCATATCAGCAAAATCAATTTTCTGAATACTTTCATTGCCGCTATAGAAGTTATCAGGCTTTTTAAAATCGCCTTCGATATCTTTTAAGACACGACCTTCAAAAACTAACACTAAGTTAGCAATATCAGGGCGTGTCCAGCCACGACGATCAAAGTGAACATAGTACCAACGGGTATTATCAAAAGCGTCAGTGAGCATAGGGGTGCCTAAAATATAGCGCACCTGCTCAGCTGTCATGCCTTGACGTAATTGGTTCACTGCATCTTGTTCAACAAAGTTGCCTTGCTTTAAATCAACACGATAAGCACAACCTGTAAAAACAGTGCTTGCTAGTGTAATAGCGCAGATAGATAAAATTTTTTTACTAAATTTCATGAAAAATACACTCCGCGAGGAAACATGCGACTTTGTTCGCCTGAGGAATCGCGGCCAACTCCTCTTGTACGTTCAGGGAAAATATAATATTACAACCTATCTCCTAAATGAGGAGTTAGAGTAGTGCTCTCTAGGTCAATATAATAAAGTATTTAACTTAGAGAAAAATTTGAATTTTCTTTTTCTAGCTAAGAAAAATTTAGCTCATTGTACCAAAAAGCAAAAGTTTTTTATTATTTGGCTTGAAATTGCTAGGCATAGTCCCCATATGAGCTATTATTCAGTGCTGTTTTTTCCTCAGCATTGCCTAGCCTTATTGATAAGCAAGAGTTGTTGAGGAAAAAGTAGCACTAAAATTATTATTTTTTGCAAGTTAATTTGTGCAGGAACATTTCGATGTCAGATTTAGAGAAACAACAAAGCGTTGAAGATGCTATTTCTACTTTAGAGGCTAGCAAGGGTAATAGCCAAGAGCAAACTGACTATGCTGCTCGTATGGCTCAAACTTATGCTCAAAACCAAGCTGCATTTAATGCTAATGGTAATCCAGATGAGCAAAATGTCAGCACCAATGTGGATCCAAAAGAGCTAGAGGATCATGATAACAACGTTGAGTTTGTTGAGGCTGAGCCTTGCCAGGATGAGAGCGAATTACTTCGTCAAGAGTTAAGCCAGCTTCAAGGTGAAGTTGAGGTTTTAAAGCAGACTGTAGCATCTGAGCATGACAAAATGGTTCGTGCTGTAGCTGAGGCAGATAATGTTCGTAAGCGTGCTGCCCAAGATGTTGAGCGTGAGCGTAAGTTTGCTTTAGAGAAGTTTGTGAAGTCTTTAATGCCTGTTTACGATGCACTTGAGAAGGCTTTAGAGTTCTCTGATCGCAACAATGAGGCTACCAAGGCTACTATTGATGGTGTTGAGAATACCTTAACCTTATTCTTAAAAGAGTTGTCTTCTTTTGGTGTGGAGCGTATCGATCCAACTGGTCAGCCATTTGATCCAAACTTCCATCAGGCTATTTCTATGGTGCCATCTACTGAGGTGCCTAATAACCATGTTTTATCTACTATGCAAAAAGGTTTTACCTTAAATGGCCGAGTAGTGCGTCCTGCTATGGTTATTGTAGCTAAAGTTTAAATTTAGTTTTTTTTGAAAACTTTAAAGCCCAGATGATCATTCATCTGGGTTTTTTAATGAAAAGTTAAAAAAAATTGAAAAAAATTTTGCTGTATAAATGGCTTAAGAATAGTGATCTATGGGGTTGAGAGCTTAATTTTTTAAATTTTTTTGTGATCTGTACTTGAAAACGAAAGTCATGACCCCCAATTGATTAAACAGTTAGAGAAAAGAATTTTTTTAGAACCAATGCACTGTGAGCCTAAAGCAAGATGCCAAGACTTACAGCTTGCGCACCAAAGGCTCTAACTAGAATGTGACTGTTCTGATGTGAGATGAAATTACAACAGTCAACAGTGCTTGAGCGATTAGCAAAGCAGAAAAGTGTAAGACTTAACTAATGGCTGTTGGTTCTTAATACAGGTTTGATAGCGGAGAATTTATCATGGGAAAAATTATTGGTATTGACTTAGGTACTACTAACTCTTGCGTTAGTGTTTTAGATGGTGACAAGGTTCGTGTATTAGAGAACTCTGAAGGTCGTCGTACTACTCCATCTATCGTAGCTTACGCTGATGACGGTGAGATTTTAGTAGGCGATGCTGCTAAGCGTCAGGCTGTTACCAACCCAGAGAAGACCTTATTTGCCATCAAGCGTTTAATTGGTCGTCGTTACGATGACGTTGAAGTTCAACGTGATATTAGCATTATGCCTTTCAAGATTGTTAAGGCTGATAACGGCGATGCTTGGGTTGATGTTAATGGCCAGAAGTTAGCTCCTCCACAGATTTCTGCTGAAGTCTTAAAGAAGATGAAGAAGACTGCTGAGGACATCTTAGGTGAGGAAGTTACTGAGGCTGTTATTACCTGCCCTGCTTACTTCAATGATTCTCAAAGACAGGCTACTAAGGATGCTGGCCGTATCGCTGGCTTAGAGGTAAAGCGTATCATTAACGAGCCTACCGCAGCTGCTATTGCTTACGGTGAGGACAAGGCTAAGGGTGAGCAGAAGATTGCTGTTTACGACTTAGGTGGTGGTACCTTTGATATCTCCATTATTGATATCGATGAGATCGACGGCGAGAAGACCTTTGAAGTATTAGCTACTAATGGTGATACCCACTTAGGTGGTGAGGACTTCGATAACCGTATCATTAACTACTTAGTTGAAGAGTTCAAGAACCAGCAGAACATTGATTTACGTAAGGATCAATTAGCTTTACAACGTTTAAAGGAAGCTGCTGAAAAGGCTAAGATTGAGCTTTCTTCCTCTTCACAGACCGATGTAAACTTACCTTACATCACTGCTGATGCTACTGGTCCTAAGCACATGAATCTTAAGATTACTCGTGCTAAGTTAGAGGCCTTAGTTGAGGATTTAGTACAGAAGACCTTAGAGCCAGTTAAGACTGCTTTAAATGATGCTAACTTATCCGTATCTGAGATTAACGATGTTATCTTAGTTGGTGGCCAGACCCGTATGCCAATGGTTCAGAAGTTAGTAGCTGACTTCTTTGGCAAGGAGCCTCGTAAGGACGTAAACCCAGATGAGGCTGTTGCTATGGGTGCTGCTATTCAGGGCGGCGTATTATCTGGTGCCAAGAATGACGTGCTCTTACTTGACGTAACTCCATTATCCTTAGGTATTGAGACCTTAGGCGGTGTTATGACTACCTTAATTCCTAAGAACACCACCATTCCAGCTAAGAAGTCTCAGGTATTCTCAACTGCTGAGGACAACCAGCCAGCTGTTACTATTCACGTTCTCCAAGGTGAGCGTAAGCGTGCCTCTGACAACAAGTCCTTAGGTCAGTTCAACTTAGAGGGTATTGATCCAGCTCCACGTGGCATGCCACAAATTGAGGTAAGCTTCGATATTGATGCTGACGGCTTAATCCACGTATCTGCTAAGGATAAGAAGACCAACAAAGAGCAGAAGATTACCATTCAGTCCTCCTCTGGTCTTTCTGAGGAAGATATCGATCGTATGGTTCGTGAGGCTGAGCAGCACTCTGCTGAGGATAAGAAGTTTGAAGAGCTTGCAAGTGCTCGTAACCGTGCTGACAACACCATTCACATGGCTCGTAAGGAGTTAAATGAGAAGAATGTTGGCAACGAGGACAAGGCTGAGGTTGAGCGTGCTATCAATGCCTTAGAGTTAGCTGTTCGTGGCGACAATAAGGATGACATTGAGAATGCCGAGAAGAAGGTTTTAGAGTCCTTACAGGCAATCTTAGCTAAGCAGCAGCAAGCTCAAGGCAACCCAGGTGCTAATGCTTACCAGCAAGCTGACCAAGGTCAGGCTTCATCTGGCGCTGCTAAGGATGACAATGTTGTTGATGCTGAGTTCGAAGAAGTTAAAGACAACAAATAATCTTTAATTTATCTTCATAGCCTAATTAAGATAGTCCCGTTAAGTTACTTAGCGGGGCTATCTTATAGGATAGCGTCAAGAAGTTAAGACTATTTAAGTCTAATTTGCTAAGGCGGTTGGGGGCTTTTTTAAGAGCTCAAGCATTATTACTTGAGATTGTGCTTAAGAGTCGCCTTCCGCTTTTTAGTCTTTAGTGCTCAATATAGCTCACTCTTATATAGAGTGCTAAAGCCTAATAATGCACTATTAGTTTTTTGGTAAATACTAGTTATTTACCCTTAAGGTATCGAGATAAGCATGGCAACAAAGCGTGATTATTATGAGGTGCTAGGCGTACAAAAAGGCGCTACTGATGATGAAATCAAGCGTGCTTTCAAACGTTTAGCTATGAAGTATCACCCAGATCGTAATAAAGATCCTGATGCTGGTGATAAATTCAGAGAAATTAACGAGGCTTATCAGGTACTTAGTGACCCTCAAAAGCGTTCTGCTTATGATGCAGGTGGTTTTGATGCAGTAAATAACAATGGTCCACAAGGCTTCGACTTTGGTAACGCAGGTGATTTTGGCGATATTTTCGAAAGTATTTTCGGATCTGCCATGGGTGGTGGCCGCCGCCAGCGTCGTCCAACTGGCCCTGTAAGAACTAGAGGCCGTGATCTTCGTATTGTAGTGACCCTTACCTTAGAGGAAGCTGTAAAAGGCTTAACTAAGGAAGTTAAGATTAATGCTCTAACTACTTGCCCTGATTGTCATGGCGAGGGTACTAAGGATCCAAAGAGCCGCAAACCATGTCCTGTATGTCATGGACAGGGTGTTACTATTAGCACTAATGGCTTCTTTAGCGTACAAAAGACCTGTGAGCACTGTCATGGTGAGGGCTATGTAGTTACTGACCCTTGCAAGCGTTGTAACGGTCAAGGCCGTATTAGCCAGCCTAAAAACGTTAAGATTGAAATCCCTGGTGGTTTAGATACTGGTCAGTCTGTAATTGTTGATGGTGCTGGTGAGTCTGGATTACATGGTGGTCCAAACGGAGATGTTATTGCAGTAATTCAAGTTAAAGAGCACGACCTCTTTAAGCGTGATGGCGATAACTTGTATTGCGAAGTACCAATTACTTTCACCACTGCTGCTTTAGGTGGTAAGGTTACTGTACCTACTTTAGATGGCAAGCTAGCGATCACTGTAGAGCCAGGCACTCAAACTGGAACCACTTATCGCTTAGCTGGAAAGGGTATTAAGGCTACTTATACTAACCGTCCACGTGGTAATTTATACTGCACTGTAGTAGTTGAAACTCCAGTTAACTTAAATGACTACCAAAAGGACTTATTACATAAGTTAGAGCAGTCTTTTGAAAATGATGATAAACAAGACAGCAAGGTAGTTAACAGTAGCTCTAGTGCTAGTCAAAAACCTTTAAATGACTCTTTTGCTGATAAGGTTAAAAAATTCTTTAAAGAGATAGGCAAATAGTCTCTTTGAGAAGAGTCAAAAAAATTCATTAAGCTCTGCTAGTATATTGTGGTATTAGTAGAGCTTTTTTCTTAAATATTTTAGCTAGATTAATACATGCTATAATTTTGCTTGTATTAAGTTTTTATGACGCTTGGTGCTACTGATAGCATTAGGCGTTTTGTTTTTTATTAAACCGCATCTTTACGCCCTTAATATCAATGCTGTATGGAGCGCTACTTAAAGTGCAAGTAGTTAATGTCTAAAGGGCCAACGGTTAAACTATATTTGAGGTTATCATGGAACAGACCCCTATGACTGCACGTGGTGAGCAGCTTTTACGCGATGAATTAGAGCGTCTTAAGACTCAAGAGCGCCCACGTATTACCGCTGCTATTGCTGAGGCTCGTAGTCACGGTGATTTGAGTGAAAATGCTGAGTATGACGCAGCAAAAGAAGAGCAAGGCTTATGCGAGGCCCGTATTAAGGATATTGAAGGCAAGCTTGCCTCAGCTAATATTATTGATGTTACTAAGCTAGCTAAGAGCGATCCATTAAAGGTAGTATTTGGCTGCACAGTAACCTTATTGGACGTAGACAGCGATGATGAAATCACTTATAAGATTGTAGGTGAGGACGAGGCTGATATTGAGAATAACTTAATGTCTTATAAGACCCCAATTGCTAAGGGCTTATTAGGCAAGTTTGAAGGCGACGAAGTTGCTATTAAGATTCCTAAGGGCACAGTAACCTATGAGATTACTGAAGTTCAGTACATTGCCTAGGAATTTTTAATACAAAAAAAGCTTAGACACTACGGTAGTGACTAAGCTTTTTTTCTTTTAATTTAGCGAGGTAAGATGTAGCGGCTATCTTGCTTACGTTGTCTAAATAAGATAGCAATACGACCTACTACGTTAACAAGCTGAGCACCAACTGCATCGGCAGCCTGTTGAGCCTGTTCTTTACGACCCTCGCCAGCATTCAATTTAACCTTAATGAGTTCGTGGTGCTCAATAGAGCTATCAATCTCTTTAATAACGTTCTGGGAAAGACCTTCGTTACCGAGCAACACAACTGGATTTAAGGAATGAGCCTCAGCCTTTAAAAACTGACGCTGCTTTGCATTTAAAGCCATAAAAAATTCCTAAAAATAATCAGGGTTAACCCTAAATTGTCGCATATTGTAGCAAAACCAAGCTAAATTATCTAAAAAAATTCATTAGATTCTGCATTGGGTTTCTGTGCTTGATTAATCAGGTATGAGAAAATTTTTTCCAATTTAAGCGATCTTTTCTTTACTTGTGCAAAAGTATAAATGCGCATGTATAATGAAAGCTTTTATTATACTATCTAGGTAATTTCAGCTGGGAAGCTAATTTTTGGAAGGTAGACATGCCTGTACGTAAAAGAAGTGCCAGTTCAACTCGATGGCTTAAAGAGCACTTTGATGATCCATTTGTAAAAGAGGCTCATAAGCGTGGCTTACGTTCACGTGCCACCTTTAAGCTCGAAGAACTGCAGAAAAAAGATCGCCTCATTAAGATTGGACATGTGGTAGTTGATTTAGGTGCAGCTCCTGGTGGCTGGTCTGAGTACGCTGTTAAATGCGTAGGTGATACTGGTCGTATTGTAGCGTGCGACATTTTGCCTATGAGACCTATTCGTAATGTTGACTTTTTACAAGGCGACTTTAGAGAAAATGAGGTCTTTATGAAGCTTTACGACATGATTGGTGGTGGTGCTGACGTGGTAATGTCAGATATGGCCCCTAACATGTCTGGTAATAAGGCTATTGATCAACCTCGAGCAATGTTATTGACCGAACTTGCTTTGGATATGGCCCGTCGTGTATTAAAAGAGGGCGGTAGCTTTGTAGTAAAGGTCTTTACAGGTTCTGGCTCTCAAGAATTTTTAGCAGAGCTTAAAAAGGACTTCACTACCGTAAGAGTACGTAAGCCTGAGGCCTCTCGTGATCGTTCATCAGAGGTTTATATGGTAGCTACTGGCTTTAAGGGTCATGAGCTTTCAGGTGTAGCACCTGAGTTTAGTGACGACTTATAGAAAGTTTTTAATAACTTTTGTCACTAAAATAGAGCAATCAAGAAAATTAGCTAAGTTTATACAAAGCTTTTTTAGCTATAATTTCAAGGTTATTCAGAATTTTTTAACAAGAGTGATCTATTAGGTAATGCTTGTACTTAAGCATGTCCTGATAAGAGCGCAAAATGAGGAAGGAATGGCAAAAAACTTAATATTATGGCTAGTAATAGCGATTATTTTAATGTCGCTGTTTGAGTCATTTAATAGCTCTGATAACAATGGTCGTAGCATTGACTACACCAGCTTTGTAGCTTCAGTGCAAAATGACCAAGTTCAAGAGGTTATTTTTGATGGTGCAGTGATTAACGGCTCCAAGCGCAATGGCGAGCAGTTTACTACTGTGATGCCAATCCACGATAGCGCCCTTTTAGATACCTTGTTAAATCACAATGTACGCACCTCTGGCACCCGTCCTGAGGAGCCAAGCTTATTAACCTCCATTTTTGTCTCTTGGATGCCAATGATTATCTTGATTGGCGTATGGATTTTCTTCATGCGTCAAATGCAAGGTGGTTCAAAGGGTAATCCTTTATCTTTTGGTAAGAGCAAAGCTAAGCTTTTATCCGAAAACCAAGTTAAGACCACCTTTGCTGATGTGGCTGGCTGTGATGAGGCAAAAGAGGACGTAGTAGAGTTAGTAGACTTCTTACGTGATCCATCTAAGTATCAAAAGCTTGGTGGTCGTATTCCTCGTGGTGTCTTAATGGTAGGCCCTCCAGGTACTGGTAAGACCTTATTAGCTCGTGCTATTGCTGGTGAGGCTAAGGTTCCATTCTTCTCCATCTCTGGTTCTGACTTTGTGGAAATGTTCGTTGGTGTGGGTGCATCACGTGTACGTGATATGTTCGCTCAGGCTAAGAAGAACGCTCCATGTATCGTGTTTATTGACGAAATCGATGCTGTAGGCCGTAAAAGAGGCGTAGGCATGGGTGGTGGTCACGATGAGCGTGAGCAGACCTTAAACCAGTTATTGGTTGAAATGGATGGCTTTGAGGGCTTCGAGGCAGTAATTGTAATTGCTGCAACTAACCGTCCTGATGTTTTAGATCCAGCTTTATTACGTCCAGGTCGTTTTGACCGTCAAGTTACTGTAGGTTTACCTGATGTTCGTGGCCGTGAGCAAATCTTAAAGGTACATATGAAGAAAGTACCTTTAGCTGAGGATGTTAATGCTGCGCTATTAGCTCGTGGTACTCCTGGTTTCTCTGGTGCAGAGCTTGCTAACTTAGTTAATGAGGCTGCCTTATCAGCTGCTCGTGCTAACAAGCGTACTGTAAGTATGCTTGAGTTTGAGCAAGCTAAAGATAAGTTATTAATGGGTGCTGAGCGTCGTAGCTTAATTATGAACGATCATGAAAAGGCTAATACTGCTTATCACGAAGCTGGTCACGCTATTGTGGGTAAGTTAGTGCCTGATCATGACCCTGTTTATAAGGTTTCCATTATCCCAAGAGGTCGTGCTTTAGGTGTAACTTCTTACCTCCCAGAGCAAGATCGCTACAGCCAATCAAAGCAATATTTACTTTCTCGTATTAGTGCCTTATTTGCAGGCCGTATTGCTGAGGAGTTGGCTTTTGGTGAGGATGCCGTAACCACTGGTGCCTCTAATGATATTGAGCGTGCTACTGATATTGCCCGTCGCATGGTAACCCGTTGGGGCTTCTCTAAGCGCCTACCACCAATGCAGTTTGATCAAGACCAAGATCAATCTCAATACTTAGGTGGTGGTCATGTAGCTACTCTGCCAGTTTCAGACAAGACTACTTTAATTATTGATGAGGAAGTAAGCTCTATCATTAATTACTGCTACGATCGTGCTAAGACCATGCTCACTGAGAATAGAGATATTCTTGAGGCCATGAAAGATGCACTATTAAAGTATGAAACTATTGATGCTGCCCAAATCGATGATCTTATGAATCGTCGCCCATGCCGTGCACCATCAGAGGGTAATAGCTCATCAGGCTCCCATGGCCAGTCCCAGTCTCAAGGCTCTAATGGTTCTGACAGCTCCAATAGCAACTCAAGCTCCGAGCAGGCCAAGCCACAGCAGAGCCAAAATAGCTCTGCCAATGAGCAAGAGACTAAGGCTTCTGCCGATAAAGCAGCCCAGGCGACCCAAGCTGCTCCTGAGACAGCAGCTCCTGCTGCTGAGGGCGCAGACGCTAAGGCTCAAGAGCCTGAACAGGCTCAGGCTCCAGCTTCCGAGCAAGCAAAGGATGCTCCTGCTCAGGACAATGCCAGTGAGCAGAATAAGGGTTGGCCATTTAATACTCCAAGTGGCAACAAAGTTGATGATAAGAATGAAAAGAAATAATTAGCTTTTGTTCTTATGAAAAAAGGCCTAGTAGAAAATACTAGGCCTTTTTTCTTTTGGGCAGCTGCAAATTATGGCAAGCACTTTAAAAGTGCTTAGATATGTAAAATTTGAGCGCTCTCGCAACTGTAGGAGCTTTTTGCACCTAAATAGGTATTTATATTCTAGGATAGAGTAGTATTATTACTAAGTCTAGCTAATGCTAATAGTCAGGGTTTCAGGGGGATGATCGTGCGTTTACATCTAAAAGATTCTACCATTGAGCTATCAAGCACCATGATTATGGGAAATATCGACCTTAATACTGATGCTCCTCTGTCATTAGATGATATTTATGATATTGCTGAAGACTACAAGGAGTCTGGTGCTACTTTTTTAGAGTTCAGTGTTAATAAGTACGAGCAAAGGGATTGTTCTGTTGATGGGCAATTAGATATGTTGTGCGCTGCTATTGAAGCTGTAAATGATTGTGAGCTTATAGTTGGCGTTTATACCTCTAATCCTGAGATCATGACCAAAGTAGCTCAATGCGGTGCGCAATTTATTGTTGACCCTAATGCTTTACGAGCTCCAGGAGCTATTGAGGCTATATCATCAACAGGCTTAGCTGTATGCATGCTTTATGACCAACAATGCTCATTTAAAGAAGAGGATGATAGCGATCCTTGCGCTGCAGTATCTGAGTTTTTCTATGAGCGCTTAGATGCTTGCATGAATGCTGGTATTGACCGTCAAAAGATCATTTTAGAGCCTATGATTGGTGTTCATACCTCAGTTGAGTATCGTTTAAAAATCTTTGGTCGCCTTAAGACTTTTGTAAGCTTTGGTCTGCCACTTAGCTGCTCTTTACCTCGCTTAGTAGCTAATGAGAGCGAAAGTAATCCTAATGAACAAAATATGTCCATTGTCACGACAGTAGCTTTATTTGCCGAGCAACAAGGCATACGTATTATTCGTACTAAGCAAGTCTATGACATTGCCGTAGCCATTAATAGCTGGCATGCCCTTCATCAAAGTGCACGACCATTTAAGCTAACTCGTGCCATAGGTGCAAAGCTAAAAAATTTAGCTCAGGGCAAGCGTAAAGGAAATGCTAACAAATAGACTAATTGATTGTCATTAATACTAAAAAAGGCCTACAAAATTAAGTTTGTAGGCTTTTTTATGGTCAAAATTCACACCGCACCTCCCCATCATCCCCATCATCCCCACCTTAAGAAAAATAAGCCACTTGCCAAAGCAGGCCTCTGGCCAAAATAAGCAGCTAGTAAAACTAGGCAAATAGCCAACTTAGGCGCACTTTCTTAACATTCACATCTGGCATCCTTAATATCCTAGAGTATCCAATGCTATTGCATACTATATTAGTGACTACCTTAGTATTAAAGGTAGGGACAGGTGTTCTGGGGAGCTAGAGCATACTTTAACAAGATCGAAGCAGTAGATAACTTAGAGCTGGGATTGGAGCTAATAGACTTTATTAGATAATTGCGTTTTGTATGGTGTACAATTTTAGGCTATAAAAATTTATAGTGTGTGTTGCTTAGCTTTTAGCTAAGAGATAACAAGCAGTGCTTTTGAAAAAGAAAGTTTGTTGGTACAAGCATGAAATAAGCAGAGGATTAGTGATGCAAAGTTCAATTAAGCGTAAATACTTTGGTACAGATGGTGTACGTGGTCGTGTTGGTCAATTTCCTATTACTCCAGATTTTGTTATGAAATTGGGCATGGCTGCTGGCAAAGTATTGCTTAAAAATGATCAAGGCCGAGTAATTATTGGAAAGGATACTCGTCTTTCTGGCTATATGCTTGAGGCTGCACTTGAGGCTGGTTTTAGTGCCTCTGGTGTGTCTACAGTATTATTAGGCCCTATGCCTACTCCTGCTGTTTCTTATTTAACCAAAGCTTTTAGAGCTGATTTAGGCGTAGTAATTTCAGCATCGCATAATCCTTTTTATGACAATGGCATTAAGTTTTTCTCCAGCGAAGGCACTAAGCTACCTGATGAGGTAGAGGCTGCTATCGAGGAGGCTTTAGAGCATGAGCTTGCTATGGCTGAGCCTGCCTTTTTTGGCCGTGCTTATCGCCAAAGCGATGCCCCAGGACGCTATGTAGAGTTTTGTAAGTCTACCTTTGACACTCATATGAGCTTAGATGGTCTAAATATCGTTTTGGACTGCGCTAATGGTGCTACTTATCATGTAGCTCCTTTAGTATTTAAAGAGTTAGGTGCTAACGTAACTTGTATGGGCGTATCACCTAATGGCATCAATATTAATGATGGTGTTGGTTCTACTCACGTTGATAGCTTAGCTGAAAAAGTATTAGCTAATAATGCAGATTTAGGTATTGCTTTTGATGGTGACGGTGATCGTGTCATTATGGTGGATAAGCAGGGCCGTATTTTAGACGGTGATGCTTTACTTTATATCATTGCCCTAGACCGTAAATTACGCAATCGCATGAGCGGAGGTGTGGTAGGTACTCAAATGTCTAATTTAGGCTTTGAGCTAGCTTTGCAAAGACTAGGTGTAGACTTTGTTCGTAGCGCCGTTGGTGACCGTTATGTAATGGAAGAGCTATTAAAGCGTGATTGGCGCTTAGGTGGCGAAAACAGCGGTCATATTATTTGTCTAGACTATACCTCAACAGGTGATGGTATTATTTCTGCTCTACAGGTATTAAAGGCTTGTATCCGTCATAACAAGAGCTTAGAGGAGCTTACTCAAGATTTAGTAATGTTCCCTCAGGAGCTAATTAATATTCGTCTATCTACCGCTTTTGATGCTTTAAATGATGAGAAGGTTAAAGCTGAGGTTAAGGCAGTAGAAGAAATTTTACAAGGCAAGGGTCGTGTCTTATTACGTAAGAGCGGTACTGAGCCTCTTATCCGTGTCATGGTTGAGGGTGAGGATAGCTCTGTGGTTCATAATATGGCAGTACGTATTGCTGATTGTATTAGAGCTCAAACTGAATAGTTAATTACTGTGCTTTAACAGCAAAAGGCCTAGCTAAAATAGCTAGGCTTTTTTAATGAAATGGCTTTACTGCCATCAATATCTTAAAAAAGGTAATTTATCTATTCTTTGCACTTTGATTTATTGCTTATTAAAGCTTATTATATAAGATTCGCAAAACTGCTATTGTAATTTAATTACGCCTTTTGTGTGGGGACTAGTTTAAGAGCAATAGCGGTTTTGTTCGATAATCTAAGCTGTGTAGGGCTCAAAATAAGGCATGTTTGCTTTTTATTGGCAAGATAAATTTGTTCTAAAAGTGCTTTAGGTCTTGATAATTGCGGCTTTGATAGGTATTATTGCACAGCTAAAATTATCCATTTTATCTTTATGGTTTTGCTATGTACGAGATTGTAATTGTATTACTACTTTTAGTATCCATTGCTATTGTTGCTTTAATCTTAGTTCAACAAGGTAAGGGTGCTGGCATGGGCGCTTCTTTTGGTGCAGGCGCTTCTAATACCGTATTCGGTGCTGCTGGTTCAGGTAACTTCTTAACCCGCTCTACCTGGATTTTAGCTCTTGTATTCTTTGGCCTTTGTTTATTAATTGGCTACTTACAAAAGCAAGACACCAACAAAGCAGGTGACTTTACTAATATTGGTGAGGCTGCTCAAGTTGAAGAGAGCCCAGCTGATGTTCCTTCTTTAGGCGGTGATGTTCCTTTATTACCACCAACTGATACTGAAGTACCAACTTTAGAGTCTACTGATGTTCCAGCTATGGAGAGCACTGACGCTCCAGCTGTAGAGAACACTGATACTGTAGCTGCTGAGAATGCTCAGGCTGAAGATAATGCATCAGCTGAGGCTCAAGAAGGTGAGAGCGTTGTTAATGACGACACCGTAGCTACTGACGAGGAAGTTAAAGAGGCCGTAGAAAGCTCTAATAATGAAGAGCCAGAGGCTGAGGCTGAGGCAACTGACGCTCAGTAAAAAATTCTTTTTGTTAGCTAAATGTACGTAGCTAAAAGCCAACGCAGCTAACTAAAAAACTCATGAAAAAGGAGCCTTAGGGCTCCTTTTTTCGTGTCTAATATTTTTTAGAAAAAATATAGTGTTTAGTTGGCGTAATGATTTCGTCTAAAGGCATATCCCAATGCTGACCTTTTAATTCTGGGATCAACTGAAAATCATAGGCTAAACCTAAGATTAAACAATTGGCAGATACCTTTTTGAGCATACGATCGTAATAACCTCCACCCATGCCTAGGCGATCGCCTTTGTCATTAAAGCCTACTAAAGGCACTAAGATTACTTCTAAGCAGTCTGGTCTTACATAATGATTTTCATCTTTAATCGGCTCTAAGATTTTAAAGTTATTAAGGACTAATTGCTTTTCGTCATCATAACTATAAAAATCCATAATGCCTTTTAATTCAGGATTAATAATAGGCAGGCATATTTGGTGGGATTGAGCCTTTAATCTCTGATTGATAGCTATAGTATCAATCTCTCCAGAAAAGCTCATATAAGAGGCAATAGTTCTAGGTGCATTTAAGAAAGGATGGCTCATTAAGCTATCAAGTACTTTCTCAGAGCTAGTTAAGACTTCTTGTTGGTCTAAAGCCTTTCTTTGTGCACGAATTTCATTTCTTTTTTGCTTACGCCACTCTTTATACTCGCAATTGCCCGCCATAAACTTCAACCTAAAGAAAATAAAACTAAGTAAAAACAGATACTGCTATCTTACCAAAGCTTCCCCCAGTTCGCCCTAGCTTGCGCTAGTGCGCCTCTCCCTTGCGCCTGGCACGGCCAGGCCTGCGCCAGCACGTCCTGCCCTGCGTGCGCCTGTGACGCTAGCTTACGCCAGGCACAGCCTGGCCTGCATCAGGCACGGACTATCTTGCGCCTATGGCACTCCCTTGCGCCAGCTTGCCTTAGTTAGGCAGGCTTTGGCAAGAGCAAGATAGGGTAAAAGTTAAGAGGTAGTAAGGTACTTTGCTAAGACGACTATTTTTAACTGATGATGGCTCTTATAGGCCATCATATAAATGATATCAGCTTAAAGTAAAATTATAAGAGGAAAGACAAGATAGATCTTAAGAGTCAATGTTATTAAGATTACGCTTGATTCTGTGGATCAAGTTTAAAGCTTGTTCTTGGAAAGGAGTAGAGGTATCTAAGTAGCGCTGTAGTTGACTTTGGCTTTCAATGGCCGCAAGTAATGAGGCCTGCTGAGGAGTCAAGCTTGGATTGTCACGTAAGATCTTAGCAGTGATTTCTTGGATCTTGCCAACAGCACGCTGTAAAGAGTCAGCTTGGCTTTTATGGCAGCGCAAGTTAAAACTTTCACCTAGCAAAGAAACTGTTACTATCTTGATCTCATCTTTATCCATAATAATGCCACTAAAGAACTGCAACCTATCAGCGGATGTGTTTAATGGCAGCATCCTACTTATTTGTATGACTAAGATGGTGTTGCTCGAAGTCTAGCTGATGCTAGTTAAACACGTTAAAAACTAGAACTACTAAGCACTTGATTAAGAAAAGCAATTAGGCCTTCAAGAGCTGTAGTGAAAAGTAAGTGAACCTTATAGCGCTGATATTTCCCATAAAAAAGGAAATCAGGCGTTAAAACTCTGTATTGTACTGATTTTAGCTATTCTTGGCTAGCTTAATCATGAAGCAACATTATTAAGCTCACAACATATTTTATCATTTGGCTTTCATCATTAATTATTGTTGTTCACCAAGGCGCTATTTATGGGACTGGCAGGATATTTTTTTGTTAAAAACCGCTTTTCAATGTATGGCTGTGGCATAATGGAGATTTAATTGCCATTTCTTTTACTAAGCAAGAAACACATTAATTTGTTTAGTATCTTTATGCACCACCAAGCTTAGGTAAGTTTCAACCTAAGATTCTAACAGGAGCTTAAGATCGCTCCTATGATTAATTAAAGCTTTATAAGGTGAGTGGACACTCTTTATTCTATTAGAAGGTCAATAAGAGTGAGCGCTATAGATAAATAGCGTAGTAATTTTCTAATGGCATGATGCAAGCTCAATTTTCAAGAAGGGATTCTTTAAGATGCAGAAAAAGGCAGGAATGGGTCGCAATAAGGTAACACATGCAAAAGATAGCGCACGCAAGTGGCGTGATGCTTCTAGTGCTAAAAAAGGCAAAGACCCTCGCCAATCATCAGCTAACTCACGTTTTGCTCGTAGCTCTGATACTAAAGGCTCATTAGGCTATGCTGAGAAAAAGACTAAGGAGCGTGCCGAAGCTGCTAAGCGTCACGAAAAGGCTAAGATTGCAGCAGCAATTAATGGTACTGATGATGAGCGTGTAAGTGGAGTTAAACTCCATAAACTTCTTGCTAATGCAGGTATTGGTTCTCGTCGTTCTTTAGAATCTTTGATCGAAGAGGGCTTGGTTGAGGTTAATGGTAAGGTAGTCAACTTAGGCTTCCGTACTGATGATGAAAACATCACCGTTAAAATTAATGGCAAGATTGTGTACTCTCCAAAGAGCCGCAAGCTTGAGAATCGCTGCTTGATGTATTACAAGCCAGAAGGTGAAATTTCATCATTATCTGACCCACAAAATCGTCCTACTGTTTTTGACCACTTACCTCGTTTAGATATTGGTAAATGGATTAATGTAGGCCGTCTAGATTTAAATACTTCTGGCTTATTGTTATTTACTACCGATGGTGACTTAGCTCATGCTCTGATGCACCCTCGTTATGGCATTGAACGTGTATATGCTGTACGTGTTTATGGTGATGTAAGTGAGGAGCAATTAGAGCAATTACGTAATGGTGTGCTCTTAGAAGATGGTATTGGTAAGTTCGATGCCATTGAGTATCGTGGTGGTGATAATAGAAACCATTGGTTCCATGTTTCTTTACGTGAAGGTCGTAACCGTGAGGTACGCCGCTTGTGGGAAGCTGTTGGTTTACAGGTAAGCCGCTTGATTCGTATTTCCTATGCTGGATTTGATTTAGATCCACGTATGAAGTCTGGTCAGTATCGTGAGTTAACCTTAGCTGAGGTTAACCAATTGCGCTCTAAGGCCCAGTTACGTGCCTTAAAACCTGAGGAGTATGCTACTACTCCATTACGAGTCAGCGCTAGCTTAAATAAGCAGCGTAAGAACGTTTCTGCTCGTCCTAAAGATCGTGATGAGAGCCAAGAGCAAACTACTGTTGCTACTGCTAAGTTAAATCCTAAAGTGGGCAATAGCTATGGCCGTGCTGCTTTTAAAGAAAAGAAGGCTTTTAAGCTTTCTTATAGCTCTAAAGGTCGTGATGATAAGTCATCACGTGGTGGCAAGGGCTCAGCTAAGGGTTCCCAATCTAAGGGCTCCTCTGCTAAGCCTATGAGCAAGGGCCGCAAGGTTGAGTTTGGAGCTCGACCAAAGCGCTAGTAATAATTTTATTTTGATTTGTTTGCATAAAGGGCCATTAGGCCCTTTTTGTGCAATTATTTAGAGCATTTTGCTAACTTGTTAAGTGCATCTAATACTTTGCTAATTTTCAGCTCATTTTAGCTTGCTATGCTAGATATGCTTATTAGCAATTTTGGTAAGATAATTAATCTTACATAAGGTGGCAAAGAGCTTTTGATTCTTTGCTGAAAATTAAATTAAATTTTGGAATCTGTTCACTAAGTTTAGAGCTGGTATTGCTGTTTAATTTAAACTCTAATGCCATATACCTAAACTTTCTTATTAAGGTAAATATTTATGGACCCTACGGCAGTGCATCAAGTCATGTTCGATATGGCTTGGGTGTCTGATCCTACCGCATGGCTTGGTCTTTTGACCTTGGTCGTAATCGAAATTGTTCTTGGTATTGATAACCTAGTCTTCATTGCCATTCTTACTGCCAAACTACCTGAAAAGCAAAGAGATATGGCCCGCTATATTGGTTTAGCTGGAGCCTTGGGCATTCGTCTGGTAATGCTTGCCTGTATCTCGTTGATTGTGAACATGATTGAGCCTTTATTTTATATTGGCTCTAAGGGTATTACAGGTAGAGATATCATCCTGCTTATAGGTGGTGTCTTCTTGCTCTACAAGGCTGTACATGAATTGCACTCTAAGCTCGAGGGCTTTGATGAGGAGCTTAGCGTATCTAAAGCTGCTGGCTCAGCCATGTACTTAGTAATCTTACAGATTATGGTCTTGGACGCTGTTTTCTCTCTAGATTCTATTATCACAGCTGTGGGCATGGTTGATCATGTATTTATCATGATGTTTGCCGTAATTATTGCTATGTCAATAATGACCATGGCTTCACGCTTTATCACTGAGTTTGTATCCCATCACCCAACCTTAGTTATTCTGTGCTTAGGCTTCTTATTGCTCATTGGCTTTAGCTTAATTGTTGAAGCTTTAGGCTTCCATGTACCTAAGGGTTATTTATACGCTGCTATTGGCTTCTCCATTTTGATGGAAATCTTTAATCAAATCGCTCGTAAAAATACTCTTAAGCTTGGTGATGGCAACGGTAAGATTGCAATGCAAAGCCGTGAGATTGCCGCTAACTTAGTATTACGCTTATTAGGTTCTAATCAGAACCAAGTACATACTTTAAAAGAGGCTATTGTTTCTCGTACTGGTTCTGAGGTGTTTAACAACACTGAAAAAGAAATGGTCTCTCGTGTATTGCAGATTAGCTCTTTACCTATTAGAGCGGTTATGACCTCTCGTACTGATGTTAATTGCGTTGATATCTCTGACAATATTGATGAGATTATTGAAAGCTTAAAGACTATGCCAAGCTCTCGTTTGGTGGCTTATAAAGACAACCAAAGAGAAGTGCCATTAGGTTACTTAAAGCGTGATGAAATCTTAGCTACTAAGCTCTATATGGATAGTGGCGTAGTGGTACTCTCCAGTCGACAAAATACCACTCCAGAGGCTAAAGAAGCAGCTAACGCTTTAGCTCAAAGTATGGATAGAACCAATAGCGAAGCTTTATTAGAAAGTAAGATTCGTGAGCCTTTATATCTTCCTGAGACTGTATCAGTTACTAAGGCTTTAGAAGAGTTTAGAAAGTCTAAGAAAAATTTTGCTTTTGTTTTCGATGAGTTCGGTAACTTTGAAGGTATCGTAACCTTACATGACATCATGGAAGAGATTGCGGGCGAATTGCCAGATCAAACTGAGGTACCAGAGTTAGTTCGTATGAGCCCTGGTGTCTTTAAGATTGATGGTGGTGCTATTTTAAAGGACGTATCACGCTTAACTGGCTTTACCGTTCCAACCTCAGATACATACCATACTATTGCTGGCTTTATTCTTGATTACTTACAAAGAATGCCACAAGCTGGTGAGGTAATTGCTCTTACTAAGTGGAAGCTGGAAATCTTAAAGGTAGAGGAAAACACTATTGAGTCCGTTATGCTGACCAATATTGCCAAGGCCAAAGAAAACGAAAAATCTCTAGCCAAGTCCTCAAATACCACTCCTGCCAGCGCTAACCCTCCATCCCAAAGTTAGCGCCCCACCCAAGCGTAAGCTTACGCTTGCTTAAGCTAAAAAAGGCTCAGCCCCAACAGGCTGAGCCTTTTGTCGTTTTATGGCCCAAGCTAAGCTCGTACGGCTTCTTCAAGCATATTTAAAGGAGCTACCTAAGAGCACGATTGCCCAAACCATCAAAAGTATTGGTCTTAATCCTTAGCTTTGCGAGTACGCTTGGCTTTCTGTGGCTTTTCTTTAGCCACATCCTGCTCTTTCTTGATTAAGGCCTCATACATCTCAAAGAGCTTAGCAACAATATCAGACTCACTAAAGTCCTTAGTTGGGAAGCCATAGGCCTCCAATACAGCCTTATCATTAGCCAGGTGAGCCTTACGAAGCTCAATAGGCATTACAGTATCATCATACAAGTCAGCTAAAGATGAATCAGGATAAAGAGCACGGGCATCCAAAATACCTTGCGCAGTCTTTTCAATCTTAGCCTTTTGCCCCTCAGTAGGCTCTGGCCAAGGGAAATTGTTGTACACAACTTTTCCACTATAGCGATAACTATTTCCAAACCGACCACATACAGTTTTAATCCATGCTAAGTGCAATGAAGAAGTTAAAATACCAAAATGGTAAATAGTTCCTTTAGGAATTATTTGAACTAAATCACTACATAACACATCAGGTGAAAGAAATCCCATAGGAATCCATAACCTACTTTCAGGTGTTAATTTTGGAATAAGGATATAGTCATCTTTCGGCATGTTTTCAACATGGAACCTAGTCGGTTTTTCTGCTATCTTGCGTGTACTTTCACTCGTACTTTGTAATCTAAAATTACGAACAGAATTAACTCGCTCTAAGCATAGTGGCATTTTACGTAATTGAGCAGGAGAGCACTCTCCTAACCAAAGACAATATCTTGGTTTATTATTAATAAACTCTTGCGTACCATACCAAGGTTTAAAAAATTCTTGAGATAATGGCTCTTTTGCAACAAAATCATCCATTTCTTCTTTAGAAAAAAGATAATTGCCATCATCAATGGGCTTATTGCCTATACCTATTCTTGGAACATTGCATAAAGGTTTATTGGTGCTTTCTACAAAGGTGTCACTAGCATCAATTAGGTAAGCATTAATATGCTTTACCTCATTAACAACTCCTTGATCAAAAATAAACTTGTTTGCCTTTGCAGCCTCATCATCACTAAAGCCAACAATAATACAATGTACATGAGCTTTTATGTTTGCTTCACTATCCCATTGGAATGTTCTATGAGCAAAATTTATGCATAGACCAGAGGTCATTAATGGTTGCCATAAATTAGCTACTGATTCTCCTTGGCAAATAGAGTTGGTTGATACAAGGGCAGCCTGAATTGAGGTGCCTTTTATTAGGTCAAAGGTCTTTTTATACCAACCAGAGACATAGTCTAAATTTCCTGCATTTTTCCAGTATTTACCAAAAAGATTTAAAAGATCTTGCTTTTGCTCTTTTGACATAACTCTGGCACCCAAAAATGGAGGGTTGCCAATGATGTAGTTAAGCTCGGAAGGGGCAATGACTTGCGCCCAATCTAAGTGTAGGGCATTACCTTCTACAATGTGCGAGTAGTTTTTGAGAGGCAAAAAGTCGAGATCTCTTTGTACGATTTTCTCGGTTTCAGCCATCATTTGAGACTCAGCAATCCATAGGGCTGTTTTAGCAACAGTAACAGCAAAGTCGTTGATTTCAATGCCATAGAATTGGTGAATGCCTACTTTAATAGGATTGCTAAAGTCACCCAGCATGGCTTTAAAGTCAAACTCTTCTTTAATAGCCTCGTTTTCTAAGCGTCTTAAAGATAGGTAGGTTTCGGTTAGGAAGTTACCAGAGCCACAAGCAGGATCAAGGAATCTTAATCTGGCTAGTTTCTCTCTAAACTCAGATAGCTTTTGCTTACGAGGGCGAGTAGCTTTGGTATTGAGAATGGTCTTAAACTCGTCTTTGAGGTCATTCAAAAATAAAGGATCAATAACCTTGTGAATATTCTCAATAGAGGTATAGTGCATGCCTCCTTGTCTACGAGTTTCAGGGTTTAAGGTACTCTCAAAAATAGCACCAAAGATAGTTGGAGAAATTTCACTCCAGTCAAAATCATCACTGGCCTTACTTAATAAGGTGGTCTTAAGATCCTCTGTAAAATTAGGAATCTCAATGTTCTCATTAGCAAAGAGACCACCATTTACATATGGGAAGGAAGATAACTCAGCCTCCATATAAGGATCACGCTTATCATAAGGAGTATTGAGCACTCTAAACAACTCAATTAAGCTTTTACGAATTTTTGATGACTCAATAGGCGCTAAGTAGTCATGGAACATATTAGGCTTGCCAAAGATACCTGCATCTTCGGCATACATACAGAACACTATGCGAACACATAAAACATTTAAGCTTTTGAGAGTTTCTGGAGACTCAGGATTAATGTACTCTTTTAAGAGACTGTCGTAGATTAATCCCACTAAGTCGCCTGCTTTAACCGAGACCTCAAGCTCTTTTTTGATCTTGGCATTATGATCGTCAACTAAAAACTGTAGACGCTTATAATCTTTAGCAAGGTCTTTAAGTAAGATTTCCTCTGGCTCACCACTAGGGTTTTCCATGTCATACACTAAAAATGACTTGAAGTTGCTAACCACAACCCATCTTGGTCTTTTAGAGTAAGGAAGTTCACTGGCATAGCGCTTTGCTTGCTGATATGGAGTAAGAGAAGAGCCATCACTTTGCTTAATAGGTTTAAGCAAATCTTTATCCAGACTCTTTTGCTCAATAAGAACATGAGTCTTATCGATAAAGCCATCAATAAAACTAGTGTTAGATAGCTTAACTTGGTTTTCAAAGGAGATAAATTGGGCGGCGTGTTCAATACCAAAAACATTGGTAAGCAAGTCTAGCCAAAAAGGTTGAGACTCTCCTTTTTCGTATCCTTTGCCTTCCCAATTAGCTGCAAACTCAGCAGCGGCAGCCTTTTGTTGTTTGTCTGTAAGCATAAGAATGAATCTTCCTAAATCCTTTAGGCTTATTTAACAGTAAGAGCTTAATCAACAAACGCTCATAAGATAAATAAGTCGAAATTATGCCAGCTAAAGGTTAAAGCTAGAAACTACTAGCTACAGAATTATGATAGCAAATCTATACATAGATATCTTAGTTTAAGTTTAATTTTTCCGCCTAAATCACTAAATAGGCTAGCAGATAAGTAAGAGGTTAAGATGTATCTTTTGAGCTGCTGGGGGGTGTATTGAATTTATAAAGGCACATTAGCTTTGCAGTGTGGTAGCTGGTGCGGGCGCAGAAGAAGCTTAAGCGTAAGCAGGAGCTGGAGTAGGTCGGCGCTTGATTGAGCTGGCGCTGGAGTGGGATGGGAATGAAAAAAGCCTACTACGGTTAGGTGGTAGTAGGCTTTAGGAGATGTTTTTTTTGGTTGGGCCCAGAGCTGCTTTAAGTAGGGACTCTTAACTAAACAAGTGATGAGATAGGGCTATTGTCTATCTTGTGTGTGCTTTGCTTTTAGGGTGTGGCTAAAAGTACTTGTTAATAGTTGGTGTGCTTAGTATCTCTGGGCTCATAGCATGCTATTTAACGTTGAAGTTGAAATAGCGATTGGTGTTGTTAAAGGAAATATCTTCAACAATCTGGCCTAAGAACTCCATATCCTTTGGATACATGCCCTTTTCAACGAGGTTGCCGATTAAGTTACACATAATACGACGGAAGTACTCATGGCGGGTATAAGATAAGAAGCTACGTGAGTCAGTAAGCATACCAACAAAGTTGCCTAATACAGAGAGGTTAGCAAGAGAGGTCATTTGGTCAACCATGCCCTGATAGGTGTCATTAAACCACCATGCAGAACCTTGCTGAATCTTACCTTGAGCCTCTGGGCCTTGGAAAGAACCAATAGCAGTAGCAATAGCGGCATTATCAGATGGGTTTAAGGAGTACCAAATCATCTTAGGTAAGGCATCAGCCTCATTTAAAGCATTCATAAGAGCAGAGATGCCACGAGCACAAGCACGGTTATCAACGCAATCAAAGCCAGTGTCAGCGCCTAAGATCTTAAACATCTTGGTGTTAGGATCACGAATAGCACCATAGTGCATTTGCATTACCCAACCATACTTAGCATAACCCTTAGCTAAGTGAATTAAGATCATGGACTTATAAGCTTCAATCTCGTCTTCAGTTAAGCACTCGTTATTTAAGCCCTTTTGGAAGATCTGCTCTAAAACGCCTTGATCAACAATGCGGCAGTAAGCATAATCAACACCGTGATCAGATGCCTTACAACCCATTTGATTAAAGAACTCCATACGCTCATCTAAAGCAGCAAAGAACTCTTCACAGGTCTTGATAGTGCGATTGGTAAGCTTAGCAATGTGCTCTACATAGTCCTTAAAGCCATCATTTTCAATCTTCATGGCCTTATCAGGACGCCATGCTGGAACGACTTCACAAGAGCAAGGATTTTGGGCAATCTTTTGGTGCCACTCTAAGCTATCACCTGGATCATCAGTGGTAGCTACCAGCTTAACATTAGAACGCTTGATAATGCCTTGTACACGGAAGTCCTCTTGAGCAAGCTTAGCGTTACACTCTTCCCAAATTTCTTTGCAGGTCTTCTCGCTTAAGGTCTTGGTAATGCCAAAATAGCGCTGTAACTCAAGGTGAGTCCAGTGGTAAAGTGGGTTGCCAATGGCACGTGGTAAAGTCTTAGCAAATTGTTCAAACTTCTCGTAATCAGAGCTTTCCTTGCCAGTAATTAAGCTCTCTGGAACACCATTAGAGCGGATCATACGCCACTTATAGTGATCGCCACCTAACCATGCCTCAGTAATGTTCTTAAACTGGTGGTTAAGAGCGATTTGTGCTGGGTTGATGTGACAGTGATAGTCAATAATTGGCATCTTAGCAGCGTGATCGTGGAATAATTCTTTGGCAGTTTCTGTTTCTAATAAGAAATCCTGATCCATAAAAGCTTTCATAAAAGTTCCCTGTCTGTAACGTTAACTAAAAGTTAAGGCTCTTAGTCGTTAAAAATAACTTGTTATGACCTTGGCAAACTCAGACACACACAGATTTTGTCAACTAGTTTGCTTTTCTTAGTAAGTATTGGAAAGGTTTTTTGTTTAGCACTAAGGTTAATTTTAGTGCTCTATGTTTAAGAGCCAGTCACTGGCTTTTGTTAACTTGTGACTGGCCGTTAGGGATAGTTAAAAGGGTACTACTTTAAAGTTGCCTCATAACCTGCAAGCTCTGGAATAAAGCTTGAAACAGTTGGGAAGTAAGTACAAATTAAAAGTACAGCGATAATTACAAAGTAGTAAGGTAGTAATGGCTTAATTACCTTCTCAATAGTGGTCTTAGCAACCTTAACACCTACGAAGAGAATGTTACCTACTGGAGGGGTAATGGTACCGATACATAAGTTGTAAACAATCACGATACCGAACTCTACAGGGGATAAACCACACTGCATAGCAATAGGTAAGAAGATAGGGGTGAAAATTAAGATTGCTGGGGTAGTATCAAGGAAGGTACCAACAAACAATAAGAAAATGTTAATAATAAGTAAGATAACAATCTTATTGGAAGAAATACCATTTAAAAGCTCGCCTACTGCTGCTGGGATATTTACGAAAGAAATAACCCAAGACATGATAGAAGATACACCAATCAAGAGCACGATAATGCCAGTCATGGCAGCTGAATCAGCATAGATCTTCTTTAAATCAGCCCAAGTAATAGATCTGTAGAGTACAGAAAGAATTAAAGAGTAAACTACAGCTACTACAGCACCCTCAGTTGCAGTGAATGCACCAGCAACAATACCACCGATTACGATAGCAATTAAGAGTAAGGATGGTAAAGCTTCGATAGTAATCTTAGTAGCTAAAGCTAAGGTAATCTTCTGGCTATCGCCCTTGTAACCTAAACGCTTGGCAGCAATAAAGCCAACAATCATACAGCCTAAGCCCCATAAGATACCTGGAACGTAGCCAGCTAAGAACAATGCAGCTACGGAAGTACCGCCAGATACTAAGGAGTAGGTAATTAAAACGTTTGAAGGTGGAATTAAAAGACCAGTTGGTGCTGAGGCAATATTGATAACGGCCATGTAATTCTTAGAATAGCCTTCCTTTTCAGCGATAGGGCCAATAATGGTACCCATAGCAGAGGCAGCAGCTACACCAGAACCAGAGATAGCACCGAACATCATATTAGCCATGGTGTTGGTATGAGCAAAGGAGCCAGGAACCTTACCTACTAATAAACGTGCAAAGTTCATTAGACGTATAGCAATTCCTCCTCGGTTCATAATATTACCTGCAAGGATGAAGAATGGAATTGCAATTAAGGTGAATACGGAAATACCAGAGAATGTTCTTTGAGCGCCAGTTTGCAACATCATATTAAAATCAAGAGCTGCAGCACCTGCACATACAGAGGAAATGGCAATGGAAATACAAATTGGTACGCCCAAGACTAATAGGGCAACCAAGACTAATGCCATAGTTAGGCCAACGGTAATTGTCATAGTGATGCTCTCCTATTACTGCTCTTCAGTCTCAACGCCATAAGAGGCAAGATCTGGATCTTTGAGCTTCTTAACCATGTCTGCAAAATTTAAAATGCCGTAAACAAGGATAATCACGCCAGATAAAGGCAATACAGCATACATAAGACCCATGTTTACACCTAAAGAGGCAGTAAGCTGAGACATGTTTTGTGCTGCCATTACATAACCACCGTAGATTAATAAGAGAACAGCAGTGATAATTACCAATATCTCGGAGAACATGTCTAAATAGACACGCTTAGCACCTGTAAACTTGCTATATACGAAAGCCATACAGAGGTGGCCACGCTGACCAAATACGTAAGAGGCTGACAAAATAGATAGCCAAGTAAAGCTATAGGTGATTAACTCTTCAGAAATGGTAGATGGAGAGTTAAAGAAATAACGGGTAATAATCTGATAAGAGCCAATGACAGTCATCATCATAAATAAGAAGACGCAGAATGACATAATGGACTTATCGAGTACTTTGCGCAGAGCCTGCATAAGAGATCTCCTCTTAGTGAGCACATACTGACCTTACTATCTTTCATATTAAAGACTAATTGCCATAGTAATTAATAAGCTCCATAAAGATAGTAAAACTTCAAACACTCAAACTTAAACAACACAACACCAATAATTAGTAAAAACTGATAAATAAGCCCTAGAAGTTAATAATTTTTTTTGATTTTGCTAATTTTGAGCTGCACTAAAGTTAGGCCTACGAAAATTCGTAACCTATAGTTAAAATCAGAATTAGAAAAATCAGAAAATAAGATTAGGCAGGGGCCGATTGCTATTAGTTGTTACTATTTAATTGTTGCAAGTCTACTTTTAAGGTAGCCAAATAAGATGATTAATATTTGGCTACCGAATGCTAGCTTTCCAAGCTCGGCTAAAACCTATTAAGAAGCTAGCTTATTAAGCTTAAAGCTTAAAAATACTACTTGGCAGCAGCAGCGTTAGCAGCAGATGCCTCGTCATATAACTTCTTGAGGTCTGGAGTTTCGCCTAAGATCTGCTCGTGTAAAGGTAAGACTTTGTTACGGAACTCGTTAACATCAACCTCAATGAATTGAACGCCCATCTCTTGAGCCTTAGCCTTGGCCTTAGCAATAGAGTCGTGCCATGCAGCAAACTCAGCCTTTTGAGCAGCCTGAGCGGCCTCGTCAAAGACCTTGCGCTCGTCTGCACTTAACTTGGTTAAGAATGCATTAGAGGCTACTAACATGTCAGGGCACATCTGGTGCATATCGTAAGAGAAGAACTTGGTAATTTCACCGTGCTTCTGGTCAGTTAAAGCAAGCTCATTGTTCTCAGCGCCATCGATAACTGATTGTTGTAAAGCGGAGTAAACTTCACCGAAGCTCATTGGGGTAGCAGCAGCGCCGAAAGCTTGCATCATAGCTACGTTTACAGGGCCAGCTTGTACACGGAACTTCTTACCTTTTAAGTCAGCTACGCTCTTAATTGGGGTCTTAGAGTAGAAGTTACGAGTACCAGCAGTAAAGGCGGCAACAGGCTCGAAACCAGTCTTAGCGCTGTTAACACTTAATTGCTCTAAGATAGCTGGATCAGTAATGAACTTCTCGAAAGCAGATTCGGAGGTGAATAAATATGGGATGGAGAAAATAGCGTATAACTTGTCGAAAGACTCAATGTTAGCTGTGGATACTACTAAGTACTGAACAGAGCCTTGCTTAATTAACTCTAGAACCTTTTCGTTAGCGCCTAAAGTTGCATTAGGGAAAATTTGAACCTCAAACTTATCGCCTAACTTGCTCTCAACAACTTGCTTAAATGCTAAAGCACCTAAGTGGTCTGGATGGGTCTCAATCTGAGAGTGAGAAAGACGGATTACTTGCTTGGACTCGCCACCACAGCCAGTCATTAAAAGAGAAGCAACAGCAATTGCAAGAGCAGAACCAATGATCTTCTTCATACTTAAACTACATCCTCTGATAAGCAGGCTTACACAGCCTGACTAACTAAATAGCACTTGATTTTAGTTGAGTCACGCTTAGCAAAAGGATGTTTCCTCCATTATTTCAAAACAACTTATTGATATTCTTAGAATAACAATACCTAACCACAGTTGTATGCACACTACCAAATAGTAGAGTGTGACCTTTTATAAGAAAATATCTAATTTTAAGGGCACTTCCATACAAGAATATTAGCAATATGAATGGAAAAATCATTTTGCAATATATGCATTTTAAAACCATTTATAGTTATCTGTTAATTAGCTAATTTTCAAAACGTTAGCGATATCACAAAACTAGATTAATCGCGGTTTTTAGCATTACTTGTATACTAGACATCTAGTATGTATAAATTAATTATCACTAGGGTCTTAACGTCAATATTGGAGCCACTGTAGAAAAATTTTTTCAATCTCTATAGATACATACTTTTGCTATCGCTAAACAAATTGTACATGTCGAATTTTGTCAAAAAAAAATTGCAGGAATCGATAATAATCGATATTAGTAAAAACACCATCATTATCGCTCACTTTATGTTTAGGGGCGGGCGTAAGTTCGCCTTTTTACTTTTTAAAGGCTGCTAAGCTGCTAGCAAAGAAGGGAGATGTTTAGAAGAATGAATGTGGCATAAAAAAACCTTTGTCTTGCGTTTTGGGACAAAGGTTTTTTATGGTTAGCCTATTGAGGCTGTTCGTGGCAGCTTCCAGCTTTCAGCTTTGTTGCCTTTAGCCCTGGGTAGGCTTGCTAGCGGCAGGGGCTGGAGCTGGGGCCTTGGAGCAGTCCATGGAGTTGAGGGCAGCACGGCCTGAGATGAAGTATGGGATATTCTCAATCATGCGGTCAATAAAGGAGAGCATGGAAATGGTACAGCCTTTTCTGATAGAGCGAATATCTTGCTTGCTGTAGAACACACTATCATCAATACGCATATCAATGATGGCACCATCTGAAACGCTGGTTACAAAGAAAGAGTTAGTAGTTGGGTCAAAGCCAGTGGCGCTTACAGGAATATTGGTAAAGACAATAGGTAGTTTTTTAAACTCGCCAATGAGGTCATTGAGGCTCTTTTGATTGAGCATATCTTGTAATTGCTGGTAGGAAATATAAAGACCGCCTTCACTTGAAAAGTGAGCTTTCTTATTAAAGAAAATACGATCCTTACCAGTATTGTAGTTAGCAATAGTAAGTACACCTAAGATAGGGGTATTAATTTTGCCTGTCATACCAGGAGAACCAGCAGGGAATACTACGGTAGTAGATTGATAAAGCTTGTTAAGACGATTTTGAGTTTGAATTTCTCCAGTAATACCAGATTGAGTAGGGCCGTCTAAGGTTTCTCCTTCTTCTAGTACTACCTGGTTAATAGCATAATGATCACTCTTGAAAACAGTCTTAATTTCATAGGCTTGAGCAGCTTGTGTGCAAGATAATAAACCTACACATAGGGTGCTGGCAGCTAGCAGTGACTTAATAGCACTGGCAAATTTATTCTTTTTCATAAAAAAAATCCTTGACCAATCACGGCACAAGCCGTCTAAACCATTATAGACATTATCGTTTGCCTATAATATTAGTGCAAGCGTTGGATTAATAAGATAAGAGCGATGCCTAAAATTCCTTTATTTAAAGACAATATTTTAAGTTTATGAGATAATTAATATTGAGGCTTTATAAGGCTCTGCTGTGTGCTTATGTGAGTACACAGCAGAGCCTATTTTAATTTTACTAAGCTTTCGTCAAAGCCCTTAGTGCCGATTAAAAGCCTATAATAAGAAGTTTTTTTAACCGAGCTAAGAAAGGAGCATGGTGCGCCTTTAAGTAAGGAGGCACCTGAGATTTGTTATGACCAATACTAAGGTTTTATTACCATGTGAAGTCGATATCGATAAGTGTATCGCTTTAAATTCGTCTTTTAATGGTGCTCGTCTTGATTTAGATAAACTTTCCCGTTTACAAGAAAGCTGTGTTGCTATTAATGGTGATGTCTTAGCAACAGTAAATTTTGCTCAAGATGCTAATGGTTTGCGTATTGTTAAAGGTACATGTGAGGCCGACTTAGTATTAATTTGCCAACGTTGTGGTGAGCAATATGTTGAGCATGTGATCTCAAAGTTTAACTTCACTCCTGATTATGAAAAGGCAAAGGCTTGCAATATTGAGCAAAAATATGACTTTATTGATCTAGAAAATGGTATGGTCAATCTCTATGATTTAATTGAAGATGGACTAATTTTAGAGATCCCAACCGTACCTAAACATGACGAAGATGATGAGGCATGCACACGTCATGGCGATCAATGGGAGTATGGTGAACTTGATAAAGAAGCCACTACCAATCCATTTGCTGCTCTGGCCTCATTAAAAGAGTCCTTAGCAAATAAGCAGTAGTTAATTTAGCAAAATAAGATAATGATCAAATTATTATTGAAAAATTAGCTTTTTATCACTATAATACTGCGTCCGTGATCATGGCTTGGGAAAGCCTATTGTTCACGAGATTTTAAATTTTTGATCAAAAAAACATGCATAGAAACTCCTTTTAAATTGTTTAAAAGCAGTTTTTATAGCTCTTTATAGTATTTAGGAGACTATAATGGCCGTTCCACAGAACCACCAGTCCCGTTCACGTCGTGACAAGCGTCGTACTCATGATGCTTTATCTGCTCGTCAATTATCTGTTGATGCTCAGACTCAAGAGACCCACATTCGTCACCACGTAACCGAGAGCGGTTATTACCGTGGTAAGAAGGTTATCTTCAAGTAAGCCTATTTTAGGCATGCTTTAGCGCTAAAGCATAGCAGTCACTTTAGAACTGCAACAGCGGGGCATCATGGGCCCCGTTTGTCATTTTAGGGGTTTAATTAAGTTTTAATTAAACTTGATTAAGCTCCTAAACTAGCGCAATATCATTTCTTTATAAGCCTTTCTTATCCTCTCTTATCTTGATCCATCCTTTTGACAAATAAAGTTTTAGTGCTCTGTTTTTCTGAGTATATTTTGCATGCGTACTTAAGAAATTGAGCCTTGGCACACAAAGTAAGAGCAACTTTTGTTAAGCTTATTATTTATAGGACAAAAGAGCGTGGATTATAATCACCTAGGTTTGTATTTGTAATTTACCCATAGTTGCGCTCTGACTATCTTTGTCTAGATATGTCAGTTTAGGGCTGCTAAAACTTGTTTCTATTGGTTTTAAAGCTTAGTGATGCTGTTGTTTAAGATAACTTAGCCTAACTAAGTCGGTTTTTTTTATTGAGACTAGAGATGTGTCTGGCATGACACAAAAGAGTATTTTTTGCTCTGTAATATGTCAGATGTATAGCTCTCTTACATTAGAGCTTTGTGGTTTTTTATGGCAATTCAACAAGAGAGTAGCTCTGCTGAGCGTACAGTGGTAGCTTTAGATGGCACAGGTGGCGATAACAAGGATACTCGCCCTGTAGTAGATGCAGTGCGCTTTGCTAAAGCTATGTATCCTGGCTTATATTTAATTATTTTTGGCTCTACTCAGCTGAAAAATGATTTACAAAAAGCTCAGGTAGACCCTTCTTTTTATGAATTTCGCTTAGCTCAACAGGTTATTCCTCAAGATGAGGAGCCACGCTCGGTTATTAAGAACTATAGTAATTCAGCTATGGTAAAAGCCATCGAGTGTGTAAAAAACAAAGAGGCCGACTCTATGATATCAAGTGGCGGCTCTGGTCCTTTAGTTGCTCTTGCTCGCCATATTTTAGGGCTTCAAAAACTAAGCGACACTAGAATTAAGTTTAAAAATCGCCATGGTATGGTATCACGTTTAGGACAAGTAAGACCTTGTTTTGCTGCTAGAATTCCTATTGGCTCTAATCGTTTTGCCTTAATGATGGATTTAGGCGCTAATGCTAATTGTCAGGCTCAAGATCTGTTTGATTTTGCATGTTTAGGTAGTGCTTTTGCTAAAATATCGCTGGAACTTGATGCTCCTCGTATTGCTCTATTAAATGTTGGCACCGAAATGGGTAAAGGCTCGACTATGGTAAAGCTGGCCAAACAATACCTAGAGCAAGATAGAAATCTACATTTTACGGGATTTATTGAGGCTAATAGAATTTTCTGTGACGATGCTGATGTCATTATTACCGATGGTTTTACAGGAAATGTAGCCTTAAAAGCAGCCGAGGGCGTAGCTGATTTATATGCCAACGCAACGGGCTTAAAGAAATTCTTTGGTAAGATGGCTCGTCCTGAATGGTTATTGCCATGGCAATATAATGGCTCAGTGCTTTTAGGAGTAAATGGCTTAGTGATTAAATCACATGCCAGCGCAGGCAAAGAGGCTTTAGCTGTAGCTGTAGTAGAGGCAGCCCGAGCAGCTCATGCGTCTTTGGCTGATAAAGTTCAAGAAGAGCTGCTAATGATTAAATAATTTCATTGGTGTATTGTTAAGTTTTGTTAAGGGCTCTATTGTACTATGTGTAATTTGAGCCCGTAGTTTAATGCTCAGTGCTATGATAATTTTTCGTTATGGCCTACCATAATTGTAAGTTTAATGGCAAAATGTGCGATTTAGACTTTTAAACTTTCTTTTCCCCAGCAGAGAGTGGTGAAGCATTTGTATAGCAGAATTTTAGGTACTGGCGGTTATTTACCTGTCCAAGTTAGAACTAACGCCGATTTAGAGCAGATGGTTGAAACCTCCGATACATGGATTGTTGAGCGTACTGGCATTCATGAAAGACGTGTAGCCTCTGCTCAAGAGACTGCTGCCTTTATGGGTATTGAGGCGGCCAAAAAAGCATTGCAAGCTGCATCCTTAGAGGCTAGTGCCATTGATGCTATTGTGTGTGCTACTACTTCATCTCAAAATGCTTTCCCTTCTACCGCTTGTGAAGTTGCTTTGGGACTAGGCATTCAGGGTGCTATTGCTTTTGACGTAGCAGCTGCTTGTGCTGGTTTTAGCTATGCCTATAGCGTAGCTCACAATATGATTATCACAGGTCAGGCCAAGAATGTTTTAGTAATTGGCTCTGATACTTTATCTCGTGCTTGTGATCCACAAGATCGTTCTACCATCATTTTATTTGGTGATGGTGCAGGTGCCATTGTATTAGGCGCATCTGAGGAGCAAGGCACTTTAGCTGTTAAGTTATCCTCTGATCCTACTTGTGGCGACTTATTACGTCTTCCTTATCCAAAGAGAGGCACTAGCGTTAACGATGATGCTTATCTCTTTATGAAGGGTAATGAGGTGTTTAAGCATGCTGTTACTATGTTAGCTAACTTGGTAAAAGATACCCTTGATCTGGCTAATATTAGCGAGGATGAGCTTGACTTTTTAGTTCCTCATCAGGCTAATTTAAGAATTATTAGCGCTACTGCACGCAAGCTTAAGCTTGATATGTCTCAAGTAATTGTGACTTTAGATAAGCATGGTAATACCTCTGCTGCCTCAGTGCCTTTAGCTTTAGATGAGGGCGTTCGTCAGGGCCGTATTCAACGTGGTCAGACCATTTTATTAGAGTCTTTTGGTGGCGGTTTTGTTTGGGGCTCTGCTTTAGTCCGTTACTAAAATTCACCTATCAGTATTTTCTTATCTAAAAACGGCTGTACTCTCCTTAAAGTTTATTTTTATAGGAGAGTAAGCAGCCTTAAACTATTCATACTAAATCCATCCTGATATATTCCTTTGTTTTCCTATCTTGTGTGATTAAGCTGTCAATTTTAGGCAAGAACTCATATGTTCTTATTAAGATAGTGATTTAATGAAGGTGGATTAAAATAGATTTTTTAACATCGACAGGAGTCAGGTAAGCATGCGCTTGCCTGAATGAATTTATGAAGTCATTTGCAGTTGTTTTTCCAGGTCAAGGTTCTCAGTCCGTTGGCATGTTTGAGTCTTTTATGGCTAATGATATTGTAGCCAAGACTTTTGAAGAGGCTAACGACGCTTTAGGCTATGACTTAAAGAAGATTGTATTAACAGGCCCAGAGAGTGAGTTAAATAAGACTGAAATTACTCAACCAGCTATTTTAACCGCCTCAGTTGCTGCTTACCGTGCCTTAGGTAAGGCTTTGGGTGACAATTTACCTGTAGCTTGTGCTGGTCACTCTTTAGGTGAGTATTCAGCTTTAGTAGCTGCTAATGCTATTTCTTTTTATGATGCTGTGCGCTTAGTGCGTTTACGTGGTCAGGCTATGCAAGAGGCTGTTCCTGCTGGCGTTGGTGCCATGATGGCTATTTTAGGCCTTGATGACGATGTCATTGTTAATGGCTGTGCTGCTGTAAGTAAAGAGGGTGAGGCTGTTTGGGCTGCAAACTTCAATACTCCAGGTCAGGTAGTTATTTCTGGCGCTAAAGAGGCAGTGGCTCGTGCTGGTGAGTACTTTGCTCAAAACGGTGCCCGTCGTTGTGTTGCCCTTCCTGTAAGTGTTCCATCCCATTGTCCTATGATGCAAGGCGCTGCTGATAAGTTAGCTGCTGCTTTAGCTGATATTAATATTGCTCCAGCTTCCATGCCTGTTTATGCCAACGTATTGGCAGCCCCAGTAACTGAGCCTGCTGCTATTATTGATTGCTTAGTTAAGCAATTAATTGGTTCTGTTCGTTGGGTAGAAACAGTACAAAATATGAAGGCTAATGGCATTGAGGCTGTTATCGAAGTTGGTCCAAATAAGGTTCTTTGTGGTTTAAATCGCAAGATTGATAAGACCTTAATTACTGGCAATATTGCTAGCGACGAGGATATTGCTAAGGTTTTACAGAGCCTTGAGGCTTAATTTAGCACTGTAGTGGTAAGTTAGTTTAGGATTTTTTAATTATGAATTTAGACTTTTCTGGCAAGGTAGTTTTAGTAACTGGTGCTAGCCGTGGTATTGGTCAGGCTATTGCTCAGGCTTTTGCACAATTAAATGCTACTGTAATTGGCACTGCTACCTCACAAGGTGGTGCTGATAATATTACTGCTTACTTAAACGGTAAGGGCTATGGCTTAGTTTTAAACTCTTTAGAGCCAGAGACTTTTGCTGACTTCTTAAAGAGCGTAGAAGAGAAGGCTGGTGGTAGCGTTGATGTGTTAGTAAATAACGCTGGTATCACTCGTGATAATCTTTTTATGCGTATGAAAGATGAAGAGTGGAATCAAGTTATTGCTTGCAACTTAACTGCCGTATCTAAGCTTTGCCAATTAGTAATGCGTGGCATGATGAAGAAGCGCAATGGTCGCATTATTAATATCACCTCAGTAGTTGGTGAGACTGGTAATGCTGGCCAATGTAATTATGCTGCTGCTAAGGCTGGTTTAATTGGCTTCTCTAAGTCTTTAGCTAAAGAGTTAGCTCCACGCAATGTAACAGTAAACTGTGTTGCCCCAGGCTTTATCACTACTGATATGACCGCTGTATTATCCGATGAGATCAAGGAGAACTTATTAAAGGCTGTTCCTCTTGGTTGTATGGGTGCAGCTGAGGATATTGCTAATGCTGTAGTATTCTTAGCATCTGATGGTGGTAAGTACATCACTGGTACCACTTTAGATGTTAATGGCGGTATGTACTGCGTTTAATAGTTTTTTGGTAGTCTAGTTTTTTATCTAGGTAAGTATTGCCTTTGCTTGCTCTATAAGGCCTAATGAACATTACAAAAATGATACTATTAATTTGTGAACCTGAACAAATTAATAGAAATTTAGGCCTATTTTACTCTGCCTAGGCTACCAATAAGGGCAGTAATTGTATATAATCAGCCTCGAACTGTTCTTGTTGTCAATAACAGAACCGTTTGATGCTTTGCGTAATTTAGGCGATGTTGCTCTAGTAGTTGCTTTGAGATGACAATAGCTTAAAATAAGCGCTTAAACAGGGCAGGACGTGCCCTAAGAGCTTGTTTGGTGAATAGCATTAGCGTTCAGCAGCAAGACCCCGCCGACACAAGCCCATATTTTTATTGGGACTAGTAGGATTCCTAGGTTTTGCTAATAGGAATACGTCCAATATTGAGGTGGTGTTAAGTTTTTTACTTGGACCACTACGTTATTTTTTTTGCCAACTAAGGTTGGTTAACTTTAACTAAAGGACAGAAGTGCTAGCGCACTCTGACGGGTTAGAAATGAGCGATATGACCATTGAAGAACGCGTAAAGAAGATTATTGTTGACATGTTAGGTGTAAATCCAGAGGATGTAGTTCCAAGTGCATCTTTTGTCAATGACCTTGGCGCTGACTCTTTAGATACTGTAGAGCTCGTAATGGCTTTAGAAGAAGAGTTCGAGACTGAGATCCCTGATGAGGAAGCCGAGCAAATCAATACTGTTCAGGCTGCTATTGACTACATCAAGTCACACCAAGAGTAATACAAGTAGCGGTGTAAGCCGTTTTATACTTGTGTGAACCCAGCGGCGGAGCTTTTATAAGCCGAGCCGTTGGTAATTTGCAAAAGTATTAATCTTGACCTCCCATGGGACAATTTTAGTTCCTTATAAAATAGCAAGCCTTGGCTTGCTTATTTTGTTTATAGCTAAGCAAAAATTTTTTGATTGACTATAAATTGTCGTTTGTAGATCACTAATAAGTGTGATAATGTTGGTTGGTTGATTTATTGCTAAAGATTAACGCCCAAAACCGCTATGTTAAGGACAATTAGATAGTGGTGATGGTTAATCTTTATTAAACATGAGATCTAATACAAATCATATTAGATCTAGTGATTGAGACTGATAATACCATGCTAAAAGGCGTGTCCTTTTAAGAAGCATCCATCAGTCTAAGAGTGTTAAGCACAATTTTTATTTTTTTGGAGGCATTAACGGTGCAAAAGCGCAGGGTAGTAGTGACCGGTCTTGGCATGTTAAGTCCAGTGGGCAATACCGCAGAAGATTCATGGAAGGCCTTACTCGCTGGTAAGAGCGGCATTTCCACCATTGAGCATTTCGACACCAGCGCCTTTAGCGTAAAAATCGCTGGCCTAGTTAAGGATTTTAAGCCTGAAGACTGGGGTATTACTCGCAAAGACGAGCGCAAGATGGATCCGTTCATTCAGTACGGCATTGCTGCTGGATTAATGGCTTTTGAAGATTCAAAGCTACAAATCACTGAAGAGAACGCCGAGCGTTGTGGTGTTATGATTGGTTCTGGTATCGGTGGCTTAGGTCTTATCGAGCAGAACATCAATGGTTTAGCCCAAAAGGGCACTAAGGGCATTAGCCCATTCTTCGTACCTTCAACCATTATCAACATGGTTTCAGGTCATTTATCTATTCTTAAAGGCTTAAAGGGCCCTAACTTAGCCTCTGTAACAGCTTGTGCCTCAGGTACTCATGCTATTGGTTTATCTGCTCGTTTAATTGCAGCAGGTGATGCTGATGTAATGTTAGCTGGTGGTGCAGAAAAGGCCTCTACCCCAATGGGTATCGGTGGCTTTAGTGCGCTAAAGGCTCTTTCTACTCGCAATGATGAGCCAGAGAAGGCCTCCCGTCCATGGGATGAGGGCCGTGATGGCTTCGTATTAGGCGATGGTGCTGGTGTCTTAGTATTAGAAGAGTATGAGCATGCTAAGGCTCGTGGCGCTAAGATCTACGCTGAGTTAGTAGGCTTTGGTATGTCTGGCGATGCTTACCACATGACTGCTACCCCAGAGGATGGCGATGGTGCCCGTCGTGCTATGCAAAATGCAATTAAAGATGCTGGTATTGAGCCTTGTCAGATTGGTTACATCAATGCTCACGGTACCTCAACTCACGTAGGTGATATTTCTGAGTTACGTGCTGCTAAGGCTATTTTTGGTGATGCTCCTAAGAACACTGTAATGAGCTCTACCAAGTCTATGACTGGCCACTTATTAGGTGCAGCAGGCGCTATTGAGGCTATTATCACTGTATTAGCTGTACGTGATCAAATTTGTCCTCCAACCATCAACTTAGAGAATCCTGCTGAGGAAGTTGGTGACTTTAACTTAGTTCCAAACGTTGCCCTCAAGCATGACATTGAGTACGCCATTTCCAACAGCTTCGGCTTTGGTGGCACCAATGGCTCTTTAATTTTCAAGCGTATGGACTAATTACTTATTAGTTAGTTCCAAACTAAAAAAGGCTCTATGTTGTTAACAACATAGAGCCTTTTGCTTACCTAACTTATAGAAAATTAAAGACTATCGTCCTCTTGGCTAGCTCTCTTGCTCATAGCTTGCAAGGAGTCAAAAGTAAACCAATCCTTGTATTTTTGAACAATGGTTTGATGAACATTGATAATTTGGTGAAGGTGAGTAGTAATTGCCTTTTGGCAGTTTTCGATATCACGCTCTTTTAAGTAGTTATAAATTTCTTCGTGATCATCAGTAATGCCATCAACTGGTGAAACACCCTCTAAAGATAAAAAGCGAATACGATCCATTTGGCCTTTAATGCTTTGAATAGTTTTCCATGGCATATCTGACATAGAAAAAGAGCATAGACATTGGTGGAAACGATCATCTAAATTTAGATAGTTAGCACGCAAGTTATCATCATGAGCAATATTACGTTGCTGATCTAAGATCTTTTTTAATTGTCCTAAGCGGTTATTAATAACCTTTTCTTCTAAGTTTACGATATTACCAACACATTCCTTTTCAATAGCGCCACGAATAAAAGAGGTATATTCAAGCTCTTTAATACAAATGCGCTCTACTACTGAGCCACGTTGCGGCAAAATTGAGAGTAGTCCTTCATAGCTAAGGCGCATCAAGGCTTCACGTACTGGTTGACGTGACACATTAAACTGCTCGGAAAGAGCATTTTCTGAAAGAGTAGTGCCTGGCACAATAGTAGTTTCAGTAATGTGTTTTCTTAAAAAATCATAAATTTGTGGACTAATAGATTTTTGAGAAGAAATGCGAATTTTCGGTAACACAACCGTACATGCAACGGACATAAAGATCCCTTTCCTTGTCTAGATAATAGAGCTTTGCATGATCCTGACACAAAGAAAATTTAATAAAAAGTAACTTTCTTCTCTATGTCTGGATGGCCGCTAGGTAAGCTTAATATAGTATAAAAAAACGTAGCTATTATATTATAGATCTTGTTTTTATGGGCTATTTAACCACAAGCGCGCCAAAGCAAAGCTAAAATTAGCTCTTGCCATCACCAGATCAAATCACGACCAATTAGCTCCTGCCCAAGCTTGCCAATAGCTAAAAGCGTGGGCTAAGACTTGCGCAAAGCGTAGGGAGCTAGGTGCTAAGCGCAGGTAACCTAAGCGTAGGGCGCAATGCGCATGACGCAATGCGCATGACGCAATGCGCAGAGCGCAGGCCGCACTGGAGCTTAGGGGCTTGAGAGCTAAAAAAAATAGCCAGCGCAATAATGGAGGATATACACGCTGGCTATAAGTTTAAGTGCTAAAAATATATATGCTTTTTAATAACCGAACCATGAAGCTGGAGCGGTAATAATAGCTGGGAATAATAAGCAGACAATTAAGAATAAGAACTCGGCGATTAAGAATGGACCAATACCTCTTACAATCTGACCCATCTTTAAGTTACTTACTGAGCAGCCAATGTAAAGCACGGTACCAACAGGAGGTGTTAGTAAGCCTAAACATAAGTTAATAATCATGATGACAGCAAAGTAGTAAACGTCGATACCAGCAGCCTCAACGAGAGGGAATAATACTGGGGTGAAGATTAAGGTAATTGGGGTAATATCCATTACCATGCCTAAGGCTAATAACAGAATATTAAGAACAATTAACAATAAGATCTTGTGCTCAACTAAGCCTGACATGAGCTCAACTAATTGAGCTGGTACGTCAGCCATAGTAATCATCCAGCCAACAGCGCTAGCGCCGCCTACGATGAACATAACCACGCCAGTAGAGCGCATAGCATCGTAGCAAAGCTGAGGGATCATAGAGAGCTTTAATTGACGGTTAATTAAAGTAGAAACTAAGAAAGCATAAACGCAAGCTACAGCACCACCCTCGGTTGGAGTAAAGGCACCCATACGAATACCTACAATAATAATGATAGGTAACATGATGGCTGGGAGGGCCTTAATGGTGATAGGTAAAATTTCCTTAGCTGGTACCTTAACAACATCAGTAATACCGTCACGGCGTACCATAATGAACCAAGCAATCATAATGGACATACCTAATAAGATGCCTGGAACAATACCCATCACAAAGAGCTTACCAATAGAGAGGCCAGCGGTAACACCTAAAATAATCATAGGTAGTGATGGTGGAATAATAGGAGCGGTCAATGCTGAGGAGCATACTAAACCAGTAGCACGTGACTTATCATAGCCAGCTGCCACCATCATAGGGATTAACATACCGCCTAAAGCAGATACGTCAGCAATAGCAACACCAGAAAGACCAGCAAAGAGCATACAAGCTAAGATGGTAACGTAGCCTAAACCACCTCTAAATCTACCTACAATAGCTTGAGCAAATTCAATTAATTGCTTAGAAATACCACCATGCTTCATAATTTCACCAGCTAAGATGAAGAAAGGCACAGTGATTAAAATGTAGTTATCAGTTCCGCTCACTACTTGGAAAGAGAGCTGATATGGAAGATCGCCCATATCTAAGAACCATAATAGGATTAAGCAACAAATAAAGAGCACAATGGCAATAGGCATACCTGTAAACAAGAGAGTAAACAGTGAGCCTAAGAAAATAAATAATTCCATGGAACCTTACCTCTTATTTATCAGAGTCTGATGGCTTGTTTTGGGCAGCAGCTTCTGCCTTGCTAATGTTTTCTTGATCAGCACTATCAGCAGTTAGGGCGTTGGCTTCTTTAGCTAAGCGCTCTAAAGTGGCATCGTCATGCTTTAATAAAGCTAAGTCCTGCTTAATATGAGCAACGCTAATTACAGAGCAAGCGAAAGTACCAATAAGGACAGCTAAAATCATTACTGAATAAGGGATACCAGTTACCTGACCTACGGTAGTAGTATCGATGTAGTATAAATAAGAGCCATAGCTTAAGGTTAATAACACAATAAGGGAGACAACTTCGAATACTACAGAGAAGTAAATGGCTTGTCTTGGAGTTAAGCGATCGGTCACTGTGGTAACACGAATATGGCCACGAGTAAACCAAACAGACACAATACCTAAATAGATGGCCCATAAGAACAAGTATCTAACAAGCTCTTCTGTGATAATGATGCCTGAATTAAAGAAATAGCGTAGGGCGGTATTGGCAAATACAAAGCCCACCATGGTTAGAAGCAAGGCACAGCACAATCCTTTGTTGATGGTACTGGCAATTTTGATCAGATTTTCCATAAACAAATACCTATACAATTGTGGCAAAAAGTTGGGAAAATTAGTTCAGCTAACTTAATAAGATACGGTTGCTTGTGTAAATGCGGGCTTTAAGTACTTTTTGTGATAATTATGTGCTCGAGCACTTTATAAATTTTGGGCGTAGTAATCCCAAGGTAAGAAAAACTTACTTAGAATAAAAGCTTATAAAATGGAGATTTAATTATCAGAAAAAATGCTTTTAGCCGAGGTGCTAACCAAAAGAGCTAAGCTAATTGTCTTTTTAAATGTGTACGAGCACTTTATAAAATTAAAAAAAAGAGCTCTGTTGATTAATACTTTTGAGTGTCTGCGGTGAGCTTTGGTCTGAATCAAGCTCTTGATTAAAAGAAAATTAGCGCTTAAGTTGCTTGAAACTTGTTACTTAAGCTAGGCGCAGGGGCCTAGCTTAAGGGCTAGGACTAGTGCCTAGCCTTTAAATAAATTGAAGCTAAAAGTTATTATTTCTTAGCTGGATCTACGCTAGCGCAGTAGTCACGGATAGCCTTAGAGCCTGGAACCTCAGCGTCAAACCAATCCCATGCAGGTTGAGCTGCCTTAACCATTTGATCCTTAAACTCTGCACTTGGAATAGTGATAGTTACGCCATTTTGCTTGAAGAAAGCAACAGTATCAGCCTCATCCTTCTCTGAGATTTCCCAGTTGTACTTAACAGCGTTGTCCATTGCAGTATCGAACCAAGCCTTAGCTTGATCGTCTAACTTGCCGTACCACTTGTCGTTAACTAACACGAAGGTTGGGGAGAAAATGTGGCGGCTTTCAAGCATGTACTTGTTAACTTCCCACCAGCCCATGGACTTAACCATTGAGTATGGGTTATCTTGGCCATCTACAACCTTGGTCTCTAAAGCAGTGTAGAGCTCAGTAGCTGGGAGAGGAGTTGGGTTAGTGCCTAAAGCCTTGAATAATTGTACGAATACTTCATTTAATGGAGTACGGATCTTCATCTTACCGAGTTCTTTCATGTTGGTTACAGGGAAAGAAGAAGAAATCTGACGGAAGCCATTTACAATTACGCCAGCAATACGAGCGCCTGAGTTAGCGGTGTAGTCACCCTCAAATTGCTTCATGCCACCAGATAAGAATACTTCACGTGCGTGATCCCAACCATTAATAACAAATGGCTGCTCCCAAGCACCAATCATTGGCTCATCATTCTTAATTAAGCCACCAACTTGTGCAATCTGGATAGTGCCTCTCTTGCACAATTCCATGATCTTCTCTTCACCGCCAGCTTCGTTATTTGGCTTTAAGGTAACCTTAAATTGGCCGTCGGATACTTGCTCGAGCTCATTTTTGAAGTGCTCCATCATTCTGGAGTTTGGATGATCAGGACCAAAGTAACCTGCAAAAATAACACGATAGCTCTTAGCTTGAGCAGCACTTAAAGGGGTAGCAGCTAAAACAGCGGCAGCACCTACAGCTAAAAGAGACTTTAATAACTTCATGCGACAATCCTCAAATCACAATAATAAGCACCGCTATCCAACGATCAAATAGTGGGATCCCAATCTTTTTGGGATGTGTAAAGAATATCCAAAATACAGACATATGTTTGAGGGGTGCATCACACTTTGCACTATTTGCTAAAAATAACTTGCAAAAAATAGGGGGTAGATATTGCCGATTTTTGGCATAAGAATGCATCATAGCGGCATCTTGTATACAAGGATTCAAGATTGTTTGATTTGTTAAGTAGATCACAGTTTTGTGCGTATTGCTTAACTAATAACTTTTATCCCTATATAGCGATAAAGCCCTTATTTAAAGCCATTCATAAACAGTTTACTTTTATGCGCTATTATTTAGATAACTTGCTCAAAATGAATATTTCTTTTAAATTATGTGACAGACAATCAATTATTACTTAGTCATTGTATTGTAGGATCCAAGTTAACAAGTTTAATGCAGTTAATATGTTGAGTACGCTTAACTTTCTTTGGCGTTATCAGTACATAAAGTGAGGTTTTTCATGAAAGCATGTGTTCTCCATGGTAAGGGTGATATTCGTTTTGAAGATATTCCAGAGCCAGTTATCAAGGAAGCTGATGAGGTTAAAGTTAAAATTTTAGCTGGCGGTATTTGCGGTTCTGATCAGCACTACTATACCGAAGGCGGCATTGGTACAGCTATTGTTGTCCGTGAGCCTATTGTTATGGGTCATGAAGGCTGCGGTATCGTTGAGGAAGTTGGCGCTAATGTCGAGGGCTTAAAGGCTGGCGACATGGTAATTTTACGTCCTGCTCGTCCATGTTTTGATTGTGAGTACTGTAAAGTAGGCAAGTATTCTTATTGCTTAAATATGCGTCACTTAGGCTCTGCTGCTACCTTCCCTCATGTACAAGGCTTATTCTCTGAAAAGGTAGTAGTACACAAGGCCCAATGCCGTGTAGTTAAGAACATGAAGCCTGAGGTGGCTGCTTTTGCTGAGCCTTTAGGTATTGCTTACAACGGTGTACATTGTTTAGGTGATGTGATTGGTAAAAATGTTTTAGTAATGGGTGCAGGCCCAATCGGCTGCTTATGTGCTGCCGCTGCTAAGACCTTAGGTGCTGATCGTGTAACTGTAGTAGACATTAGAGATCAAGTATTAGACATTGCTCTTAAGATGGGTGCTGATGAGGTATGCAATTCTAAGAGCAATCCAGAGCAAATTGAGAAGTGGTGTGAGAACAAGGGCCACTTTGATTGCTGTATTGAAGCCACTGGTAATGGTTTTGCTGCTACTCAAGCTATGAAGATGACTCGCCCTGAGGGTGTAGTATCTCAAGTAGGTATGTATGGTTCTGGCCACCAGCCAACTGACTTTGGCGCATTTGCAGTTAAGGGCTTAAAGTGGGTATCAGTATTCCGTTTCTATGAGGAATTTGGTCCATGCGTAAGTGCCTTAGAGCGTGGCTTAATTGATCCTCTTCCTTTATTAAGTGCTTCTTATGAGGCCAAGGACATCCAAAAGGCTATGGATGCTGCCTTATCCCCAGAGACCATGAAGGTTCAAATCCACTTCTAAGAAGCAAAGAACAGCTAAGCAAAGCAGAGCCCAGCTGAGCAAAACAAAGCTAAGCTAAGCTAAGCTGGGCACAGCGCAGCACTGTCTTGCTAAGCTATAGCCAGGCTATGCTAAATAAAATAATTTCATGCGATAAGAGAAATCATATTTTAGGCACCTTAGTAATTTTTATTGCGGGTGCCTAATTTATTAGTAGTTATCTATAGTTTTTGCGGACTTAACATCGTGGGTAAAAAAGCAGAGCAATTCATAACAAAGCTCAAAGCTCAATGGTGTCACAATGGTTCAAGCTCGTAGATGGAGTAACTTGGATCCAAGGATCCAGTATTAATTTCACCGCTATTTAAGCTTATTTAACGAGAAAGAATTAACTTTGGTAGTTTAAAAAGCTCACATTCTTAAGCTTTGATAGTTTTGTTTTATTTAAAAAAAGCGTATGCTAACTATAAAACTAAGTTACAACTGGGCTACTAGTGTCCTTGAGCCTATATGCGCTATGGTTAGTATGAAAAAAATTTGATGAGAGTTGCCGCCTACAGCTCTATATTTCACTTACTTAAATTTACGGAGGATGCGCCTCAATTAGTCTTTTATGGGTTAATAGGGTGCTTTGATATTATGGAACTGCCAAGACTACGCTTATCTACCAAGTCCACCATATCTGCACAAATTTATGTGTTTTTACGATATCAGATCACCTCTGCCAATATTCGTCCTGGCTCTACTATTTCTGAAAACGAATTATCTGCTCATTTTAAAGTGTCTCGTCAGCCTGTGCGTGAGGCTTTAAACTCTTTAGAGCATGATGGTTTAATTTCTGTGATCCCACAAAAAGGCACTGTAGTTAAGAAGATTTCTGTTAGTGATTTAAAGCAAGTAGTGTTTATTCGCTCCTCATTGGAGTGTTCTAGTATTGATAACATTGCTAAGTTATCAGTAGGTAAATACACCAAAATCCTTAATAAGCTCAAAGACAATTTAGAAGAGCAAAAGAATAAGAGCGATCCTAATAATTTAGCAGGCTCATTTTTGCCTTTGGATGATAAATTCCATGAGCTTATTTGTTCTTTTTCTGACTGTGCTATGACCTGGCAGGTAGTGCAATCATGTAAGGGACAGCTTGATCGTATTCGTTATTTATCTATGGGTGTAGAGTCGCCTTTAGAGGGCTTAATTAGCGATCATGAGGCTATTTTAAAGTGTATTGAGAACTATGACTTTGAAAAAGCTAAAGAGCTGTTAAATAGCCATTTGCATGAGGTTATGATTACTCATAAACCCATTAAGAAGAAATATGCTGAATGGTTTGAAAGTGATGACAATTAGACTTTAAAATAAAGCCCCTAATTAAAGTAATTAGGGGCTTTATTTTTATTAATCATCAGAAAAAGAGCTGCTGCCATCGCTAAACCAATCGCTGTAACGCTTCATAATTGGTTTGTGAGTCTTAATAATTTGGCTTAAATGCTCAGTTAGGAGCTCTAAGGTGCCATCAATATCATTGGCCTTTAGACGCTCAAAGATCTCATCGTGCTCATGGGTAACACCATCGGCATGACCTTCTGTTTCAAAGGATAAGAAACGGATACGATCCATTTGTCCTTTAATACTTTGAATAGTATTCCAGGCCATTGGAGCATTGGATAAAGCACAAAGACGCTCATGGAATAAATCATCTAAGCTTAAGTAATTAGACTTTAAATTATCGTCATGGCTAATATTGTGCTGTTGGTCAAGCACCTTTTCAATTTGATTGAGACAATGTCTCTTAGTGCGCTCATCAAGTTTAGTAATGTTAAGTACACATTCCTTTTCAATAGCAGTACGCACAAAGACAGTTTGCACTAATTCACTTACTGAAATGCGTTCAACAATAGAGCCTCTTTGAGGTAATACTGATAATAAGCCCTCATAGCTTAGGCGCATTAAAGCTTCACGAACTGGTTGGCGTGAGACATTAAAATGAACTGATAAAGAGTTCTCTGAAAGTAGAGTGCCTGGCTTAATGGTGGTCTCAGTAATGTGCTTACGTAAAAAGTCGTAGATTTGCGGGCTGATGACCTTTTTAGGATAAAGCCTAAGTTTAGGAAGGTTTACAGTGTTAGCAACTGACATAAATAGGATTCCTCGAAAAAAGTGATCATCGATAAAGCGTTGGTAAGGATAAGCAAGGGAAGAACTGTTGCAAAATGTATCCAAACAATAAGTAAAGCTCTAGTTATTGTAAACTAACCAGCTAGTACTAAACACTAGTGTACTAGTTGCTAGTTATGTTTGTTATTTGATATTTACATTGAAAATATAGCTAATAACCTTATTATAGTATATGACTAAAAACTAGTATGCTAGTAGGGAATGTTTTTTTAATTACAAATCTGTTTGTTAGCTCACAAAAGCTAGGCAAAAGATAGGCAAAAGCACCAGCCCTCAAGAGCCTATCTAGCCCAAAAAGCGCCAGTCTAAGCGTCAATGTTAGCTCAAACTACTAACAGCATAAGTATATTGAGCAAACAGTAACACATAGCCTGCAAAGAGCAATCTGCAAAGAGCAATCTGCGTCCATCTTCCACCTTCAGCCTACTGATGTGCAGTTTATTAGCCAGGCTTTTTTGCTGATTCACATTGCTTATAATTTAGTGCCCTAGCATGAGCTTGAATGACATATAGGGTAGACGTGGTAGTAGTGGCTATAAAGGCCCATAGGAGCCACAGTAGGACTTAGAAGCCCATAGTAGTGATGATAGGAGAGATAGCCAATGTGGTCATGGTAGTTATGGTAGGTTTTAGTGGAGTTTAGTTATGAAAAAAGCCTAGCTTAATACAGCTAGGCTTTTTTAGATTAATCTTAATCTATTTCTTTTTAATTAGAAGTCGGCATTGCGTGGGGTACGTGGGAATGGAATAGCATCACGTACGTTGCCTACACCAGTAATATAGACAATTAAACGCTCAAAGCCTAAACCGAAGCCTGAGTGAGGTACGGAGCCATAACGACGTAAATCACGGTACCAGTAGTAGGAGTCCTTGTTTAAGCCCATTTCTTCCATGCGCTTATCTAAGAGCTCAAGACGATCCTCACGCTGGGAACCACCAATGATCTCACCAATGCCTGGGGCTAATACGTCCATGGCAGCTACAGTTTTACCATCGTCGTTTTGACGCATGTAGAAGGCCTTAATGTCCTTTGGATAGTTCTTAACTACTACAGGAGACTTAAAGTGCTCTTCAGCTAAGTAACGCTCGTGCTCGGACTGAAGGTCGATGCCCCACTTAACTGGGTTTTCAAACTTCTTGCCACACTTTTGTAAAATCTCAATGGCATCAGTATAGTCAACCTGAGCAAAGTCAGCCTTAATGAAGTCCTCTAAACGAGTGATAGCATTCTTATCTACTCTTTCAGCAATAAAGGCCATATCATCAGCACGCTCGGTTAAGATGCGCTTAAATACGTACTTAAGCATATCCTCAGCTACAGCTGCGCAACCATCAAGGTCGGTAAAGGCCATCTCAGGCTCTAACATCCAGAACTCGGCTAAGTGACGAGTAGTATTGGAGTTTTCAGCACGGAAAGTTGGGCCAAAGGTATAAACCTTAGAGTAAGCACAAGCATAGGTCTCAACGTTTAACTGACCAGATACGGTTAAGTAAGCATGCTTGCCAAAGAAGTCCTCACTGTAGTCAACCTTGCCCTGATCATTCTTAGGGAGATTTTCTAAGTCAAAGTTAGTGACAGTAAACATTTCACCTGCACCCTCACAGTCAGATGCAGTAATGATAGGGGTAGAAACCCACATAAAGCCACGCTCTTGGAAGAAAGAGTGTAAAGCGTAGGCTAAGGAGTTGCGGATACGCATTACAGCGCCAATTAAATTAGTGCGTGGACGTAAGTGAGCATACTCACGTAAGTATTCTACAGAGTGGCGCTTAGCAGACATTGGGTAGGTATCAGGATCTTCAACAAAACCTAATACTTGTACCTTAGTAGCCTTAAGCTCAACATCCTGGCCCTGACCTTGAGACTCAACTAACTGACCTTCAACCATTACTGAGCATGAGGTAGTAAGTTTTAATACTTCGCTCTCGTAATTGCTCAAATCAGAGGAAACTACGACCTGAAGATTATTGAAGCAGGAGCCATCATTTACAGCCAAGAAAGAAAAGCCAGCCTTAGAATCACGGCGGGTACGGATCCAACCGCCAACAGTGATGGTATCACCTACAGTGCACTGATGGTTTAATACATCTTTGATAGAAACAAGAGACATTGAACTGCTCCAAATTAATAATAGCTAGGTTAGACACATGCTCTATTGCTGCTAACCTTTAAATGATGCTCTTAATGCGCTTATTTAATTATGCGCTTTGCAAAAAACGATCTTAAGATCCTAAGATAGCTAAGCTAAGTATGCAAGCGCAAAAATAAAAGATTTTTGATTATAAAACAAAAAGCGAACCTAAAGGTTCGCTTTTGTAAAATAGTATTATTCCATAAGTAAGTAGCATCAAAATGATGCTCTTACTTGATTATTTGTTAGCTTGAGACTGTTCTTGAGCGTTGCTCTTACCCTGCTCAAATGGCTTATCTTGCTCACCTTGACAAGCAGTTGCTTGTGCCTCGGCCTCGGCCTCTTCGGCCTTGGCAGTGCCAGTAGCGGCTGCGTCAGTAGCTGCATCAGCAGCTGCGCTAGCAGCGGTAGCTGCTGTTGCGGCTTTGGCATCTTGGGCTGCTTGTAAGGCATCAAACTCTTGCTCAAGCTCTTTGGCCTTTTGAGCTGCTGCTTCTTTTTGCTCTTGTAAGATTAAGGATTCTTCAACTAAGTGGCCATTTTTGCACTTAACAGTGAACATACCACGTGGACGATTGCTCTTAACACCTACAATTAAAGCTGGTAGTTTGTTTTGATTGTGCTCTTTCATATAGCGATTGATTTCGTGAGCTGGAGCCTCACCAACTAAACGAGATTCAATATGAATAAGACCAAACTCAGGGACATCAATAACGCCTTTAATTACAGTAATGCCTCTTACTGGCTCACAAGAGTCAACCTCAGCCTCAATATAAGTACCATTATTTAATAGGCTTTTAATGCGGCTGGCAATAAAGAAAGACTTAACAGCCATGATAGCAAACAAGACAGCCATAAACATTTGTAAATAGCCATCTTGACCCTCAGAGCGTACATAAAAAGCCAATGAAAGTGCAATTAAAGTAATTAAAACGTAAATCACGCCAAAGACAAATTGAGCTGTGCCTACACGTGGCTCAAAAGATTGGCTAGAACGAACATGAAAAGCCATAGTAAATACCTAAAATACTAAACAAAACTCATAATATTAATTTAGAAAGAAAAATTAATTCTGTAGTTAGCGCAATACACTCACTAAGCCAGAGTAGCTATTGCTTGGATGGAATGAAACCAACTCTTCATCTTCAGTAAAGTGGACGGTTAAAGCGCAAGAACCTTGTAGTACTAACAAAGAATTGTTGGTCATAGAGTCAATGCTGGCATCGCCTACTAAGTTTACTGGAACCTCTAAAGATAGTTGTTGCTTTTCATTAGGGGCAATATTTTCATTAGTGATCTTTTTACTTAAAGTAGCCACTTTGACATTATTTAAGAACACATCAGCATCGATAGCCTTAATTGGCAAAGCACTTTGAGACTTATGCTCAATAGTGTAGCTAATTACGAATTTAGGCTGATCGTCTTGATTAGAAAGGCTCAGACCTTCAACTTTAAGCTTAGGGGTGCTAGCACCTTCTGGTAAAGATGAAGCACAAGATGTTAAAAACAGCGCAGTAAGAGCTAAGAGTACATACTTAAATGATGAGATGAATTTAGCCATGGTATTAAAAACAAAATAATAGCAACTAAACAGATACTGTTTAGCTAAAAGGGCATCCTCGTAAGCTTAATTTGTAATTTAGGATAGTAAGGGCAGCAAAGGCAAGGATAGGATTCATAGCAAAGGTTTGATTAGTGCTTACAACTAAGCTTAGGTGAGCTTTGCTTAAAAAAACTCGAACCGTAATCATGACAGTCTATCCCAAGGCTAGTATTAACAAGCCACTGTAAGTTTACGGTTCGAAGTTTTATTTTAGCATTAATGAAATATTTTGTGATGAGGGCTGATTTAAAGAAAGAGCCTATTTTAGGCTTTAAATGATAATAAGTATTATTTTACAAGCGTAAGCCAACAAAAGTTGTGGTAGTGGAGAGTTTAGCTTTGGGACTTTGCTGCTTTGGTGATTTGTTTCTTTGGCAATGAACAAGTTCTTAGAGGTAGCTGTGAAATTGCTGTAGGGGTAATGGTTTGGTGGGGCGAGGAGAGATTTTGGGCGCAATAGGGGCGCAATAGGGGCGCAATGATAGAGTTAATGGTAGATAATAAGCAAAACTAACGATCGTCTTTAAAGCATGTGCAGATACAGTTTTATTAGGATGCCAGCCACCCCTATGCAAGATGACTGGCGACATTGTAGTTGTTAGTATGTTTTTTAATCTAAATTCAGTAAAAATACAATAGGGTTGGAAAAATTACTTAACTGTAGCTATTCATGTTCATGAAACTAACCATTAAGTGGAACTGACTCTTATCGTATTTAGAACAGTTTTCATCCTAGTATTTTTTCTTAACTTGTACCTATCACCTAGACTTGAGTGATAGGCACCGTTTAGCCTTTAGATTTTTTTCCTAAGTTAAATAAATAACTGAGGAATGTACAAGGATAGGAAGTAACCACCGACTAGTAACCAAACAAAGAGTAGTAAAGCTAGTACAAATGGTTTGGCTCCTGCGGCCTTAAACTTGTCGATACTGGTTTCAATACCCAAAGCTGTCATAGCCATGGTAAGAAGGAAAGTATCGAGATATTCAATAGTGCTATTGAAAGGTATATCTTTAACATTAGTTACACCTACATATTCTCCAATTAAAGTATTGAGAGCAATAATCACGATAAAACCAATGGCAAAATATGGAATAGTGATTTTAGTGCGCTCTTTTACCGCATTGTTGCCGTCAGTGTTTGAGGCTTTATTACGTTGATATGAAAGGGCAATAGCCATTACTACAAGCACTGGTGCCAAGAGCATGACGCGAATCATCTTAGTAATAGTAGCTGTGCCTGCAATACCTAAAGTATCTGTAGGATCCATAGCATTGCCAGCTGCGGCTACGTGTGCCACCTCATGTAAAGTAGCGCCAGTATAGATAGCTGTTCCAATATCGCCTAAGTCATTTAACCAGCCAGAGTGATACATAACTGGATATAAGAACATCGCAATAGTTCCGAAAATTACCACTGTTGAAACTGCAACAGCGGTGGTATGACTAGGGCATTTAACTACTGATTCTGCGCCTAATACAGCAGCTGCACCACAGATAGCACTACCAGTTGATGTCATTAGTGTAGTTTGGCTATCCATTTTTAACAATTTGCCCAGGGCCATACCAATGCCCAGTGTGCCGATGACTATAATAAGGTCTACCACAATGGCAGGAAGTCCTACAGCATAAACATCCGATAAAGTTAGTCTAAAACCATAAAGCACAATACCTGTACGCAACACTTGCTTTGTACAGAATTTAATTCCTGGAACCCATTCTTGAGGTAACTTACTTCTTAAAGTATTCGCATAAAGAGTTCCTAAGAGGATACCTACAATTAAAGGACTTAAGGATAAGCTTTTAACTACTTGCAGTTGAGAAATGTAAAAAGCTGCCAATGAAAATAAAGCGACCAATAACACACCATTAAGGGTGTTTGCACGATGTCCTTTTTTAAACATTTGTTTCCTACTAATAAAGAATTAAAAATGCATAGTAAAGTGAGTACTTAGCTCATCTTTAAGATGTGGTTGTAAGATACGCTAACTTTGCCTAATGATCTAATGATATTTAACTATCTCTCATAACAAAAAGTTATAATGACTACTGATTTTTACTTGCAATGATTTTCCGCAAACGTTAACGATTAGCTAAAATAAAACATTTTTTTACAAACAGTTAATATTAAAATGTTTGTTAAAATTCAAACTGTTAATGTAAAAATTAATTTTTCAAATACCACTATCTAAGGCCATTTATTTATACTTTATTTACAAAAATCGGACTCTTGTCAGTATGTGAGCCAAGGGCATTTTTCTCTGATGTAAATAATTTTATTAGTCAGGAGGGCTAACAATTTATTAAGCTCTCTCCCCTACGTCTTAGTTATCATGTAGATGATAGAATGTGCTCGTGTTAAAAGTATGAGGGCTAACAATTTAACTGGGACTACAAATTTTGTTAAAAAAATTTTTGATGCTTGTTCTTTAAAGTCTGTAATTGCGACGGTAGGGGCGGGGCGGGCGTAGAAAAAGAGAATATGTAGGTTCTTTAGAAGGGATGTCCATTGCCAACTTTACAGGGGTTGCTATGTTAGTTGGCAATTAATTAGGACTTATTTTTTTTAGAAAGTAATAGGGGTGGCTTTGAGGGCCTCTTTTTTGACATAGTCCATAAAACGAAGAGCAAGAGCTTGTTGAGGGCCTGGGGCCTGAACAAAGCATAAGGAGCGAGTGAATTTTAAGCCTGGGACACGTAAAGGTCTTAAGAGGCCTTGATTAACTTCTTTGGTTACGGCATGTTTAGATAAAATACATAAGCTTTCAGAGTTTTGAGTAAAGAGTTTAATAGCTTCGGTATTACCTAAATAAATGCGAATATTAAGCTCAGTTAGTTTAATGCCATGTTCTAAGAGGCGTTGTTCAATAGCATCTAAGGTTCCAGAGCCACGCTCTCTTAACACTAAAGGTAGTCGTTTAAACTCCTCAATGTAGAGGTTGCCATTAGTTCCAATTTTATTTTTGGCCGCAGTTAGAATGGTCAACTCATCTTCTAAAAAGGGCGTATAAGTAAACATAGGAAGACGGGTAATACCCTCAATTAAGCCCAAATCGATAGTTCTTTCATCTAAAGAGCGCTCAATAAATCTGGAGTTACCATTGAGCATGGAAATGTCGGCGTGTGGAAAGTCCTCAACAAAAGTAGCTAAGTAAGGTGGTAGTACATATTGAGCAATAGTAGTACTAGCTCCCATACGCAATTGTCCTACATGATCATTATGTAGTAAGTGCATTTCATATTGTAAGGAGTGATACTCTTGTAAAATGCGCTCAGCATGATGCAATAGTAAGTCGCCAGCCTCAGTTAATACCAACTTATTGCCTTGACGCTCAAATAGTAGTGCTTGGTATTGATCTTCTAAGTTTTTGATATGGCGAGTAACGGCAGGCTGACTAATAAACAGATCTTGAGCAGCCTTAGTAAAAGAAAGGTTTTTAGCGGCAGAGTAAAAGACTTTTAGTCGAAAGTCAGGCATAAAATGCTCTCCTACTAACAATCAATAGGCATAGATCTAACCAAGAGAGGCAAAAGCATAATATAAGGTATCTTTCTCTCACAAAAGTTTCAGGACAATGAGGTTTTGTCCTTGTCTCTTGTACGTTAGGCAAGTTTAACCTGTATAGGAAGTGGTATTTGCTAATCTTGCTAAGGCTAAAATTGTAGCCTACAAGAACTACCAGAGTCTTACCCTTAGGTCTTGAATCTAAAAATAGCTACATATAAAAAAGCATAGCATAATCATAATTAATATTTGGAATAATTTTTTGTGAGCTTGCTTGGTATTTTGGCGATTCAAGTAGCGGTTGTCAGATCATAAAGAGTCAAAATCAAGGCTTAATCAATTGCCCAAACGAGGCTTTTTTTCTTGATTTTGCTTGCATTATTAGCATTATTTTGGTATAAATTGAGCCACTTTAGTTAGTCGCAACAATAGCATTAAGCGCTATTAAAGAATGGTAGCTAATATGGTTTTTTAGTTTTAAAGTTCATCAAAAAAATCATTGCTACTACGTCATCGCCCGATGGCGTGCAAGTTTAATTTGCACTCTCATAGAATTACAGAGTGTTCAAGTTGCACTTGCGAAAAAGGTGCAACTTTTAAAAGAAGCCCCCTTATCGGGGCTTTTTTGTTTCTTGAATTTACCTGTCAAAGGCTTTTGGCCACTCTTTTCATCCCAAAATACATCCATAATAGGCATATGAATTAAAGTTTGCTCTAGTGCTTATCCATAGTTCATAAAGCATATTTATGCACAGATTTCATGATGAAATACAGGTAAAAAAGATTACTTGGTTTGTCCTTTTGTTTATGAGGTATTAATGGCTGGAAGTTTAGAGCAAAAGCTTCAAGAGCTCATTGAGCCGATTGTTCAATCCTATGGCATGGAGCTGTGGGGCTTACGTTATAGAGTAGGCAAGAACACTGCTCATTTACAAATTTTTGTAGAAGGTGAAAATGGTGTTGATGCTGATGCATGTGGCGAAATTACCAACACTTTATCCCCAATGTTAGATAGTGCTGATCTTATCGATCCAGCCTATATTCTTGAGGTTTCCTCTCCAGGCTTAGATCGCATTTTATTCACCAAGGAACATTTAGCTAAGAGCGTCGGTGAGCAAGTGAGCGTGTCATTAAAAATTGCCTCAGAAGGACGCCGTAAGCTAGAGGGTAAACTTATCAAAGTAGAGGATGATGGTTCTTTTACTGTTTTAGATAAGAACGCTCAAAGTGAATTTGTGGTCGCGTTTGAGAATGTATCTTTAGCGCGCATTGTGCCAGATTTTTCGGCATTAATTTAGGAGAGATGCTAAGGCATCATTAAAGAGGTTATACCAAATGGGTAAGGAAATCATTGCGATAGCCGAGGCGCTCTCCAATGAGAGAGCTATTCCAAAGGAGAAAATTTTCGAGGCTTTGGAAACAGCTTTAGCTACTGCTACTAAGAAAAAGTACACTGTTGATATCGACGTACGTGTTGAGATTGACCCTAAAGAGGGTAATTACACCACTTATCGTCGCTGGGTAGTTGTGGATACTGATGGTCCACTACCAAATCCAGTACAAGAAATTTCTTTAGCAGCTGCACGTGAAGAATATCCAAACATTGCTGAGGGTGACATCATTGAAGATGAGATTCCTTCAGTAACTTTTGACCGCATTACCATTCAAACTGCTAAGCAAGTTTTATCTCAGAAGGTAAAGAATGCTGAGCGTGAGCAGTTAATTGCTGAGCAGCGTGAGCGTTTAGGTCATGTAGTAAATGCCACTGTTAAGCGTCCTGGCCGTGAGTTCATGATTTTGGACTTAGGTAATGGTGCAGATGGTTTATTACGCCGTGATCAAATGATTCCTCATGAGACTTTTGGTCGTGGTGATCGTATTCGTGTCTTATTAATTGATATTAAGCCTGAAGGTAAGGGCCCTCAATTAATTTGCTCTCGTACTGCCCCAGAGTTCTTAGCTGAACTATTTAGAATTGAAGTACCAGAGATTGGCCAAGATGTTATTGAGATTATGGGTGTATCCCGTGATCCTGGTTCTCGTGCCAAGATTTCTGTACGTTCTAAGGATAAGAGAGTTGACCCACGTGGTGCTTGCATTGGTATGCGTGGTGCTCGTGTTATGGCAGTATCCAATGAGCTTGGTGGCGAGCGCATTGATGTAGTCTTATGGGACGAAAATTTAGCACAGTACGTTACTAATGCTATGGAGCCAGCTGAGGTTTCACGTATTGTTATTAATGATGAAAAACACAGCATTGATTTAGCTGTTGCCGATGAAAACTTAGCTTTAGCTATTGGTCGCAACGGTCAAAATGTTCGTTTAGCATCTCAAGTCTTAGGTTGGAACCTCCAAGTTAAGGCTGAGAGTGAAATGGATAAGGAATTAGCTCAAGAGGCTGCTCAAATTGTTAAGTTCTTTGTTGAGAACTTAGATATTGATGAGGACTTTGCTCAGGTATTAGCTGATGCAGGCTTCCACACTTTAGAGGAAGTAGCCTACGTTCCTGCTGAAGAATTTTTAGAGATTGAAGGCTTAGACGAAGAGTTAGTTAAGGCCTTACAAGAGAATGCTAAGAAGGCTCTTGCTGCTCATGAAGATGCCCTTAAGAAGCAGGGCGCTGAAGAGCTTATGAAGATTCAGTCTATTGATACCGAACTTGCTATGCAGTTAGTTGCTAATGGTATTAAGACTTTAGAGGATCTAGCAGAGCAAGCAACTGATGATCTCTTAGATTTAGGTATTGATGAGCAACGTGCAAGCGACATTATTATGGCCGCTCGTAATTTAACCTGGTTTGCCCAAGAAGATGGCGCTCAAGACAATGCTGCCGCTTCTGCGCAAGACAATGCAGCTCAACAGTAAAGAGGAAAAGTATACATGGTAGATGAGTCTAAGAATAATGAGGATAAGTCTTCTCGCTTATCTTTAAATCGTTCTGCCCATTCCACTGTTAAGGTGCAGGATTCAACAGGCAAACGCAAAATGGTTCAAGTTGTTCACAAGAAGAAGTTAAACTTCGATCCAAAACAAGCTGAAGCTGCTCGTAGAGAGCAAGAGGAAAAAGAACGTGCTGAGGCAGAGGCATTAGCAAAGGCTAAGGCACAAGCAGAGGCCAAAGCTAAAGCCGAAGCAGAAGCTAAAGCTAAGGCAGAAAAGGCTAAAGCAGAGGCAGAGGCCAAGGCTAAAGCTAAGGCTGAGGCTAAAGCTAAGGCTGAGGCTCAAGCCAAGGCTGCTCAAGCTGCCAAGTCTAAGGCCGAAGAAGATGCTGAAAACGAAAAGTTAAAGCGTGCCCAGGAAGAAGAGCGTGCTCGTAAGTTACAAGAAGAGACTGCTCGTCAAGCTGAAGAGGCTCGCCGCTTAGCTGAAGAAAATGAGGCCCGTTGGGCAGCTGAGGAAGAAGAGCGTCGTCGCATTAACGAGTCTGACAGCTTATCTAACGCCTCTGTTTATGTTCGTGAGGCTGAGGCCCGTCAAGAGCGTGAAGAAGAGAACCGTGGTCGTCACCGCAATAGCGATCGCAACAAGACTGTTGCTAAGAAGCGTGAGGAGAGCGAGACTCAAAACTTCGGTAATAACCGCAATCGCCCTGGCAAGAAGGCTCAAGCTCGCAATCAACGTGGTGGCAATGGTGCAGCTAAGGCTAACCAGCAACAGCACGGCTTTAACCGTCCAGTAGCTCCAGTATCTCGTGAAGTAGTTTTAGGTGAAACTATCACTGTAGCTGAGCTTGCACAAAAGATGGCCGTTAAGGGTGCTGAGGTTATTAAGTGCTTAATGAAGCTTGGCGAAATGGTTAATATTAACCAGGTTATCGATCAAGCTACTGCTCAGATCGTTGTTGAGGAAATGGGTCACAAGGCTGTTTTACGTAAGGAAAACGAGCTTGAAGAGTCCATTTTAGCTGACCGTCAGGTTGATGCTAAGGCATTACCACGTGCTCCAGTAGTTACCATTATGGGTCACGTAGACCATGGTAAGACCTCTTTATTAGACTTTATCCGTAAGTCTAAGGTTGCAGCTGGTGAAGCTGGTGGTATTACTCAGCGTATCGGTGCTTATCACGTAGATACTCGTGGTTCTGGTATTACCTTCTTAGATACCCCAGGTCACGCCGCCTTTACTGCAATGCGTGCTCGTGGTGCTCAGGTAACTGATATCGTTGTTCTTGTAGTAGCTGCTGATGACGGTGTAATGCCTCAAACTTTAGAAGCTATTCAACACGCTAACGCCGCTAAGGTACCTTTAATTGTGGCTATCAATAAGATTGATAAGCCAGGTGCTGATCCAATGCGCGTTACTAATGAATTAATCCAACATGGCGTTATTCCTGAGTCCATGGGTGGTGAGGTTCAGTTCGTTGAAGTTTCTGCCAAGACTGGTCAGGGTGTTGACGAATTATTAGAGGCTATCTTGTTACAATCAGAAGTTCTTGAGCTTACTGCTGTAGCTGAGGGCTTAGCTTCTGGTGTTGTTATTGAGTCCCGCCTTGATAAGGGTCGTGGCCCAGTAGCCTCCATTTTAGTACGTGAGGGTACTCTCCATAAGGGTGATGTGGTTCTTTGTGGTCTCGAGTATGGCCGTGTTCGTTCCTTACGTAATGAAAAGGGTCAGAACTTAAATGAAGCAGGCCCATCTTTCCCAGTTGAGATCTTCGGCTTATCTGGTGTGCCAGATGCTGGTGATGAGGTAACTGTAGTACGTGATGAGAAGAAGGCACGTGAAGTTGCTTTATTCCGTCAAGGTAAGTTCCGTGAGCTTAAGATTGCTAAGCAGCAAAAGGCCAAGCTTGAGAACATGTTCAAGGACAATCAAGCTTCAGAGCTTAATGTGGTACTTAAGGCTGATACTCAGGGCTCTGTTGAGGCTATTTCTGATGCTCTTAACAAGTTGGCAACTGATGAGGTTAAGGTCAACATTATTGGCTCTGGCGTAGGTGGTATTACTGAAACCGATGCAACCTTAGCTACTGCTTCTTCTGCCATTATTGTAGGCTTCAACGTACGTGCTGATGCCCCAGCTCGTCGTGTTATCGAAACTGAGGGTGTTGACTTACACTACTATAGCGTTATTTACGATCTTATCGATGACGTTAAGAGTGCTATGTCTGGTATGCTTAAGGCTGAAGTACAACAACGTATTATCGGCTTGGCTGATGTTCGTGAAGTATTCCGTCATCCTAAGTTTGGCTTCATTGCTGGCTGTATGGTTACTGAGGGTATTGTTAAGCGCTCAGCTCCAATTCGTGTATTACGTGATAACGTGGTTATTTACGAAGGTGAGCTTGATTCTTTACGTCGCTTCAAGGATGACGTTAAGGAAGTACCAAATGGTAACGAGTGCGGTATCTGCGTGAAGAACTATCAAGACGTACGTGTAGGCGATCAGATCGAAGTCTTCGAGAACGTTGAAGTTAAGCGTACTTTATAGTCCTGTGACTTAATAAGACTCTTAAAGCTGTTGCTTTAAGGGCCTTAAAATCAATAAGCTAAGGCCTTTTGTTTGACAAAAGGCTTTAGAGATATAAAAGGCTTCAGACTTAAGATAAGTATGGAGCTTTTTTATTATCAAGAGCCGCTATGATGCTAATACTCTACAGTATAAAAGCAATAGCATGGTTAACTACTTACAAACTAACGTAGGATTACGTGGGTTGTGGGAGAAAGATTTATGCCTAAAAGTTATGGTCGTAATGAGCGCATTGCCGCTTCACTGCGTAGAGAGGCTGCTCGTATTTTATCTACAGAAATTAAAGATCCACGTGTTAGCTTAGCTACTGTGACTGAGGTTAATGTAGCTCCTGATTTACGCAATGCAACTATCTTTGTTTCTTTCATTGATGATGATGAGACCAAAGTAAAAGAGGCTATGCAGGTATTAGATAAAGCCTCAGGCTTTGTGCGCTCTACCATGGCATCTCGTTTAAAGATGCGCTACATGCCAAATATCAAATTTGAATTTGATAGCTTAGTAAAAGAAAGCATGAAATTAGATGCTTTAATTGCTAAGGGCTTAGGTAGCAGTGATGAATAGTTAAACTTAGAGCTCATCTTTGAAAAAAGATGAGCTTTTTTTATGTCATAGCCACAGGCCATGCCTATGCCCTTACCCTAACCCAAGCGTCAACTTAATCAAAGCAAGCTAGCTAGCTAGCTAGCTAGCTTGCTTGTTTGCTGTCTTAGAGCAGATAGTGGACTTGCTAGTTTGCTAACCATAAGTGATGCTGCTACAGCTACAGCTATATCCATGCCTATGCCTATGGCTCTGGCCTATGCCTATGTAAATGCTAATGCCATAGCGCTGCGCTAACGCTAATGCTAGCGTCCAGTGTCTGCTATTGAGGTGGTGGTAGATTGAGGAGAGGCTAAGAGAGAATAGGGAGGCGTTGTTTAGATTGGTTGTATCTAGTTAAAAGGCAAAAAATAAAAGGCCTAAGCCTTTTTATTTTTTCATCCCTGATGGCGGATGGAGTGAGATTCGAACTCACGGAGGACGTCAATCCTCGACGGTTTTCAAGACCGTTGCATTCAACCGCTCTGCCATCCATCCGCATCGGTTTGTGCGCACATTATACCTAACTTTTTTTAGTATGCAAGAGTTTTATGAAAATTAATCGAACACTAAGGCGCTTAGTTTGAGTTTCAGTTAAGTTTTTGTAGAAAGTTTTGCATTGAGCATGAGATATTTTTACTTTGGTATTGATATTCATCAAAGTTAATTAATCATTTTGGAACACGTCTAGAGATTTTTTACAGATTTTTGAGTGACATGCATCACAGAACGCTTAAATCTGTGCACTATTTTTGAAATGGGATTTTGAGTTGTTTTAGAGACAAAATAGAGCAATGTGTCTTTAAAAATTTAGTTATCTTTCTGCGTAAAAGGCTTAAATGTCGTATTTATATAAAAAATCACTAGCTAGAATAGAGATGTTTTTCTCCAAAATTTTCTTAAAAATAGCGCACTTTTATAGTGCTATAAAACGCTATTATGGTGCTATAAAAATGAATTTTAGGTGATTTGATAGATTTTTATTGATCCAAAAAGTGTGGATGCGTAAATTATCACCATCAACTTCAATCTTTCATCTACTTTTAGGAGAAAATCCATGTCTTATTCACAACAGGTTTTTGAAGAGCTTTCCTCCCGTTATGCATACCAGCCAGAGTTCCTTCAGGCTGTTCAAGAGGTATTAGGCACTTTACAGCCAGCTTTAGATAAGAACCCTGCTTATCAAAAGAATAAGATCTTAGAGCGTATCACCGAGCCAGAGCGCGTTATCCACTTCTTAGTACAGTGGGTTGACGATAAGGGTGAGGTACAGGTAAACCGTGGTTACCGTGTACAGTTCAACTCTGCTATTGGCCCATACAAAGGTGGTTTACGTTTCCACCCAACTGTAAATGAGGGTGTATTAAAGTTCTTAGGCTTCGAGCAGATCTTTAAGAACTCCTTAACTGGTACCCCTATCGGTGGTGGTAAGGGTGGCTCTGATTTTGATCCTAAAGGTAAGTCTGATAACGAAATCATGCGTTTCTGCCAGGCCTTTATGGTTCAACTTCACCGTTACATTGGTGCAACTGTTGACGTACCAGCTGGTGATATCGGTGTTGGCGGTCGTGAGATTGGTTACCTCTACGGTGCTTACAAGCGTCTTACCACCTCTTACGAGGGTGTTTTAACCGGTAAGGGCTTAAACTACGGTGGTTCTTTAGCTCGTACTGAGGCTACTGGTTACGGTACCGTTTATTTTGCTCAAGAGATGTTAAAGGATCGTGGTGATTCTTTAGAGGGCAAGGTTTGTGCTGTATCAGGCGCTGGTAACGTAGCTATCTACTGTTGTGAGAAGTTATACCAAGTTGGTGCTAAGCCAGTTACCGTATCTGACTCTCGTGGTAGCATTTATGACACCAATGGTATTAATGTAGAGATCTTAAAGCAGGTTAAAGAGGTTGAGCGTGCTTCCTTAACTCGCTATGCTGAGCTTGTTCCAACTGCTAAGTACGTACCAGTAAATGAGTACCCAGAGGGCAAGCACTTTGTATGGACTGTTCCATGTGATGCAGCTTTCCCATGTGCTACCCAAAACGAGCTCTTCTTAGAGGATGCTAAGACCTTATTAGCTAATGGCTGTATCTGCGTTGCTGAGGGTGCTAACATGCCTTCAACCATCGAAGCTATCAATGCTTTCTTAGCTGCTAAGATTGCTTATGGCCCAGCTAAGGCTGCTAACGCTGGTGGTGTAGCTACCTCTCAATTAGAGATGGAGCAAAATGCCTCTATGTGTTCTTGGACCTTTGACGAGGTTGATAGCAAGTTACACAACATCATGGTTAACATCTACAAGAATTCTGCTGAAACTGCTCGTGAGTTCGGTCAGGAAGGCAACTTAGTATTAGGTGCTAACATCGCTGGCTTCCGTAAGGTTGCTGATGCTATGATTGCTCAGGGTGTAATCTAAGCCTAAAAGATAAGAACAAATTTTCTAACCAAGAATAATTTGTCCTAAAAAAGATTGAAGCAGGAGCTCTAGCTTTGCATAAACAGTGCAATCTAGGGCTCTTAGCTTTTTGACCTTCCTAATTCCCTCCAAATACTCATCCCCATTCGTTTCACTTCATTTTCACTATCAACTAAAAAAACAAGTTTACCTTCCCTCTTTTTATTTTCATTTTATAGTGCCCTGCGCCTAGTGAAAGTTTGCAAAAGTTCATTTACAACCATGATCTGACTAAAGGCCTGAAATTATCTAGGATTATTATGTTTAACCAGTAAACGAACTTTCAGTAACTTTCACTAGCGCTTGCGTCTGCGTATGCGTATGCGTATGCGCCAATGCAAGTGTAAGGGAGTGCCTGCGCCAGAGTCTACGCCAGAGTCTACGCCAGAGTCTACGCCAGAAGCTGCGCCAGAACTTGCGTTTGCGCCATGGTATGGGATAGCGCAATTGCCAGAGTTGCAAGTGCCTGCACTTGCTTTACTTGGTGTTGGCTGTACTTGGCTTGGGCATGGCGTTTAGATAACTTGGCGTTATGAAGTGCTAAAAAAATTCATTTAGTGTATTTATACAAATCAATAAGAGTTTTCTTAAGGTCAGCTCAAGGATAGATATTAGTTAAAGAAACTTTTGTGCTTTTTTAATATGTTTGAGTTCTAATATTTTGCTTAAAAATCCTAAACTTTGGTCAAGAGTGCAAGTAATTTTATGGTTCTATTGCCATATGAAAATCGTATATTTTGTGATTCAAGATCGTAATTTAAATTTAATCCTCTTAAGAATATGGATTTAATCATAACTTGATGTTATAACTATGAAACAAAATATATCTTCTAAATTATTTTACTATCCAAAGATCAAGCAAAGTGCGTTGGGCTAAATGATTCTATTTAGCGTGCTTGTTATCTTTACTCTTAGTTAAACAAATTTTAGGCACTTCCTATTACTGAAGTACTTTAAGAGGTTTTATTTATATTGCCATGCTTGTACTTAAAAGTTCTTAGAGTTTTTTTTGTTCTGACATTAAAAGTTGTAGTGCGACGTACTTGCTTATAGTGTATGAGAGTTATACCAATCAAACATATGCATTATCGAGCAAGAATTGTGAGCTTATTAGCAGGAATGTTTTATCTTTAAGGCTAAAGTTTTTTGGTGAGCTTTGGTCAAGCAATTCTTTTGTTTTTTTACAGGTTACTTTGAATCATAGGTAGGGTTTACGCCTACTTTCCATGTATTAGTACTACTTGCCATTTATAGGACTATTAAAAATGGGTTGGTATTATAAACTTCCAATTAAAGTCAAACTTTTATTGAGTTTTAGCGCTCTTATTGTAATGACCTTATTTATTGCAGTCTCTGCTGTGGTTTCTATGAAACAATCGCAAGATGTGGCATCTTATGTTCATTGGACTTTAGAAGAGAGATATCAACGTATTGAGCGTGTTTCTGAGGCTGGTCGTAAGCTGCAAAATATGATTTTCGTTTATGCTAGCAATGGTGATTTTGGCTCTGAGACTATCTCTCATGCCACTGTTTCTGATGCTGCTAACGATTTTAGACGCTATGCCAATGCTCTTGTTCCTGGTAATTTCCCTAATGAAATTAGAGAAATTAAAGCTGGTGCTAATCAGGTATTAGATATTTTAGAGAAAAAAATCACCCCATTTGTTGAGCAAGGTAACTCTATTGAAGCTCTTGCTTCTTATGCTAGCGACATCATTCCTCTTTATGGCTCCATGTTCATTAAGTTTAACTATGTCAGTAATAATATGATTAAAGAGGTGTTTGCTCAGGTAGACTCTGTTGCTGATACCCGTCCTATGTATGTAGTCATTGCTATTACTTTAGCAGCTATTATTTTCTCCTTAATTATTGCTGTTATTACTTCTGCTTACATTAAGGGCGCTGTATTCCACACCATTACTAATTTACGTATTATTGAAAATCAAGATTTCTCTCAGTCTTGCAAGAGCCATTATAGTGATGAGTTTGGTGATCTCTCTAATGTACTTGAAAATGTACGTACTAAACTCTCCAGCGTTCTTAAGACCTTAATTTCTTTAGCTGATAATTTAGGCACTGAAATGCAGCATGCTCATGCTTTAGTAGAGCGCTTAGAGCATCATGCTGCTGATAGTGAGAATAGAACTATTACTGTAGCTGCTGCAGCCAACCAAATGGTTTCTACTACTCAAGAAATTGCTAAGAACTGCGAAATGGCTGCTAACATTGCCCAGTCCTCCACTGATAAAACCAATGAAGGTATGCTCAAGGCTAAAGAGTCTATTAGCGCTATTTATGATCAGGCCGAACAAACTAAGGCTAATGGCCAGCAAATTGAGGCTATGGTTAACCAGTCACGTAGCATTAATAGTATTGTTAACACCATTGATGAGATTGCTGCCCAAACTAACTTACTAGCATTAAACGCTGCTATTGAGGCTGCTCGTGCAGGTGAGGCAGGTCGTGGTTTTGCTGTGGTTGCTGATGAGGTTCGAGCTTTAGCAAGTCGTACTAGCTCCTCTACTAGCGAGATTACTGATAAGGTTGAGCGCATGGTTGATGTTGCTAATCAGGCCAATGATTCTATGGCCAAGTCAGTAAGTGGTATTGCCTCTTTAGCTGATGATACTTCCTTATTAGATAGTGTTCTTACTGAAGTTCTCAATCATGTACAGGACGTTAATACTCAAATTACCCAAATTGCTGCTGCTGCCGAAGAGCAAACCAATGCCTCTAATGAAATCTCACACAGCATGCAAGAACTTACTGATATTACCAGAGATGTAGCTGGTATTGCTGAGGAAACCAGCGCTGTGGTTAATAACTCCTTTAACCAAATTGGCATCCTAAACGACAATATTCGTAAGTTTAAGATTTAATACTTATCCCAAACAAAGATTTTAAACTTTCACCTAAAGCAAGAAGCTCATTTGCCAAAAAATGGGCTTCTTTTTTGAAAGTTAGCTCTCTCAATACAAGCAATCACAAGGATACAAGCCTGTTCTAAGCCTGTTAAGCAGCAAGCAAGCTTTTTAAATACTGCCATGAGATAGCGCTTGTCAGGCTGCAATCATGTATCAGGCAAGCTTGCAAACGAGCTGCGCAGGTGGTCTTGGTAAGCCTTGCTAATGTATGGTAATGCTTTGGTAGTAAAAATAAGGCCCAATTTTCCTTGGGGTGAAAACTGGGCCTATTAAATTTTGGGTTTTGGTTTTAGTGCAAGTATTAGATACGATTGAGCTCTAATACTTCTTTCATGCTGTAAAGACCTGGCTTTTTGGTAGCTAACCATAAAGCAGCACGTAAAGCGCCACGAGCAAAGGTAGCACGAGAGGTTGCAATATGCTCAATACCAACACGCTCACCATCGGTTAAGAATAAAGCCTGGTGCTCACCTACAACATCGCCGCCACGAATAGAGCTAATACCAATAGTACCGTATTGACGCTCACCTGTAATGCCATTGCGGCCTGCAACCATAACATCCTTGAGCTTAACACCACGAGCCTCAGCTGCAGCCTGCCCCATAGCTAAAGCAGTGCCAGATGGTGCATCTACCTTATAGCGGTGGTGAGCTTCAATAATTTCAATATCAGCATCCTGCATGATAGCAGAGGTCTTCTTAATGAGGGCTAACATAACATTAACACCAACAGAGAAGTTAGCTGCAAAAACAATTGGTACGCTTGCAGAGGTGCTAACAATTTTAGAGTGCTCGTCTTCACTAAAACCAGTAGTGCCTAAAACCACATGGCTACCATGCTCTTTAGCATAGCTTAAAACCTTTAAGGAACACTCTGGGCGGGAGAAATCAATGAAAACATCTGGGGCACTAGAGAGTTTCTCAACAGAGTCTACAAGTTCGCCATTAAAGCCTAATGGTAATTGAGTATCATTTTTAGAAATACCTGAGACTACTTTAAAGCCATCAATGCCTTGGCAGCAATCAAAAATGGCATGTCCCATACGGCCAGAAATACCTACAATGCAGACTTTTAGCATGAGGAATACTCCTTTACTAATATATGTAAATGGTGGAATTTTTTGTTTGTTAGTTTAAAGCCTAGCTGGTTATAGAAGCGTAATCCTATTCTATTGTATGGCTCTACATAGAGCTTAGTGCTAGGGCAAAATCGGCGGGCAAAGATCTTTTCACAAAAGTTAATTAATGCAGAACCAATACCGTGACGATAGTATTGAGGGTCTATATAGATAGCGTGGATATAGGCTTCTTTATTACTATGAGCTTGTATTGAAATAAAGCCATAAACTCGAGCGCTATTCTCAACAGAGCAGGCAACAAAAATTTCATATTCCTTTTTTTCTATACGTCTTTGCCATACATGTAACAGCTGGTTTAAGGTCATCCCTAAGGGAACCATACGATTTTCATCTTTAACTGCTTTAAGCTCTACTATAGAAATAGCTGCTGCATCATCCAATACAGCTGGACGTATGGTAAAGAAGCTTTTTCTTATCTCATGACCAGTGTTGGAAGTGATGATTGTTGTCATTAAAAAAACACCTTAATCTACTAGAGCTAAGTGGTTAACTATCGAAAAGCGAAATAATAAGTAGGTAAAGACTGAGCAAAAATAGGTGAAATTTGAGCTCAATAATATTGCTGTAGGAATTTTAATAGAATTTTCACTAAAAAGGGTCACCAGTCTTAACCTTTTGTATTTAAGGGCAATAATGGTGCAAAAATCTGTTTTTATGCCATCAAAAATAGGCAGTAAAGACAAATTTGAGCCTGCAAGAGCGCAACAGTGCTAGCAGCTAAGAGAGCTTGGGGCTACTTTAGTATCCTGTTTACTTAACAACTACATGGCCCAGTTAAGATTTAAGCAAGAGAAAGCTAACTCAATGAGCAAGGAGCCACTCCCCTGTAGCGCATCATTGCTAAGCCAGCGCAGCACTTGCGACAGCACAGAGCCAGCACTGGTGTCAGCGCAGAGCAGCACTTGCGATAGCGTAGCGTCATTACAGGTCAGAGTAAGTGTGTGCCAGCGCAATGGCAAGCGATAGCGTGCGCATAAGCGTAACTACGTAGAATGAAGCAGGGTAGATTTAAATTGGCTACGCCATGAAGCTAACGCTATCATCGTATGATTTGGCAGGAGTAATTCACGAGACTGAAAGTGCCAGAGGAATACATGGGTAATGGGACATTGTGGGAAAATGGTAGATAGTTTGATGGCCAAGTTGATAATGTCCTAATGGGGTAGCAAGGCAAGGCTTAGTAGAGCTGTGCCGTGTAGGAAAAGTCAAGGATGTGTAGGACTGGGTAGAGCAGTTTAGGGCTGTGATGAGCTGGGTTAAGGTTATATCTTTTGGCCTGGTGGCCAAAAGATGTAGGGTGGGATGGATTTGCTTGGTTAGTTAGTTAGTTAAATATCATGCAAGAGTTCGTAGGCGCTCTTACGAGTAGTTTCAGTAATGATGGAACCACCAATCATACGGGAGATTTCCTCTACTCGGCCCTCATTATTAAGCATAGCTATAGTAGAGTTTACTCCACCTTGTTCGTTGCTCTTTGAGACTACAAATTGGCTATGGGCCTTGGCTGCTACTTGAGGTAAGTGGGTAACAGTAATTACTTGTACGTATTGGCCTAGTTCATGTAATAAAGAACCTACAGCAGAGGCAGTTCGTCCTGAAATACCTGTATCAACCTCATCAAAAATTAAGGTTGGGGTAGATTTAACCGAGGCGGTTAAGACCTCAATAGTAAGAGCTAATCTTGAGAGCTCACCACCAGAGGCTACTGCTGCTAGTGGTCTTAGGTCTTGTCCTAAGTTGGCTGAAAACATAAAGCATAGCTCATCACGGCCATTAAGGCGTGGACGACACTCTTCATCTCTATGGATAGTAATATCAAAACGAGCATCAGGCATAGCTAAAGAGGTGATCTTTTGGGCAATTTTTAAAGCCAAATCACGGGCAACCTCAACACGAGCCTCAGAGAGCTTTTTAGCTTGCTCCTCATAGAGATTACGGGCGCTCTTAACTTCTTGAGTGAGCTTATTAATAGTGTCTTTTAAGCCCAAAAATTCATTGACCTTGCGTTCAATGCGATCAGACATTAAGTAGAGCTCTTTAGGTAAACAAGAGAAGCGTCTAGCTAGTTCGTGAGCTTTACTCATTTTGCCTTCAAGCTCAGTGGTGCTCATTTGTAAAGTTTGATTGCTCAAATCATCAGCTAAATTGGAGCCCTCATCCAGGTGCAAAATAGCAGCCTCAATGTTTTCCATAATCTTGCTGATATTAGGATCAAAAGCTTTTACTTTGTCTAATTCCATTAAGCGCTCACGCAAAATAGAAATAACATTAGAATCGCCACCCTCAACTACATTTCTAAAGTTAGCTAAAATGTAGCTAAATTGAGCTTGATTCATAGCACGATCAAACATGGCCTCAAGTTCTTCATAGTCGCCTTCTTGGAAAGCAAGACGATTGAGTTCCTCTAAGTCATAGCGATCTTGTTTATAAGTGCTAGCACCTTGCTTTTGTAAATCTGAAATTCTAAATAGCTCTTGGCGTAAAGAACTATAGTTGTTAAAAGCTTGATTAACCTCATTTACCAAAGGCTTTAACTTACCATAGTTATCTACTATTTCTAGCTGGTGCTTTTCATCCATGAGCTTGACGCTGGCATGTTGGCCATGAATAGCAACCAAATATTCACCTAACTCTCTTAGCTGAGTTAAGGTAGCCATGTGACCATTAATATAGGCCTTAGACTTACCATCGCAAGTAACAATACGGCGTAAAACTAAATCTTGCTCTTCATGTGTGTAATTTTCCATACCTACAGCTTGGCCGTCAGCTACTACCCCAGTATCAACTTGGCTATAGTCATAAGAGCTATCAATACTTTCTATAGGAGATTGATATTGGGTGTTGCCATTGTAGTTATGGGCATGTGCTGCTGAGTCTTGTTCAAAACGCTCATCAGTAAAGCCGTATTCTTGAAGTAATTCATTGACCTTAGGATTGTCTTTAATGGAGAATAAACCTGAAACTTCAAGTTGTTTTTCGCCTTGACGCACCATATTAGCATCAGCCTTAGCACCTAAAACTAATCCTAAAGCATCTACCACTAAAGACTTACCTGCGCCTGTTTCGCCAGTAATACAAATCATGCCAGCTGTAAAATCAACTTCAGCCTGAACTGATAAGGCAAGATTGTTTAATTTTAGTTGTTCTAACATGACGGCTCCAAGCTTTGGTCTTAATCAAGATTTGAGCAAGTTTAAGAAATGAAATTATTGTAAATATTGCTAATTCTAGCAAACTTTTAAGACATCTTTACATACAAGACACTAATTTTGTCTTATTTAAAATAGTAGAAATCTTAATAAAAAGCAAAAAAGCTTTATAGAGGGCTAATTAACCAGAAATTATTTTGTTGCTATTTTACATGTTATATAGATTTTCATAAATGAAACCTATAAAGGCCCATCTGCGTAACAAAAGTCTTAATACAATTGTATTACTTAATCTACGTAATTTTTTCTAAAAGTTTAATGTAAATTTGGCTCTTAATTAAAATCAGACTCCCCAAGAGCTCCCTTGGAACTACATAAGAGCTTACTAATAGGGGATATTAGGTCTAGCCTTCAAGCTAGCTTAGTTTTCCCTCAGATTATTTTAGGTCAGGGTTAGGAGCAAAGATGGGCTTAAGAGGTTTATAAGGCTACTGTAGAGCCTACTGAGGCTGATGAGAGAGAGAAAAAAAGCCAAACTCTAATGAAGCTTGGCTTTAATAATAGATTTTTAGTTATTTTTGGGATGATTACTTATTTTCTTTGAAAAAGAATTGAGCAGGTAAGGAGCCATCACTTTGGCGTTTTGGTACTTCACCTTTAGTGTGATGGTTGACCCTATAGCCTTGAGTGTCCTTATTTGGAGTTAATAAGAAGCTATTGTTGTTCTCAATATTGCCATTAACTACATCGCCATAAATACCATCAGTACTTCTTAGAGAAAGGTTGTTAGTAAAATGACCTTGTTCTTGAGGTGATTTTACAAAAGGTCCATGGCGGAAAATGTAATTGAAGCGCTGATTATCAATGGAGACATTATTGCTAACAGCAATTGCGCCTGGATTAAAGTTGTCGGTAAAGCCGTCCATACCATTTCGATAAGCAATGCTGCCATCAATGCTATGGGCCACAGGTAAGCCCTCACCGCCTAGCTTAAAGCCATTATTGTTGTTAAACATGGCAACAGAGTCTTCGATTTTAACTGCGCCATTAGGGCCATCTTCAATCTTATTAAAGAGATCATAGCCATCATCGGCATTACCCCAAGAAAGAGCTCTTACAATTCGGTTGCCATCACCTACACGCATTTTCACTGCAAAGCCGTCAGCATTAATATTGCCTGGATCTTGGTTCTCATGAGAGGTGCAGTCCTCAATAAGATTATGGCTAGCCCATAAGGCTCGACCTACCTCTTTAGGGGACGCTACCCAAATACCTGTATCATCACAAGCATAGGCGTTAATAAAAGAAAGGTGGTTGTAAGAGCCTGAAACATTAAGTGGTTTAGTAGTGACGTTAAAGCCTGTAAGTTTTAGATAGCTAGCAGCTACATTAAGACCATGGAAAACTACCTTATTAGAGCCTTGTAAGGTCTTTAGACCAGCAGGGGAACCTGAGCATTGTGAGTCTAAAGTAGTTAAGTCATATTGACCATCTAAAAGGTAAACTACGCCGCCATCTTTAACTAGTTTTAAAGCAGTAGCTACATCTAAAGGACTATTTTTAGTGCCATTACCTTGAGCGTTGCCATGGGCAGAGGCGTAAAGAGTAGCACTGCCTAATAAGTCATTATCTGTTAGGTTGAACTTGCCCTTTAGAGCTTTTTGCTCAGGATTGTTAGGAGTAAAGGTATAGCTAATAGTGCGCTCAGAGTTGTTTAGAGGTAGCTTTATATTGATGAGCTCTCCTGCTTTTACTGCAATTGGGGGCTCTTGTGAGCTAAGAGCTAATAAACCATCGCTATTCGTGCGGGCGCTAAAAGTGTATTGTTGATCGTTGTTATTAATAATAGGGGCGCTATTAAGCTCAAGGTAGGTCTCTTCACTAGGTGCTTGGTAGTTTAGATCTAACAGGTTAGCATCACTGGTGGTTAGTGTTGCATCCAATACTGTCATACGAGCATTACGTGAGGAAAAGAAGCCTACATAGTATTTGTCATTATCAAGCTTTTGTACTCTTTGAGGGTAAGAGGTATTAAGGCTGATAAATTCTTTAGAACCTTGAGGTGCATAGCTTGATACAAAGCCTTCATTAGTACGTTCAAGATGTAAAATAAAAGTATTATTCTGTTCTAAATTGATATTTTGAGCGACATTACGTCTTTGCATGGCAATATTTTGGTTGCCCCAAGGATAGAGTACGCCATTGCGGTCTAACTGCATAATGTCGACATTAGTATGATTGCTCTTATCATGGGTCATGACAGCTGTCATTACCATATTAGAGGAAGCTGGAAACTCTTCAATGCCTGGAACTACTTGTTCATTACGAGCAGGGCCTAATATATCTCTTACTAATAGACCACAGCCCTCTTGAGCTGCTGGCTTGGCTCCATTTTCAGGGCCGAATTGATCAATACGAACTAAAGCTTCTAGAACAAAGTTTTTGCTGCTATCAATAGTTGTGTAGTAGTAAGTAAGGCCATCGTGGCTATTACCAATCTTACCGCCACGGCTTTCTACAGTAATAGGAAATGCTAATGGTTGTGCTTGTTGAGGCAGTGCTTTTAATCCAGATGGTAAGTAGGTGAAGTTAACTCCTACCTTATCCTTAAGCACGTTGGTAGCAAAGTTGGCATCGGTCGATTGACCAAAGGTAATACTCTGCCAATCAGAGCTATGAGTGATGGTTTCTTGGTGAGTGCTACAAGCACTAGTTGCTAAAGCTAAAGCTAAAGCCAAGCTTAAGCATGATAGAGTTACTTTTTTCATAGAAAATCCCAGGGCAGAATTACTAGCTTGATACCTAGCCTGCTTATTAGTTAACAGCAGGCCAGATAATGGGCTACACGCTTAGTAAGATTGGTGTAGAGAGTGAGGGGGCTTATTAGTAGTTGTACTTGATACCTACACGCAAACGTGTTTGACGGTCATCGCTAGTAGAATCAACTTTGACATTGCCAATCTGAGCAAAAGGAGCCCAATGATTATCAATCTGGTAAGCTACTTTAAACCTAAAAGTTAGCGAATAGTGTCATGCAAGAAGTATCCTTGTCAGGAACACTAAGATTCGATTAAACCAATATGCTGAAAAAACATCTTGTCACGCTTGGTCATTTCTGGAGTGAATCTTGCGCAAG
>NZ_JALKIM010000007.1 GCF_023050945.1 Anaerobiospirillum sp. NML120448 | reverse complement strand
AGGTTATTAAGGGAACTTAATAATTATGGTAACCTAAGAGTGAGTAAGGAGGTCTCATAAAAGGGAACCTAGTAACCAACCCAAGAAGCTCCCTCCATAATCGCAAGGTTTGGAGGGAGTAGTTCACGATAAAGCTATCATTATTATGCATAAATAATAAAAGGAGAGAGCAAAAAGCCAAAATTGAGGATAAGGACGCTTTTTTTTAGTTGAGGCAAGAACAAAAAGGTGGAGCAGCAGCGGTCGCCGCCATCGCCGCAGCTTACGCTGCAGCTGCCGTAGCCGCAGCCGCTGTCGCAGCCAACCATTAGTAATTGCTAATTGGTAATGGCTCACAGGGGCTGCTATAGGCTTATAAAGTAAAGATGCCTCGTTGCCATATTAAGGTAGAGGCATCTGTACTATCTTTTAAGAGATGGGGGCTTGATTACTTATTGCTAGCTTTATAGACCACAAACTTGGTGGTTTTAGCTAATACTTGCACTTTAGCAAAAGCCTCTGCTAATGGCTCTTCATAGTGCAGGCAGGCATTGCCCACTAAATAAAGCACACCATCTGAGGTAAGTGAGTTTTTAGCCTTAGCAATCATATCTAAGGTCTGGCTAGTAGTGCGATTTACTCCTTGGTGAAAAGGAGGATTGGTAGCAATAATATTAAATTTGCCACTAGGAATATTGATATTGTTAGCCTCAAGCTCAGCTTGGGTTGGCAACATATTAGTAGCTAAAGTATCAATGGTCAGGCCATTAAGTTGAGCATTAGCTACAGTGCAGTTTAAGGCAGTAGCACTAATATCAGAGCATACTACTTGTTTAAAACCACGAGCAGCTAGGGACAGACCAATAATGCCACTACCACAACCAACATCTAAAATAGCGTGGCTTAAAGGCACCACAGGGGCATCAAGCTCAGTTAATGTGCTATCACTAAGGTCAGGAAGGTCTTTAGCATCGGCACAAGGTGGTAGACCACCAAGATCATGATGCATAGCATTTAATAAGAGCTTAGTACCTTGATCAAGCTCGCCTTGGCTAAAAATACCCTGAGCTTGTTTTAAAGTAAGACCACCAAAAAGCACATCTTTAAGTGCTGGGGCACTCTTGAGTTTTTGACCCTCATTTAAGGATCCTAAAAAGACAGTGCACTTACGAGCAGTATCAATCTTATAGACATCTGCGGCATATTTGATAAGACCATCGCCGCTCTTACCACCAATAGCATTAGAACCGATTAATAAGATTTTGCCATTGGCTGCTAGTTTATCTTGTAGGCAATACAAAAGATTTTGGCTTAAGCTCTTAGTTTTGCTTAAGAATAAAACTAAGACCTCAACCTCATCAATTAACTCATGAACTCGGCTATCGTCGGCGGCACCAAAGATTACCGTTACATGTTTCTTTTGCGCATATTCAAAATCATGATGGCCTAATTTAACGCCCATCATGGCGCTTAGGCCTTGAGCGGTCTCATAGTTTTCACTAAGCACATAAGCCTGGGTAGTACCGATTAACTGAGGGAGTAATTGCATGGAGGTAATGTGACCTGCAATCAAGACCTTTTTGTGTTCCCAATAGTCTCTATTACGCTCAAAGACTTCTACTAATGGATCATCTGCCTTCATAAAAAATAAACCTTATAAGTCAGCATTAATGTCATTGAAATCAAAGTCGTCAAACTTATGAGAACGACGCTTTTGGCCCTTTTTCTTTTTCGCAGCTGCTGCCTTAGCCTCTTTTACTGAGCTTGGGCTGAAATCATCCTGGCCTTGAGAAACTAAGTTTTCAAAGTTTTGTGGGGAGGTGTCTTTGAGTTTTTGCAGGCGCTTATTTTGCTTATCGCTAGCTTGGCTTTGTTCGTCCTGCTCTAAGTCCTCTAAAGAGCGTTTTTGTTGTAAAGCTTGGGCTAACTGAACAAAGACAGTTAAAGGTAAATCCTCAGCACGCTTATCAAGATCAATACCTAAGGCGCTAAGCTCCTGAGGCTCAAAAAGAGGGCCTAAAGAGTTTCTAATAGTCTTACGACGAGCTGCAAAAGCGGTAGTGGTAATTTTATTTAAAAACGGAGATAACTGACGCTCTTCTTTGGTTAAATCCTTAGGGATTAAACGCACCACAGCTGACATAACTTTTGGTGGTGGTACAAAAGAAGATGGTGGTACTACTAATACAGGTACTACCTGAGCGTGGAACTGAGCCATAACAGTTAAGCGGCCATAGTCTTTAGAACCAGGGCCAGCAGCTAAGCGCTCCACAACTTCTTTTTGCAGCATAAAGTGTAAATCACTAATGCCCTCAAAGCTTAAAAGGTGGAATAGCAAAGGACTAGTGATGTTGTAAGGTAAATTACCAAATACTCTAATTTTACCTTCTGGATTGAGCTTACTAAAGTCGACCCTTAAGGCATCAGCTTCAATTAAATTCAAACCTTTTAAAAAAGGATGCTCTCTTAATCTTTGGGCTAAATCACGATCCAGTTCAATAGCAGTGAGTTTCTTAGCTCGCTCAAATACAGGTTGAGTGAGAGCTGCGTGACCTGGGCCAATCTCAACTAAAAAGTCACCTTCTTTAGGATTAATGGCATCAACAATAGAGTTGATGATGTGATCATTAACTAAGAAGTTTTGTCCAAAGCGTTTGCGCGCTTTCATATGTGGTGGTGGAGGTAAGGCCATAAAAAACTCTACAAAATTAAAAAGATCAAACAAAGATGCTAAATAATTAGCCTATCTTTGCCTAAGGTTTTAGTAAAATCGGCTGTGATTTTAACACATAAAGCTCAAGTATAGGCTTAATTTGCCGCTGCTGCTACGCAGCAGCAGCGGCCATAGCGGCACTGGCCACTATAGGGGTAACTTTCACCTAAGAGATGTTCTGGCAGTTTTGCCCAAAAGAGTGCTCTATGGTGTTGGGCTTGGTTCAGCTCAAGCTAGAAGAGAGGAAAATTCTTACTAAAACTTTCTACAGTTCAGTCCATATAAGGTGTCAGTATCGCATACGGAAATTCATTGAATGTCAGTTTAAAAATTATCATATAAATAGATGTGTGTTTTTATATCTATAAAACACCCGTAAATGACGTGTTAATGCTACTTGGTCTAATTTTTTGTGAACAGCACAAAATATGCGACCATAGTATGTCGATAATAAATATGTAAGCATTAAAAAATACATTTGGATGGATTACGTTAGCTGCTATATCAACTTTATTAAGAATCTCTTAATACTTTAGCAGTATTTCGTACGTTATAGTTTTTCGTTAAATATAGAGGTTTATTATGGCAGTTTACGTAAATACCAACGTATCTTCATTAAATGGTAGAAGATACCTAAATAATGTACAAAATTCTTTGACTACCACCTACCAACGTCTTTCTTCTGGAATGCGCATTAATTCCGCAAAAGATGACGCTGCAGGCTTACAAATTGCTGACCGTTTAACCACCCAAATTAATGGATTAAATCAAGGTAACCGTAACACCAATGACGGTATTGCTTTAGCTCAGACCGTAGAAGGAGCTCTTGATGAGACCTCCTCAATGCTCCAAAAGATCCGTACTCTTGCTGTGCAAGCAGCCAATGGCACCAACACTGATGCAGACCGTAAGTCTATTAATGCTGAAGCAAACTCCTTAATGGCAGAAATTACTCGTATTGCTCAGCAAACCAAGTTTGGTGGTGCATCTGTACTTGACGGTGCAGACTCCAAGTCTATTTATGGAAAACCTGCACAAAATGGCTCAAAAGGTGGTAAGACAACCCTTCAAGTAGGTGCTAATAACGGTGATGAAATTTCATTCTCTGTTAACAATATGAAGTTTAGCCTTATTGCTACTCGTGCCCTTGGTCAAACAGCTAATGCTGGATATAATGGTGGTAAGCTACAATTAAGTAAGGCTGATGGTGCAAAGGCAGCAATTGAGCTCATGGATAAGATGATTGCTGATGTAGATAGCCAGCGCTCTGGCTTAGGTGCCATCCAAAATCGACTTGAGTCCTCTATCCGCAACCAGTCTAACGTTGCTGCTAACCAGTCTGATGCACGTAGCCGTATTCGTGATGCTGACTTTGCTGAGGAGTCTGCAAACTTAAGCCAGCAGTCCATCATTCAGCAGGCTGCTACTTCTATGTTAATGCAGGCTAACAGCCGTCCACAATTAGCCCTTTCCATGCTCGGCTAATACAAACATAGATTTTTAATTTTTCTATAAAAAAGGCCCTTGCAGATAATGCAAGGGCCTTTTTGTATACAGCTACTGCTCTAACATATTGTACAGGTGGAAATTATTGAGCCTGATAAGCCATGTAAAGGGCTAGGCTAACAGCGCTTAGTAAAGAGCCGCTATCGGCAATACCCTTGCCTGCTAAATCGATAGCTGTGCCGTGATCAACAGAGGTTCTGATAAAAGGTAGGCCTAATGTAGTGTTATAACCTGAATCAAAGCCTACATATTTAAGTACTGGCAGTCCTTGATCATGGTACATAGTTAAAATAGCCGCCGCATCTTGTAAGTATTTTGGCTGGAAGATAGTGTCAGCAGGTAATGGGCCTACTAAATTCATGTTTTTAGTAGTTCTAAGCTCATTAAGTACAGGAATAACTGTCTCTAGCTCTTCCATGCCTAAAGTGCCATCTTCTCCTGCATGTGGGTTAATACCACAAACATAGATTTTAGGGTCAACAAAGCCCATACGATGTTTTAAATCGTGGTGCAAAATAGTGATGATATTAGTTAGTTTTTCTTTAGTGATAGCTTTACTTACTTGCTCTAAAGGTAAGTGAGTAGTGGCTAGAGCTACATTCATTTGGCTACAGCCTAACATCATAACTACTTCATTTACCCCACATTGCTCCTGGAGATACTCAGTGTGGCCTGTAAAGTTGATACCAGTATGAGCAATTACACTTTTGGAGATAGGGGCGGTAACCATAGCAGCAAAAGTATGGTTCTTGCAATTATCAATAGCAATGTCTAAGGTTTGTAGCACATAAGAGGCATTAGCTCTATCCATTACTCCAGGGGTGCTAGGAGCATTTAAAGGTACATGTAGGCAAGAAATATGGCCTAAACCATCCTCACGCATACCTGTAGTCTCAACCTGGCTGACATCAAAATCATGAATTACAAAGTCCTTACCATATAAAGACATGCGCTCTTGTAATAAATTTTTGTCGCCTATCAGTACTAACTCTACAGGTACTGAAGTTTTTAGCTTAGCATCTCCTGAGCAGCGCGCTTGCAGGGCAATCTTTGCTGGATCTTGTCTGGTTAAGGCGTACATTAATTCTGGGCCCACACCAGCAGGCTCACCAGTAGTAATAGCAATACGAAGAGCTTGATTGTGATTTAATTCATAAGAAGATGCACTGTTATTCATAGCAAAAAACCTGCGATAGTTAGATTGCTAATTATTATAGGAACAGCCCTATTAGCTTAGCAATAGCGTGATGGTACTTAGAGCACTAATGCCTAATCATGCCCCATTATGAGCGCTCTTAGCAGCTAAACTCAAAATCAATTTGCTAGCTACAAAGCGTACCTACAAGGGCGCATTTCCTTGCCTTGTATTGCATAGCATCGTCTAACAGCGCAAAACAATACTACGCAGGAGCTTATGCAGTGCAGAGGCTGGAGGAGCAGTTAGTACAAGGACTAATGGTGGTTGTCTTGGCATGGCAAGACACATCTGAGCATGACACATCTTAGTGGCGCTTAGCTGGGTTTGACTTGGTTGAGGGCTTGGGCGCTGAGCGCTGGGCGGTAAGGCATGAAGGATAGAGAGCTAAGCCTTGGGATTTGTGGTTGAGGCGCAGGGCCGTGGATTGCAGGGCCGTGGAGTGTATGGGCGAGGCGCTGGGGATGGAAGGTTGGGGTGCAGTGGTGGGGAGCAGGGATAAAAAAAGCCTAAGCACTGGGCTTAGGCTCTTGGTATAACTCTTTTTCATATCCAGTGCAAAGTAGGATTAACCTTGCACAATCTCCTATTTTAGTAGGATTCGGTTAGCTATTATAAATTGACATTAGTTGAGTCAATGCCTTGATTGGCACCTGCTTGAACTAAGGTAGGATCGGTAACCTTAACGTAAGCAGAGCTGCGAATATCACGCTCCCAAGCCTGGGACTCTTCGGCAAAGAGACGGCGGTAGATTAACTCGTAAGCACGTTGCTTGTAAGCCTCTTCGCTGTCTTTATCAATCTTCTTATCCTCAAGATAAATTAAGTGCCAGCCAAAGGAGGACTTAATTGGCTTGGAGATTTGGCCGACATTAAGAGCTACTAAGCCTTGAGCAAAGCCTGGATCATAACGGCTAGCTGGGGCATAACCAAGTTCACCACCTAAAGAGGCAGAGCCAGTATCTTCTGAGTATTTCTTGGCAGCCTGAGCAAAGGAAATAGAGCCTTTTTCGATGCTACGACGTAAAGCATCTAATTGGTTATAAGCTGCCTCATCAGAGAAGATCACAGAGGTAGTTAATAAAATGTGCTTAGCCTTGTAAGTAGTAACAGGTTCAACGGCCTGATTAGTTACATCAAAGAGCTTAATTAAGTGCAAGCCAAAAGGAGAGCGGATAGGGCCAATTACATCACCATCTTTTGCCTTTAATAAAGCAGGTAAGAAAGGAACTGGCACTTGGCTTTCTGGAATATAGCCTAAATCACCGCCTTGAGCAGCTGATGAGCCTTGAGCATATTGGGCTGCTAAGGCATTAAAGTCAGCACCATTACGGGCTTGAGACTTAATGGAGTTAGCAATAGCAGTAACTTTATTTACTTGAGCACCGCTAGCATTGGTGTCCAAAGGTAAGATAATTTGAGCTAAGTGGTAGCTTGGCTCAATAGAGCCAATGTCACGTAAAGTCTTAGCTAATAAAGCCACCTCAGCATCGGAAATACGTACACGACGCTTAACCTGACCATTACGAACTTCACCAATAATAACCTCATCGGCATACATTTGACGGGCAGTAGCCTCATCAACATTGCCAAAGCTCTTTAAAATAGCCTCAGGGGAGGTATTATTGCGCATTGCAGCTTGTGCTAGAGACTGATTAATTTGGGTATCAGTTAAAGTTAAGCCGTATTGTTTGCCCATTTGTAAAATAATAGAGCGAGTAATTAACTGCTCTAAAGCGGCTCTACGGGCATTAATAGGGTCTACTTTAGCGCCACGTTGCTTGAAGTTGCGCTCGACATTAGCTTGAGCGGCATTAAGCTCGCTTTGTAGCACGATATCAGAGTTAACTACAGCCGCTGTAGAGTCCAGGTAAACCTCATTAGCAGAAGCTGATGAAATCAGTGTCCCAAAGGTCACTGCGGTAATAGTGGCTAGAATTGATTTATTAATCTTGCTCAATAACATCTTGGACATCTCATAATAGCAATGGGCGTATTAATATGTGTGCTAAATTCTAGCATAAAGCACCCAATGGAGAAAAATTAAACCAATTATATTTGGGGAAACTTAGCTTAAACTTAACTAGATAATAAAAGCCAAGCGCAAAGGCTTGGTTTTAGAAACCTTAACTACAACTATTGACTTAAATTAGTTGGGTCAAAGTTGTTAAGTAAGTGAGTATTAGTAAAGTTCTTATCAGCGCTTCCTGTTACATTAACAGCACCAACGCCCTTGAACTCAAATTGGATACCTACACGGTGATCTTTTTCTTGGGTTAAAGAGTCCCAATCACAAGAGTTGTAATTTTCGTAAACGAAAGCAACAGACCAGCAGCACTCTTCATATTTAAGAGCAACTTTAGAGTCGATATTATTATCTTGCTTTACGTCTTGGTAGGTGGCTAAAGTTAAACTAAGCTTATCATGTAGCGGAATTTGAGTTACTAAACCTAACTGACTTAAGTCCACAATATCATTGTCAAAAGAGCGATTGCCATCGTCGGCAAAACGATAACTTACCTGAACCAGAAGGCCATTTTCATTACGGTAACGAGCCATAGCGTTCCATGCTGATACCGAATTGGTTTCATTGTTGTAGGTAACAGACGCATGAGTAGTTAATCCAGGTAGTGGGTTGGCATTAAAGAATGCAGACAATGGGCTACGTGGATAAAGGTTCTTAGGGTCATTAGGGTTTAAAGTAACACGTGATGGTACAAAAGAGTAAGTTTGTGAAATACCAAAACGCATTAATTCACGATCATGAGCATCAAGCAGACGTGAGGTCAGGCCAAAAGTAATATTGTTTAAATCAGCAATACGATCATAACCAGTAAAGTGATTGGATGAGAAATTAGAGTAGTAATCGCTCATTCTATTGGTAGTGTCGTAAAGAGCAATATCATTTTGGTCTTCATAAGGTATGTATTGGTATCTAATCTCTGGCTCAAGAGTTTGAGTATGTCTCAAATCTAAAACCTTGCGCTCTAGTGTGGTCTTGCCTGTTAATTGCAATAAATAAAGGGCACGAGTTGTAGAGTCGGCAAGGCTAGTAAAGCCTAAAGAGTCTTTATAGTAGCTTGGCATACTATCAAGACTATCTTGAGAGTAGTGAGTTAAAAATCCTTTGGCATTAGCACTAATAGAGGTGCCTCGATTATTGAAGATTTGGTAACCAAAATCTGGCTCAAAGTGTAATCTGGTAGCTTGGAAACGGCTGGAGGTTTCAGTGCCAGAGTTACTAGTAAATTGAGTCATATTGCCTTGGATATCAAAAGTAAATGGGCCATAAGCATCATAGTATTGAGCTTTAATCTGAGGCAACATGGCAAAAGGACGGTAATAAATCAAAGACTCTGGCAATAATCTTTGGTAATCACGAGCTTCAATAGATAAGTTGTAAGCAGGACGATCATAGGAAATCTTAAAGGATTGCTTTAAATGATCATCTGTAACATTGGTACCATTAGCGCCAATATCATCTAAATAGTCGTAGTCGTTATTACGTACTTTTTGATAATCAATGGTTAAGAATAAGTCCTTATTGAAAAAATAAGACTCATGTTGCCATCTTAAGAAATAGCGGTAGTTATTATCAAAATTTTCAGATAATGCCCAGTTGTTGTCATCATAAATATAGTCAAATGCCAATTGTCCTTTAGTATCGGCAAAAGGCATATATCTAAACTCATTAGACAACAGTAAACCACGCCTAGTCATTAAGCGAGGGGTTAAAGTGTAGTCGTAATTAGGCGCTAAATTGAAGTAAATTGGCTGCTCATAGTCAAAACCATTTTCTGAGCTAATAGAAATATTTGGGTAGAGTAAACCACTCTTGCGCTCATTGGTAATAGGGAAATTGACATAAGGCAAATAGAACACAGGCACGTCTTTAACATATAAGACATTACCATAAGCATCACCAAAGGACTCGTTTTGGTCTAACTCCACACGAGAGGCTTTGATTTTCCATGAGTTATCGTCAATAGGACAAGTGCTAAAAGATAAATCTTCAATAACAGAGGTTTTTTCCTCGTTATTGACAGTAATCATTTGCGCACTGCCACGAGCAACCGAGCCATTAAGCTGGAAGGTAGCATCAGAAAAAGTAGTAATTTGGCTGGTTAAGTCGCTTTTAATTTGGCCTTGGCTATTTACAGTAAGCTCTGGGCCTTGAAAGAGTAGATTACCTTGAGCCTCAACACTGCCTTTGGTGCCATCATAATGAGCCTCATCGGCCTTAATTAACTTATCACCTTGAATTACAGTAACATCACCCTTGTAGCTGACCTTATTATCAATACTACCAATAACCTCATCAGCAGAAATATCTACAGGGGTAGTATTATGGTCATAATTTAAAGGCTCTTTATATGATGGAATGCCGTAATAGCAAGATAAATCCTTGTCTTGTACTGGCATAAAAGGAGCTGCTTGCCACGGATTTTTCTTGATAGTGTTAATAAGGCGCAAAGGAAAAGTAGATGAAGCGGCTAAATGCTCATTAGCTAAGTATTGCTCAGTAGTAGCATTATTTACCATGAGCTTATAGCTAGCATTAGCAAAATTGGTAACAGCACTAAGTCTTTTAATCCTAGCCTCATTTACGCTCTGAGCTTTGGAGTTAGAGTTAACATTGTTATAGGAAATGTTCTCTAAAGGCATATGAGTAGCATTACTATTAATGACACTCATAGGGGAACTTGTAGGGACTTGAACCTCAAAGCTTTGGGATACTTTATGAGTATTAGGCTCATTGTTTAATGATAACAAAGAGCTGTTCATAAGATTGCTGGAGTTATGAGATGAACTCTGGGCAAAAGCTACACTAGGGCCATAAAGGGCACAAGTTACGGCAATAGCAATTGCACTTAGCTGTAGCTTAGATGAGGTCGAGCGCTTCAAAGTAGACTTCCTTGTAAAAAAACATACCCAAGGACTAAAACTGGCTAGCACAATTAATATGACACCAAGTATTTAGGGCATACTAAACTAAACTGACTAAACTCTCAAAAGAAAGCCAAATCAGTTTAATTCAGAATTAATACAGAAATTTGGTTTAGGTTAAGTACTGAATTTTAACACAAAGCGCATAATTTAAATTAACCTTACCCTCTGTGACTAGATTACCCATTACTCTTAAGTTTGGGACTAAGCCCAAGATTTGGCCAAAGGCCAATGACCAGGCTCCTGGCCCTGGCCTTGGTTCAGGCTCTGGCTATAACCATTATCTTGAGCTGAGCTGTGAGTAATAGCAAAACGCCAGAGAGTACTTATTAAAAATTAGTGCTCTCTGGCGTTGTGGTTTTATTAGTGTATTGAGCTCTTAATTACTCGTGAGATGGAAGATTTCTAACTGGCAGATTAGGATCGTTTAATAAGTCAGCATCCTCATCTACATTGATATCATTACCAGCTACGGTACGTTCCTCATTGGCCCAGGCTCCTAAGTCGAGCATTTTGCAACGCTCAGAACAAAATGGCCTAAAAGGATTGTCAGTTGAGTAGACAATTTGCTTATGGCAATAAGGGCAAGAGACTAATAAAGGCCCTTGGCCTTTAGGGCTTTGAGGTGCACTACTAGCATTGTCATGTGCCTCTTGTTTAATCTCATCATAAGTGCCAGGAGGTAAAAGGTCTTTTAAACTCAATTGATACCACCTCTAACATAAGCCAACTCAAAAGTAATATCGCCTACAGGAGCGCCCTTTACATAAGGGAAGAAGCGTACATTAATATTGGATTGGAAGCCACTTACTACAGGGTAGCCACGAACATGTTTTGGGTATTTGATTTCAATTAGTTCGCAAGGTTCAGAGGTTTCTTGCATAAAGCCATTAATAGCCACTCGTGATTGGTAATCAGAAAAGAGTCGCCACAAGTTTAAGATGCAAGTAATAGGAATACGAATGCAATCTAATTCTTTGAGCCACACAGAGGCTGTCTCAATCTTTTCTTCACGATCAAGATTAGACCAAAAAATAAATAAAGGAGTATCAAAGCAATTGATACCTGATGGTGTCAAAAACCTAGTCTTAATACTCTCGATAATAGGATCGTTCTGCAAAACAGTACGCTGGCGAGTGAAGTTATTTAAAGCTTTATGTGATTCGTTAATTTGCTCAAGCAGCTCGCTAATTAAACCCTGATCTGCCTCTGGGTTGTTTTGCCAATTCTTTAATTTGTTAGAAAGCTTATCGAGATCCTTGCCTAGTTCAATTTTCAAGGTTCCTGAACCGTCAAGCAAATCAATAAAGTCAATTAGCCCTCTTAACAAGCTAAGCGTTTCGGCATTGGTATTTAAGTCCGCACTTTCTTGCAGGCGATTGAAAATAGCTTCAAACTTTAAGTAAGTTCGGGCTTTTGGACTTAATGGAAAATCGTAAACAAACATAAGTTGATTCTTTTTGTTTAGCTTGGGCTATCAAAAGAACTTAAGCACTAACTTAAGTCCATAAAAATTCGTGCTTAGCAGTTAAAATGCTGCTAAAGCTATGGTTTTGTTAAATAATTCAGTGCTGGGCTTATAATAAAACCCCACAATTTTAAAAATCTTGTGAACTGGCAAGATATTTAATATGTAAGTTTAGCACGTGTTGACGCTTTTCATCTATGCTTAAAATATCTGTTTGAATGATGTCATCAGCATGGTTTAGCTTATAATCGCGACTTAACTGTTTATCAATGATGTTTTGAGCAACCTCTTTGGTGCAGTGATCACGATTAATAATTCTAAAAATTTGCGTTTCAATAGCAGCATCGACCACTAAAATAGTGTCGACCATATGCTCTAAGTGGTTTTCAAATAATAAAGGTATATCAAGAATAATGTAAGGAGGTCGTTGCTCGGGAGTAATCACATATTTAGGATCTAAAGGCTCGCACAGAGCAATCTTTCCCTCATCACTAGCAACATCGCTAAATTGATTGCTATTTTGAGATTTAAGAGCCTCTTGTTGGCGACAAAAGTTAATATAGTTAGGATCTAAAGGTTGCCCTTGAGCACATTGATTGCAAAGCTCAAGAGTACGCTGATGAATAGCAGGATGAATGATCTCATTAAGCTTAGCTAGCTTATTTTTATCAGCAAAGACCATGGCTCTTAATTGAGCTCTATTTAAAGAGCCGTCTGGTAGTAAAATTTCTCTGCCAAAGAACTCAACTATTTTATTTAAGGTAGGTGAATTAGGTAACACAACTTCACGGGCGATCATATCGCTGTCGATAATCCTAACTCCGTAGAGACTAAAGAGCTTACCTATAAAACTTTTACCACAGGCAATATTACCTGTTAAGCCAACCTTTAACATTGAGAGCTCCTTGATATTTTCATTGCAAAGATAGTTAATAATAAGAGATTAAGAGCAGCGATGTAAGAGCTAATTGAGATTTAGTAGATTAAAATAAGCAAAGGCTGATATTAACTTGTAATATTACTTACTGTTTCGTTTTAATTTCATTTGACCTTTTATGATTAAGTTGCAAGGGATGGTGTAAATTGAAAAATTTAAAAATTAAAGCTTGGTGGTTGGGCATCCCATTTTTAGCTATAGCTCTAAGTGCTTGTCAAAGCTCTGAGGAGGTCAAAGATGATCCAAAGGCGGCTACTGTTGCCCCTCAAACTGAGCTCTCTCAAGTCGAGGCTGATGCTTTAGATCATCCTATTTTTAAGGGCAAAGCTATTTATTTGCGTGGTGAAATGAATGACTACGGCGTTCAAAGAGCTTATCGCTTAAGAAAAATTAGTGATAATGAGTATTGCGCTTTAGCACCATTACGCTCTGACTGGTCACCATATAAGTTTAAGTTTGCTGATGCTAGCTGGACTAATGGCACTAACTTTGGATTTGCTGTGCCTCCTGGGGTATTAAGAGCTGGCTCTGCTAAGTTACTCTTAAATCCAAAGTCACGTTTTGAAGAAATTCGTTATGAAGCGGATAGCGATGGTATCTATCGTTTTTGCATTATGTTAGACCATGATGTGCCTTATGTTTCGGTAAATCAATTAGAAGATGGCAAGCTTACTACTGCCGAAGAGCTGATTAAAGCCGAGATTGAGCGTGAGTTTAGCGTTCCTAAAAACTAAAATTGCTAACATTAAATAAGAGGGCTAAGTTTTGAGCGATAAGATAAGTGATGAGCTAGCCAAGTGGCTCATTGCTTTTGTAGATTATCTAGCTTTGGAAAAGGGACTATCTGAAAATTCTCAATTTTCCTATTGCAGTGATGTCAAAGGATTCTTGTGTTACTTAGCTGAACACGATATTTCCTTAACCTTATTTAATAGCGATGATGTACGAGAGTATTTTGAGTATCGCATTAATGAGGGTACTAGCAGTATCACTATTAGGCACTTCTATACTTCTATCAATAATTTTGTAAAGTTCTTACGTTTAGAGGGTGTTCGTGAGGATAACCCTATGAACTTTATTGAGCTTTCCAAAAGAAGTCTGGCTCTGCCTAAAGTAATGAGTGAGAACTTGGTCTCTTCTTTTTTAAGTGCCCCTGATTTATCAACTTATATTGGCTTGCGTGATCGAGCTATGTTTGAGCTTTTGTACGCCTGTGGCTTGCGTGTTAGTGAGTTATGCCAATTAAAGTTTGAGGACATGCATCTTACAGATCAGTATTTAATTATCTCAGGTAAAGGTAACAAGCAACGTATGATTCCTATGACTGATGCTGCTTGTTATTGGGTTGATACTTATATTAAAAGCGGTCGTACCATCAAGGATCCTGATAATAGCTCCCCTTATGTCTTTATCTCTAATAAGGTCAATGATGCTAATGTTCCTCATCCTATGACCAGAATTGCTTTTTGGTATCGAGTAAAAGTTTATGCCAAACAAATAGGTATGGAGAATGCGCCATCCCCTCACTCTTTTAGACATGCTTTTGCTACCCATTTATTAAATCATGATGCTGATTTAAGAGCCTTGCAAATGTTATTAGGTCACTCAAGGTTATCTACCACTCAAATCTATACTCATGTGGCTTTAGCTCGTATGCACCAAGTTTACGAAAAAGCACATCCTAAAGCCTAAGTACAAAAAAAGCGCCTATGCGCTCGCAGCGCTGCTCCTGCGCTTTAAAAAGCCGCTCCTTAGTAGCAATACTAGGGGCGGCTTTTTTTATGGCCGTGGTGAGGACAAAAAAACTTGAGAGTGTCAGCGTCTTTTGCTTGGTGTCTTAGCTACTTAGCCCATGCTTGGCCGCTTGGCCTCAGGCTAAGCATGGCCAAGTGGCTGAGAAAGTTAGCTGCACCTAAGCAAGGCGCTTTAGCTGATAGCACCATGAGTGGGAGTGGGAGTAGGCGCTTGGGTAGTGGTATTAGTGATTATCTTGAGGTCAAAATAATGTACTAAAAGGATTAGCTAAGTAGTTAATTTTGCTTGCAAGGATAACTTAGAATAAGTTAACAGTTTGCCAATGTAGTTTACAAAGGCTTCAAGCGCTTATTACCGACGAGATTATCTTTGGTGGTAGCTTGATAGATCTAATTATAGGAGTGTGTTAAATGGCTTTTAAAAACGGCTTTTTGTGGGGTGGTGCTGTTGCTGCAAATCAGTTAGAAGGTGCCTATAACGTTGATGGTAAGGGCTTATCCATTGCTGATGTGCTTAGAGGTGGTAATGTTAATACCCCTCGTGTGATTGATGAAAATGGCCCTATTGAGGGTATGAATTACCCATCTTGGGAAGCTATCGATTTTTATCACCGTTTTGAGGGTGATATTGAGCTCTTTGCTCAAATGGGCTTTAAGTGCTTCCGTACTTCTATTGCCTGGTCCCGTATTTTCCCTCAAGGCGATGAGAGCGAGCCTAATGAGGCTGGTCTTGCTTTTTACGATCGTTTATTTGATTGCATGCTCAAGCACAATATTGAGCCTGTAATTACCTTATCTCACTTTGAAATGCCTTTAGGTTTAGTTACCAAATATGGTGGCTGGACTAATAGAAAGTGCATTGATTTCTTTGTACGCTTTGCCAAAGTTTGCTTTGAGCGCTATCAAAATAAGGTCAAGTATTGGATGACCTTTAATGAGATCAACAATCAGTCCGATGTTTTCTTCCCATTTGTAGTATGGACTGACTCTGGCATTAAGTTTAAAGATAGCGATGATTTTGCAACCCGCCGTCGCATCATGTTACAAGCTGCTCACCACGAATTTGTAGCCTCTGCTCGTGCCGTAGCCATTGGTCGTTCAATCAATAAGGACTTCCGCATTGGTTGTATGATTGGCTTTGTTCCTGTTTATCCAAAGACCTCAGATCCTGATGATATTTTAGCTGCACAACGTGCTATGGAAGAGCGCTGGTACTTTACCGATGTTCATGTTAATGGTGAGTACGGTAGCTATGCTAAGCGTATTTGGGATGAGGCTGGTGGTGCTCCTCAAATGGCTCCATCTGATCTTGCCGAGCTTAAGATGGGTACTGTTGACTATGTTGGCTTCTCTTATTACATGAGCCGTTGTGTCAGCGCCCAAGCTGTTAATAGCACTCCAATTAACTTCTTAGGTGATACTAAGAACGATTATGTAAAAGAGTCTGATTGGGGCTGGGCTATTGATCCTAAGGGCTTACGCTATGTGCTTCGATCCATTGATGGCCGCTACAATGGTATTGATCAATTCATTGTGGAAAATGGTCTTGGTGCTTACGATAAGCTTGATGATAACGGTATGGTGCAGGATACCTATCGTATTGATTACTTACGTGCCCATATTGAGCAAATGAAGCTAGCTGTTGATGTAGATGGCGTTAACTTATTAGGTTATACCCCATGGGGCTGCATTGACTTAGTATCTGCTGGTACTGGCGAGATGGAAAAGCGTTATGGCTTTATTTATGTCGACAAGGACAATCAAGGTAATGGCACTTTAAATCGTTCTAAGAAGCTTTCTTTTGACTGGTATAAGAAGGTTATTGCCTCTAATGGTGAGGATCTTAGCTAATTATGGCTTATAACATTCTCACTTTTGATGTGGGAGGATCTGCTATCAAATATGCTCTTTGTAGTGACGATGCTCAATTATCATATAAAGGGCAAGTGCCAACTCCTCAAGAGGTAGATAGTACTATTGAGGACTTTATTGGACAAATTTCTTCAGTAGTAGATTCTTTTAAAGAACGTAATATTGCCTTTGATGGTATAGCTATCTCTATGCCTGGCTGTATTGAGGATAATGGCACCATGAGAACAGGTGGTGCTCTTGTCTATAATTTTGGCCAAAACATAGCTGATCTAGTAGAAAAGGCCACTAGTTACCGTCCTGCCATTATTAATGATGCTAAGGCAGCAGCAGCTGCTGAGCTTGGTATTGGCTCTTTGCAAAATGTCTCTATGGGTGCAGTACTGATTTTAGGTACTGGTCTTGGAGGTGGCATTATTGTTAATGGTCAAGTGCTAAACGGCCCACAAGGCTCAGCAGGCGAGTTATCTGCTTTTGTCATGAATTGTCGTGATTTTGAGCAAGATAGAGCGTGTTGTGCTCAAATTATTTCTGCTACAGGATTGGTATTACGTGTTTGTGAAGCTTTGGATTTAGATTATGTCTTTAGTCCTCATGCTTATGAGCGACAATTTCCTTTAGATGGTAAAAAGATTTTTGAGCTTTACCATCAGGGTAATGAAAAGGTCATTGCTGCTGTTGAGGACTTTGGATATGAAACTGGTAAGTTAATTTACAACCTATCAGTGGTATTAAATCTAGAAAAAGTCGCTATTGGTGGCGGTATTTCAGCTCAAGACTGCCTGATTGAGGCTATTGTGCGTGGTACTAAAAAAGCTTGGCAAAGCAACCCATTGCGCTCACTAGATCCTCCTTTAGTGGTAATGCCAGAGGTATGTGTATGTCAGTTCCATAATGATGCTAATATCATTGGTGCTATGTACCATTACCTTAAGGTAAACAAGCTCAAATAAGCAACAGCAAGCTCAGCTTGCAAAGCCAAGCTTGCTTAGCTTTGCTAAGCGAAGTGTAACTGCTGCGCTGAGCTGATAACAGAAAAGCCCGTACTCCTATGTGATTGGGAGTACGGGCTTTTTCTTAAGTAAAATACAACACGCCATCAATCAGAGTAAGATTTTTTTAGGTTGAGGGTGTTGTTTAAAACTTATGATTACTCTTTTGGTACTTCGATTTGACGGCAAGCTACAGCGGTGAAGACCACATCGGAGGAGCTGTTTAAGGCAGTTTCAGTAGAGTCCTGAATAACGCCAATAATAAAGCCAATACCAACTACCTGCATAGCGATATCATTACCAATACCGAAAATAGAGCAAGCAAGAGGAATTAACATTAAAGAACCGCCAGCAATACCTGAGGTGCCACAGGCGCAAAGTACAGAGGCAATACACATTAATAAAGCAGAGGCAAAATCAACCTCAATGCCTAAAGTACGTACTGCGGCCATGGTCATGATAACAATGGTAACAGCAGCACCAGACATGTTAATAGTGCAGCCTAAAGGAATAGAGATAGCGTAGGTCTCTTTAGGTAAGTTAAGACGCTCGCAAAGGGCTAAGTTTACTGGGATATTAGCAGCAGAAGAACGGGTAAAGAAAGCAGTAACCGCACTTTGAGTAATACTAGTAAAGATAAGAGGATAAGGGTTCTTACGGCAAACAATAAAAGCTAATAAAGGATTAAGTACAAAAGCAATTAAGAGCATGGTAGCAACCAATACTAATACTACTTGTACATAATTTAAGAGATTAGCAAAACCGCCCTCTTGGGTGCAGGAGCTGTATACCAAGCCCATAACACCTAAAGGAGCAAAGCGAATCACAATACGTACTACGCCAGCTACAGTTTGAGCTAAATCGTCTAATACCAATTTGGTAGGCTCATGAGCAACACGGAACATGAGACCAAAGGCAATACCCCAAACTAAGATAGCAACATAGTTGCCCTTAATTAAAGCATTAACTGGATTATCAACAGCCTGCATAATGAAGTTTAATAAAACCTCTGAGATGCCTTGAGGTGGAGAAACTTCGCTAGCTGCATCGGCTAGAGCTGGGAAGGTAACAGGAAAAGCATAGCTCATGCTTAAAGCTAAGATAGAAGCAAAAATCATGGAGAAAAAATATACCAAGATTACAGGCTTCATATTGGTCTTAGTACCTTTGTTATGTCCTGCAATAGCTGAGGATACTAAAACAAAAACTAAGATAGGGGCCATAGCTTTTAAAGCTGAAACGAATAAACTACCAAAAGCTGGTAAGACTGTTTTATCGCCAGGAATGATCATGGCTAAGATCACACCTAAGATAAGTCCAATCACTACTTGCATAATGAATGGAATAGCATTAAAGAACTTGGCTATAGGATTATTTGGGCTAACTGGCTCAAGCATTTTTATCGGCTTCCCTGTTGGTTCCAAAAAAGAGCACAAGCTAAACGAGCTTATGATTAGTAAAGCTACATTTAGCCAATAAATTGACCAGTACTAGCAGCAAATATCAGCCCTGTTAAGGTTGTTAGCTAATAAGCGCGTTCCCTTAAACTAACAAAGAAACGGCAGTTAATAAGTTTGAGTAAACTTGTTAACTGAAACAACAGCAACAAAGAGCTTGGGATATTTAAATTTAACAGCATGCTAGACTAGAAAAAGTGTCGCCATTATACAGCCTAAAAGTGAAAAAAATTTACAAAAAGTTAGTAAAAATGGCTTTTTTATAATAAACGCAGTTTAATTAAAGAGCGGGCGACTAGTAATAATCTAAGAAATAAAGCAGGATAGATGCATTAAAATTGTGTCAATTAATTTTGGCCTAATGTGTGCTTTATGCTAATTTAGGAAAGATACTTGCTTTTAGCTTGAGTATAATTATGCTAGTTTAGTATTTTGGGTCTTGGTACAAAATTGCTTTAAAGTTGGAGTAAGCAGCGTGCAATTAGGTTATCGTTCTGTTTCATTTGATTTGCATGGCAATGAATATGTGGCCTTGCAAGGTGCGAATGATAAGTTTTTAGCTTTACAAGGATCTGTAAAGTATAACAAGTCACGTATTACTCGCCAGTTTAAGAGCACTCAGATTTTTCATGATTTAGCTCCTAATAACATTCTTGAGGGTATTTCATTACAGTCCAACAATGAATTTACCTCAGCTGTGTTTGCTTATCAGAATGTAGGTGAGTTTAAAAACTTTCTATCAGTAGTTGATCCTCATGTCCAATACTCTAATGGTAAAAAGTTAGGTAGAGCTATTGCTTTATTACACCAAGACACCTTAACAGGCCCACAAAAAGATAAAGCTGAGCAAAGACGTGATGTCATTCATAGTAAGCTTACTAATTATCTAACTAAAGGCCCTCGCTTCAATCATGAGGCTCCAATTCTTACTGCCATTATTGATCGTATTGATGGCTTGGGAGATTACAAGCTCACTCGCCGCTATGGTGGTTTACGTTTAGACAATGTCTTTTTAACTAATACTGGTAATGTAGTGTTAAAACCAAGTGCCTCTTATGGCTTTGGTGATGCTATTGAAGATTTAGTACTCTTTGAGTGTGAAGATGCAGGTCAAATGCCTTGTGTAGTCGCTGGCGTGATTGATGGCTATTTTGGTGGTGTGACCGTTCCTGCTAATTTCTGGGTAGGTTTTGCTATTTATAGTGCTATTTATGCCCTAACTCGCTGTTCAGAGCATGCTCGTAAGTCTAAAAACGAACAAGAGCGCATGGTGGCTCAATCTCGTCGTATTTTGCAAGATTTTGATAACTTTACCCGTCCTATTCCACGCTGGTATCGTTCTAATATAGTTAAGAAGGCTAAGGCCGAGGTCAAGCGCCTAGGTATTTAGCTAAAACAAAAAAGGGGACTTGCCACAGCAAGCCCCCTTTTTTCGTTGTTAGGTATTAGTAATTATGCTAAGCCGCTAATTAACATACGTACAGACACGATAAACATAGCCACAGCAAAAATGCGCTTTAAGGTAGCAGGAGATACGTTCTTGCCAACTTTTACACCAAAAGGTGCAGCCACAATAGAGAGCGGAATTACACAAGCTACTGCTAGCAAGCTTACATAGCCCACGGTGAAGATAGGGGCGTTTTCAGGGGTAACACCAGTAATAAAGAGCACAATAGCACCTGGAATACCTACGAATAAGGAAACGGCTGATGAGGTGCCTACAGAGCGGTGTGGCTTTTCGCTACAGGCATTTAAAATAGGGATAGTTAAGGTACCACCACCTACACCTAACATTACGGATAAGAAGGCAATACAAAATGCAATTAGTCGTTGCCACATCTTAGATGGTAAGGAGGCGAACATTGGTTTAGCTTTAGCTCTAAAGAAAGTATTTAAGCTATTAAGTAACATAATTGAGCCAAAGAGGATGACCAGCCATTTGCCACCATAGAATGAAGAAATAAATGAGCCTACTAACACACCAATAATCATGCCTGGAGCCCAGGTTTTAATGGTTTCTAAATTAGTATTACCATTACGATATTGAGCCAAAGCTGCGGTAATGGAAGTTGGAATCATACAAGCTAAAGAGGTACCAGTAGCAAGCATCATGGCAACTGATGGGTCAACATTGAAAGCTGAGGTAAATACATAGTAGAAAACTGGTACGAAAATAATACCACCACCAATTCCCAGTAGACCTGCAAAGAATCCACCTGCCAAACCACAGGTTCCGAGCACGGCCACTGTGAAAATAAGATCACTCCACTCTAATCCGAACATAAAACACCTTTTGTTCTTATTTTTGACTTAAAAGCCAGGGCTAAATTTAGCTGCTTTGCATTTCTTGCTGTGCTGTAAACCCTGTAATATATGAGGTTATAAGTAATTTTAAAATATTTATACAAAAATTGCTTAATAAGCTTGATCATTTAGCAAAATGATTGCTAATGATACAGGTTTTGAGCATTTTAAGAGCATGGACAAAGTAAAGTTAGAAAATTTTAAAAAAAGTTTTGTTAAAGTGTTGACAAGGATATGTGAGATCGATATTATATGCACCCGTTGAGACAACACAACAAAACAAAAAGTTGTGTGTCGCCTGCAGGGCGTCCTTAGCTCAGTTGGATAGAGCAACAGCCTTCTAAGCTGTGGGGCGAAGGTTCGACTCCTTCAGGACGCGCCAAGCGTCAACATTGATTAATATAATCTTTCTGGTGGCTGTAGCTCAGTTGGTAGAGTCCCGGATTGTGATTCCGGTTGTCGTGGGTTCGAGCCCCATCAGCCACCCCAATTAAGATTATGTTGATCCCACTCTGCGGGAGTGGCGAAATTGGTAGACGCACAAGATTTAGGTTCTTGCGCCTTCGGTGTAAGGGTTCGAGTCCCTTCTCCCGCACCATCCCTTAAAAAACGAATTGGCAACCAAATGGTTGCTTTTTTTGTCTCTGCACTTTTTACATACAAGCATGTATGTAAAACCACTCTCAAATATCTCCACCTTTACTAACTAAAAGCTTGTTTAAACAACAAGATAGAACAACAGATAGATCACTGTTTATTGCGCTTATGTAGTCTAAAATATATTATAGTATCTTAAGTACTAAGTTAACTATTATTCGGTAGGCAGTTTGGAGGTTATGACATGAGTGAGATAGCAAATAGTGAAATTGATGCTCAAGAGATAGTAGAAGTTGAAAAGGACAATATGCAGTCCTTTTACGAATTGCTCTCAAGTATTGAGCAAAGCTCTAGTGATGAGAGGGATAAAGGTACTCGTTTTGAAAATTTGGTCTTAGACTTTTTACAAAACGATCCTACTTATAATAATGATTTCACTAAGATTCAAACCTATGCCGACTGGGCTCAAGACCATAAAGATCTTGTGCCTAATAAAAAAGACATTGGTATTGACTTGGTAGCTACTAACTTATGCTTAGATAATGAGCCTCAGACTTACACAGCTATTCAATGTAAGTTTTATGCTAAGGATGCTAAGGTTCCTAAAAAGGAAATTGATTCCTTTATCGCAGCTTCTGATAAAGAATTCTTTACTGGCCGTATGATGGTTGCTACCAATAGCAATTGGTCTGACAATGCTTGGGCTACCTTAGCTGGTAACAAGTGTAAACCTTATTTGTTAGATCGTGAAAAGCTAGCCCAATCCTCCATTGACTGGTCTCAATATCTTAAGACTGGGCAAGTTAATGTAACTAAGCGCTCTTTGCGCTCCTATCAGCAAACAGCACTGCAAAACGTCATCTCAGGCTTTAAAACTCATGACAGAGGCAAGCTTATTATGGCTTGCGGTACAGGTAAGACCTATACCTCTTTAAAGATTGCTGAGGCCCAAACCAATAATAATGGTTTTGTGCTCTTCTTAGTGCCATCCTTAGCCCTCTTAAGCCAGACTTTATCTGATTGGAAACAACAAAGTGAATTTCCAATTAGAGCTTTTGCTGTATGCTCTGACACCACTGTGGGCAAAAAGACTAAGAGCGGCTCTATCGATGAATTATTAACTCCTAATGAGCTTAACTATCCTGCTACTACTAATGAGCAAGATTTAGCTAAGCATGTACAAAATGCCTTTAAGTATAAAGAGCAGAACCAAGAACAAGGTATGGTAGTCATTTTCTCTACCTACCAATCCATTGAAGTTATTGCCCTTGCTCAAAACAATTTAGGCATGCGTCCTTTTGACTTGGTAATTTGCGATGAGGCCCACCGCACCGCAGGTGGCTACCTTATCAACCCAGAACTTACTAAAAAAGAAATTCTTGCTCAAAGTGGCATCCTAAAGGACGCTGATCTTAGTGCCCTCAATGCAGTGCAAACTCAAGCAACTACAGAGGCTGAGCAGGAGCCAAAGGCTAAAACCAAGTCACGTAAGTCAAAACTAGACTTTATTGATGAGGAAGAGGCTGTCTTTACCCGTGTTCATAATGACCAGTATATACATGCTAAAAAGCGCTTGTATATGACTGCCACACCAAAGATCTATGGTGATGCAGCACAAGAACAAAAAGACAAAAATGAAGTAGTGCTTTACTCTATGGATGATACTGATGTCTTTGGCCCAGTATTCCATAGTTTAAATTTCGATGAGGCCGTGCAATTAGGCTGTCTTGTAGACTACAAAGTTATTATTCTGGCCTCAGACTCTCGCTTTGTGCGAGATGATAGTACTCTCATTGAGAAAATTAATGAGGATCACGCTGCTCGTATTATTGGTAGCTGGAAGGCTCTCAACAAGTATGGCACCTCTGAAGACTTGCTCGATGATGCTAAGCCAATGAAAAGAGCGGTAGGCTTTGCTCAAGTAATTAACAGAGATGCTAAGAACATTAAACTGGCTTCTAAGCTCTTCACTCAAGAGTTTGATAATGTCATTAATGTTTATCGCTCCAAAGTTTTAGAGCTGGGTAATAAAGAGCGTGATGCTTTTGAGGAACAAGAGTACGAATATGTTGCTAATCACCAACTAACCTGTGATTGTAAGCATATTGATGGCTCTATGAATGCTAATGAAAAAGGAGCCCTTCTCCAATGGCTTCGTGAAGAGCCAGAGCAAGATCACTGCAAAGTTCTCTTTAACGTGCGCTGTCTTAGCGAAGGTGTTGACGTACCTGCGCTTGATGCTGTTATTTTCTTATCGCCACGCAAGTCCCAAGTTGAGGTAGTACAGACTGTGGGCCGTGTGATGCGTCGTGCCCCAGGTAAAAAGCGTGGCTATGTCATTTTGCCTTTAGTGGTAGACAACTTAAGTGATATTGATAATGCCTTAAGCCGTTCTGATAAGTTTGCCTGTATTTGGCAAGTTCTTAAGGCCTTAAAAGCTATTAACCCTAACGATGTCATTGTTGACGGTGCCTTAGAAAAGCTAAGCTCCCGTATCGAAGTAGTGTGCGTTAACAAGAACACTATCGATCGTAAAACCAAGAGCAACACTCCTCGCAAACCAGTAATTGTTGATGGTGGCGGTGAAATTTCAATTGACCCTACAGGACCAACACAAGGTACTCTTATTGGGGATGACTTTGAGTTTAAGGTAGAGAGTACCATTAAGTCAGCCATTATCAAGAAGCTTGGTAATCGCCGTGAGTGGGAAGAGTGGGCAGAGGATGTAGCTGAAATCTGTAAGAATCAGGTTGCTTTCATCAAAGACAAGCTCAATAACACCGAAAACAAAGAGCTGCGCTATGCCTTTAATGACTTTAAGGATCAGCTATCCTGTTCTATTAATGGCCATAAGTCTAATCAAGATGCCAGCCAAAATGCTAACGAAGCTCTCTTTGGTGGTAATTCCCTTAGCGATGACGAAGTAATTGAGATGCTATCTCAACATATCGTAATTAAGCCTGTGCTTGATGCTCTCTTTAAGGGTTATGCCTTTACTGAGAACAATCCAATCGCCCGCGCTCTTACTGATATGCTTGAGAAATTTGACAACAATGGGTTGCATAAGGCTAACAAGGAACTGGAGTACTTCTACAGATCTGTTGGCATTCGTATGCAAAACGTAAAGACCATTGCTGAGCGCCAATCTGTAATTGTCGATTTGTTCGATCGCTTCTTTAAAGTGGCTTTCCCTAAGCAACAGGAAAAGCTGGGTATTGTATATACCCCATTAGAAGTAGTGGACTTTATTAACCACTCTGTAAACGACATCTTAAAGCAAGAGTTTGGTCAGACCTTTGCTGATGCTGGTGTACATGTCCTCGATCCATTTACTGGAACAGGTACCTTTATTACCAGATTAATGCAGTCTGAGGACTTAATCCCACGTGATGCGCTGCCATATAAGTATTTTAATGAGCTCCACGCCTTTGAGCTTATGCCTCTTGCCTACTATGTAGCCTCCATCAACATGGAAGCTGTATACCAAGAGTTTTTCCCAAATACTCCATATGCTCCAAACAACATTACAGTCCTAACCGACACTTTTGCTTTGCACGACGAGGAAGTAGCCCCAATCTTTAAGGACTCCATTGGCAAAAACACCTCCCGCCGCAAGCAAGTCGACAGCCTCGACCTGCGTGTCATTATCGGCAATCCACCATACTCTGTTGGTCAGGATAGCCAAAATGATGATAACAAGAACGATCGCTATTTAGGTGAGAATGCTGTAGATACGAGGATCAAAGAAACCTATGTTGAGGAAGCTGGAAAGGTTGCTAATAAAAACAGCATTTATGACAGTTATATCAAAGCCTTTAGATGGGCCTCTGACAAGTTAGGCGATCAAGGTGTTATCGCATTTGTTACTAATGCTGGCTGGCTTGATAGTGCTGCCGCTAATGGCATGCGTAAATGCCTGTCAGAAGAGTTTAACTCTATTTACATTTATCATTTGAAAGGCAACCAAAGAACTTCTGGCGAAGAGTCTCGTCGTCAAGGCGGAAAGGTGTTTGGCGCTGGAAGCCGTGCTCCTATTGCTATCACTATTTTGGTAAAGAACCCTAGTGCCGCAGAAAAAGGAAAGATTTTCTTTGGTTGTGTTGATGACTACATGAGCAGGGAAGAAAAGCTAGGTCAGCTTGCACAATTAGGTACTATTAAGAACGCTCAGTTATCTGAAATTGTTCCTGATGAGCATAATGATTGGCTCAATCAGAGACGAACTGACTTTGCAAAATTCATTACTATTGATGGCAAAAAAACTGATGGCTTAGCATTATTTAAGACTTATAGCATGGGTATAAGCACCAATCGTGATGTTTGGTCTTATAACTCCTCTTCTAAAGTGATTGCAAATAACTTTAACAGCTGTATTTCTTTTTACAATGCCCAGTTACAGTCTTTCAAAGAGCTTGGAGATAAGTTTGAGAAAGATACTAATGTGGCCAAGATAAAATGGTCATCAAGTCTGGACAGTAAGTTTGATCGAAAAATTTCAAGCCCTGAGTTTAACTCCAATTTAGTAAAAACATCTTTGTACAGACCGTTTTTTAAACAAAAGTTGTATAACGATCCGTTTTGGGTTCATAGAGTCAGTTTAATGCCGCAAATCTTCCCTTATAGTGGAGCAGAAAACTTAATTATTGGCATTGTTAGTGTAGGAGCTAAAGACATAAATTGTTTGATATCAGATTCTATTATGGATCTACATGTCCTTGATTCAGGCGCTCAATGCCTCCCACGCTATGTCTATACCGAAGCTCCTAAAGGTGGGTTGATTGGAGAGTTTAAGTCTGTTAAGCCTGATGAGCATGGCTATGTGCGCTCTGATGGCATTAATGAAGAGGCAGTGCAGCACTTTAAGGATGCTTATCCTGAGCATGCTGATAAGGTCGATGTGGATGCTATTTTCTACTATATTTATGGCGTGTTGCATAGCCCTGAGTATCGTAGTACTTATGCTAACAACCTGCAAAAGGAGCTGGCTCGTATTCCTCGTGTGGCTACTTATGAGGAATTTGCTGCTTTTGAAAAGGCGGGGCGTGCTTTGGCGCAGCTTCATGTTAACTATGAGGCTGTAAAGCCTTATGAGGGCTGTACCATAGAGATGGCTGATTCACCTTCGTATAGGGTAGAAAAGCTTGCCTATGGCAAGATTGCGGGGCAAAAGGGAGATGCTGCAAAGGATCGCTCAACCATTATCTACAATAGTAGTATTACCATTAGGAACATTCCTTTGGAGGCTCAAGAGTACGTTGTTAACAAGAAGTCTGCTCTTGATTGGATTGTAGAGCGCTGCTGTGTGTCTACTGATAAGGATAGCGGCATTGTTAATGACTTTAACGACTATGCTAAAGAAATGGGCGATGAGAAGTATATCTTTAACCTTATTTTAAGAGTTATTACTGTGTCTCTTGAAACTATGAAGATAGTTAAGGCTCTACCAAAGCTTAATATCCACCCATTAGATAAGTAAGTAGGGTGCGAACAGCTAATAGCTTAAGTCTATATTAAGCACTTAAAATGAAAGGCTCTTAGGCAGCAATGCTTAGGAGCTTTTCTTTAAGTACCAAATATCTGGGCTTGGATTGGCATACTAAACAGTAAGTGGTGATTTGGTATACAAAGCTAAGGTTATTAGTAAGTGTTCTTATCATTTAACTTGTTGGCAAGCAAAGTAATAGCAGTGATTGCATTGCTCTTATTATCAACAGAAGCCTGACCAGATAGCAACGAAAGTAGTGAGTACAATTTCACTTAGAGAAAAATTTTTAGTGTGATTGATTCTAGGGTCTTTAACATCCTAATTTAAGTTAGATAGTTAGGCTTAGTTTTTGCGTAAAGTACCTCGTCTAAGGTAGACGCATCTATTTTATATTAAATTAGCACTTTTAAGCTATTTAGCTTAAAATAGCAGCTTGGTCAGTTTAGGTTAGTGCTGATATCAAAATGCATCTCTTTTAAGTTTTTGGTGCCTAATGCATCAGATACTATCTATTATTGTCAGCAATATTAATATCTTTATATTTTTAGACGGCAAAGTCTGGACTTTATTCAATGGCAAGAAATAAATATGGAACCACCTGGTGGGGTCAAAAGTGGCTTGATTCCCTAACAGGTATTGATAACGCTAATCGTATTCCTCGTGGTCTTACCTATGCACGTAATGACTCAGTATTTGGTTTAAAGATCAATACTGATGATGGTACTATTAATGCCCATGTAGTTGGAAAGTATTGCCCTTACTACAAGGTTTCACTTAAGTTTAATCGCTTAAGTAAAAAGCAGTGTCAGCAGTTTATTGAAGCTGCCTCTAAAGACTTAGCTGTGATCTCTGGTTTAGCAAATCGCCAATTAGCTCCTCGTTTATTTGATATTGCTAATGAACTTGGCATTAAGCTCTTTCCTACCTCATGGCATGATATTGGGATGAAGTGTAGCTGTCCTGATATCGCTGTTCCATGTAAGCATATTGCTGCTGTTATTTACGTGGTTAGTGAGTTTATTGATACTAACCCTATCATGTATTTCAAACTCTTAGGCATCGACATTATGTCAGCCTTTGAGAGCATGAATATTTTCTCTGATGCCGAAGATAAGCTAGAAACTCCTAATATTGCTACTTTATTTAGAGAGTCTTTATTACTACCTAATGATATTGTAATTAAAGCTCGTGAAAACAATTTTGAGCTTAATTTAAATCCTATTTCTCACAATGATGCTCAGGTATTATTCTTAGCTGATGGCTTAATCAACTATGAAGAAGACCAGGGCATGCTTGATCATAGTGTGCGCAAGCATCTTAATAAGATTAAGTCCCTTGAGGCCCAGTGTGAGTCTTTAGAAGAGTCAGTACAAGAGCAAAAGGCGTTTGCTACTCAGTGTGCGGCTACTGCTCAAACCAAGTTTGAAGAGTATGAAGAGCTTAAGTCTAGTTGTGGTGATGTTCCTAATCGTGGCCGCCAATCAGCTAGAACTAGAGCTATTTTGCAACTTTTAACTGATACTGAATCAGAGTATCAAGAGAATAAAGCTAAGGCTGATGAGGCTAATAACAAATTACAGCAGCTTAAAAAAGACTTGGCTTCATACAAGAGCAAATTATCTAAAGAGCAAAAGCTTTATGATAAGGCTTTAGCCTCTTTCAATAACAAAACCGCTCAAGTATTAAAGTTAGGCTATGATCCTGAGCTTTTAGAGCAGGAGCAAGTGGTCGAGGCTAAGATTCGTAATGCTGATGGTTCAGAATATAACCCAGCATTAGATGACTTATCTCAGATTGATGACTATTCAGACGAAAATGTCATTGATGCTAAGATCGTCGAAGAAGATGATGCCGAGTCTGATGAAATTGATGTACGCCGTTACCAGGGTACTTTAGTAGACTTAGAAAAAGCTACTTATCAGCAAATCAATGATATGGGTAGCTCTATTCTTTCCTTGTATGCTGATACCCCACCAGGCTTTACTCATGGCTCTTTAAAAGCATTAATGGATCGTACTATTAGTGCCGCTTCTCATATGGCCAGCGCTCAATTAAAAGATGTAGTTGAGCGTGAGATTCATATTTTTAATAAAGATATACTCTCAAAAAAGGGCCAAAAGATCTTTGCTGATTTTAATGAATTACAGCAAGTTGAAGCTGACAACTTCTCTAAAGAGCCTTTTAGTGATCACGGCTTCTTTGCTCGTCAGCCAATCTTCTTTATGAGTACTAAGGGCATTTTAGAGTTAACCTTGCCTTTTAATGTGTTACTCAAAGCTCGTAGCGGTACTACTTTAAGCAATTTAACCATTTTCCCTCCAGAGGGTGATGAGCTTTCTTTAATGAACAATTTGTTAAAGGAAGTGTTAAAAGAGAAAGAGTTAGTCAACCGCCATGTTGAGGAATACAACTTAGAAGGTTTATATAACATGTTCTCTGGTTATATTAAAAATACCAACATGTTATCTAACTCTAATGCTGAGACTAATATTCTCTACTGCTTATGGTTTATTGCTACTAACTTAGTAAAGAATAGAGCCATTGCTCCTCGTTTAGTTGTAAATTACGAGGGTAATTTACAGGTATATTGGTATCCTGCTACTTGTTCTGATGAGATTAGTACCTTAGTTACTAATATTGGCTTATCACTACAGGGTTTTGAGCACTTTTTATTCAATCGCTTAGATCGCCAATATTATTTGGAGCCTAAGTTCTTGGGTGAAATGGTATTAGTGCCTTTCATTCAATCTTATCTTGCATGGGCTTTTGCTAAAGAGACTCGTACTAATCAATCTCTGCCTGAGCTTCAGGTTATTTTCAATGGTCGTCATATCGATACTAATGATAATAACCTTGAGGAAAAGAGCTTAAGATATCGCTTAGAGAATTATTTAGCTACCTCAACCATTCATTACAATAACTTTACTCCAGTATTACGCTTTACCGATTTAAGCGACCCTATGGAGTACAGTGGTACTGTCTTTAGTCATCTTAAAGATCAAATTATTGAGCAGGCTTTAGCAAGTAAACAAGAGCAAATGGATCAAATGCTCGCTTATGCTAAAGATACTAAGGATAAAGAGTTATTATCCATGCTCATGGGTGAAGGTACTCAAAGCAATGATGATGTTGAGTACTATGAGGACGAGGAATTTGGCTACGAGCATATCTTTGAAGATTGCTCTGGTGTAGGCATGGAATTTGGCCTCATGGACATTCCTGCTGGTGTGCGAGCCGAATTAATTGAAAATGGCGATGAAGACATTATTGATGCTACTGGCTTTATCTCACTTTGCAACGTGGTAGATAACAAGGCATTTAATGAGGTACGCCGTGAGTGTCTACGTTTATTAAGTCGCTTATCAGCTAAAGCATCCTGCCTTGAGGAACTGTACTCAAGCAAGTTTAATGTCTCTATTTTGCCTTTAAATAAGCTCTATAAGACTCTACAAGATGCTAATAACACCTTGCGTCTAATGGGTGTACGTGTAGTACTGCCTAAGTCCTTGACCAAACTAGCTACTCCATATTCTTCTGTGAAAATGGATGTCAATGATGATGATATAGACACTAGTTGGTGGGATCAGGATAGCTTCTTCTCACTTGCTGACATGATTAATTTCGATTGGTCGGTTGCTATTGGTAATCATGCTTTATCTAGGCAAGAATTTAATATTCTATTAGCTAATGCAGGTAATGTAGTACGTTTTAAAGATCAGTTTATTTATGCAGATCCTGATTTATTAGAGCAGCTTAAGAAACGCTATGATAGGCAACAAAAGCGCACCTTAACTAAGGATCAAGTATTAAGTGCCTTATTAACAGGTGACCATGAGGATTGTGAGGTTATCTACTCTGATCGTCTAAGAAAGTCTATTGATAAGCTCTTGAGTGATGACAACTGTCAGTTACCAGAGGGCCTTAATGCTACCTTACGTCCATATCAGGTGCGTGGCTATGAGTGGTTAATACGTAATACTCGTATTAGCGTGGGCTCTATCTTGGCTGATGATATGGGTCTGGGTAAGACCATTCAGGTTATTGCGGTAATCTTAAAGCTCAAGCAAATGGGTAAGATTACTCCAGAAAAACCTGCTTTAGTAGTTGTTCCTACTTCCTTGCTCACTAACTGGACTCGTGAAGTGGCACAATTTGCTCCAGATTTAACTATTGGTACTTACTATGGTGGTGCTAAAGAGTTAGCTATTGGCAACAGCGATATTATCTTAACTTCCTATGGTACAGCCAGAAGCCGTATTAAGAAGTTAAAAGAGCATAAGTACAGCTTATTAGTAGTGGATGAGGCTCAGGCTATTAAGAGTTTGACTACTGCTATTAGCAAGAACTTACGTGAACTTGAGGCTGATCAATTTATTGCCATGTCAGGTACTCCTGTAGAGAACAGATTGCTTGAGTACTTCTCTATTTTAGACTTTGTAAACCGTGGTTTATTTGGCACCGTTGGTACTTTCAAGGATCGTTTTGCTACTCCTATTGAGCGTAACCATGATATGGATGCTGTTGAGCGCTTTAAGAAGCTTACTGCTCCATTTATTATGCGTAGATTGAAAACTGATAAGAATATCTTACCTGATTTACCAGATAAGATTGTGTCAGATCAATTCTGCGAGTTAACTCCTAGTCAGGCAAGCTTATATCAAGCTATTGTTAATAAGAAGATGAAGGAGTTAGAGATGGATGAGAATCAAACCGAGTTTAAGCGTCGTAGTGTAATTATTACTATGATTCAAAACCTCAAGGCTATTTGTAACTCTCCAGCTCAGTTCATGCCAGATCAAAACTATGATCCAGCCGACTCTGGTAAGGTAACTCGTCTGTTAGAGTTGCTCGATGAAATTATTGAGGCTAAGGGTAAAGTATTGGTATTTACCCAGTCAGTAGTTATGGGCAAGCTCTTACAAGACCTGATTGAGCAAAAGTTTGGCCGTCGCCCTAACTTTATTTACGGCGGATTAAGCCGTAATGAGAGATCTGATATGGTCGATACTTTCCAAAACGACCCATCAGATAGAATTATGCTCTTATCCTTACGTGCCGCTGGTACTGGTTTGAACTTAACTGCAGCTAATTACGTAATTCACTATGATTTATGGTGGAATCCTGCTGTAGAAAATCAGGCTACTGACCGTGCTTATCGTATTGGCCAGAAAAAGAACGTTCAAGTGTATCGCTTTATCTGTTCTAATACTTTCGAGGAGCGTATTAATGACATGCTCAACTCGAAGAAAGATCTAGCTGATGTTGCTGTGGCTACAGGCGAAAGCTGGATTGGCAATATGTCAGATGGTGAGCTTGATAATCTCTTCTCCTTACATAAGTAAGAGTAGTTAGCTTAAGTTAAACAAAAAAGCCTTGGCATTGCTGCCAAGGCTTTTTTCGTAAGTAAAAACTTATATTCTTACTGGTGATAGGTTTTTAAGAAATGCTCTAAGCGATTGCAAGCATCATCAATAATGTCTACATCAGGTAAAAATACAACACGGAAATGGTCTGGGGCAATCCAGTTAAAGCCAGTGCCCTGTACCACTAAGAGCTTTTCTTGACGTAATAAGTCTAAGACAAATTTTTGGTCATCCTTGATATTAAAGCGCTTAATATCAATCTTAGGGAACATGTATAAAGCACCATGAGGCTTTTTAACACTAATGCCTGGAATAGCATTGAGCCTATCAAACATAGCCTGACGTTGGCGGTGTAAGCGACCACCTGGCACAATTAGCTCATTAATACTTTGATAGCCACCTAAAGAGGTTTGAATAGCATGCTGGAGCGGCACATTAGCGCACAAGCGCATAGCCATCATCATGCGAATACCCTCAATATAGCCTTTCATCTTAGCCTTAGGGCCAGTTAAGATCATCCAGCCTTGTCTAAAGCCGCAAGCACGATAGGTTTTGGATAAGCCATTATAGGTAACAATAGGAATATCATCGCACAGAGTACAAATACTACGATGAGCATAATCATCGTAAAGAATCTTATCGTAGATTTCGTCGGCAAAAATCATGAGCTCGTGTTGACGGCACAGCTCAATTAAATCTTGCAAAAACTCAGTGGAGTAAACAGCACCTGTAGGATTATTAGGGTTAATAATTACAATACCACGAGTGCGAGGGGTAATTTTCTTTTTGATGTCTTCTAGATCAGGGAACCAATCTGATTCTTCATCACATATATAGTGAACAGCATGGCCACCAGCTAAAGTAACAGCAGCAGTCCATAGTGGGTAGTCTGGGGCTGGCACCAAGATCTCATCGCCATTGTTAAGTAAGGCGTTCATAGAAGTGGTAATAAGCTCAGATACGCCATTACCAATATATACATCCTCAACATCAGCGTTTTTTAAGCCTTTTTGCTGATAGTATTGAGCAATAGCCTTACGGGCGGAGAAAATACCATTAGATTCGCAATAGCCTTGTGAAATAGGTAGGTTACGTACTACATCACGAACTACTTCTTCAGGAGCCTCAAAACCAAAAGTAGCTAAATTGCCAATATTGAGTTTGAGAATACGAACACCTTCTTCCTCCATGCGGCAGGCTTCTTGGTGAATGCGACCACGAATGTCATAGCAAACATGATCTAGTTTGTGTGATTTTTCGATTGGCTTCATAATAAAAAACACTTGGGTTTTGCCATTAATTTAGTCTTGGCTACGAAAATCAAGTCTTTAGCCCCTTTTCCCATCTGACTATTAACTGTGATCTCATTACTCCAATCTAAGTTTAATGTTAAACGCTCAAGCCTCCTTTTATAAGAGAAAAACACAAAGCTAAAAGTATTTTTGTAAAGGCGCAAGGTACGCTACCCAAGCTACCTAAAATGCCGTATTGCATCACTTTCAGCAATACTAACAACCTCTCCTTATCATCCCTCTAAGTTCTCTTAGTCTTCTAAGCCATCTAAGCCTTAGTTAGCTTAGCTCACCAAGAAAACTGGAGATACAATGAAAAAGAGCGCAAAAATAGACTTTTAAGCCTCAGTTGTAAAAGATTGTAGCACGTCAACTAGACTATGGCGCTTAGCTATAGGTAAGACCTGACTTACTAAAATCGAGCAATATGAGCTAAAGTTAGGAGAATTTAGAAAATTTAGAACCAAAGTGCAGAAAAAAGCCGAAAAATAGCAACAAAACAGCCAAAAAATGCCCTTTTAAATAAGCATTTAAATGCTCTATTGCAGTGCACCACAGCAGGTACAACAGTGCATAAAAAGCTTCAAATGGAATTATGGAAGATAGGTTAACTTTTTAATAAGCGTTAAAGAATGCTCGCAAAGGTAAGGAGATTTGTAGGAGGGTTAATGTTGGTAAGAATGTGGGGAGACACATGAATAATATAAAATAACCAAAAAAAGGAAACCCCTCCCCACATGACCAACGTCATATTACAAAAGACGCATCCTTAGATCAATTGCTTTTAGACTTACAAGAGAGCAAGAGTTTGAATCTTATAAGTTAAATCACGAGCAGTTAACCTAATTTTACCTAAGAACAATTTAGGTAAGTTGTCAGAGCCTGTCAGTCCCTAATACTGACCATGCGCCACTAGAGATTGGAGATAAACTTACTAAACTAAGCCTTACCAAGCTAGCAGTGCTACTAGACCTCATGGCCGTACTGGTCATACTGGCCGAACTAGCCAGCTTGGCCAGCTTGGCCTGCTTGGCTGTAGAGGCATTGGGGTGATGGAGTGGAATGGTATGGGATGAGAAGGTATAGGAGGAAAGGGAATGATAAAAGAGCTTGCCCAGTGAGGGACAAGCTCTTTTGGGGGAATTATTTGAAGTCGCGGCCCATGGCTTTTTCTTCGTAGATGTTTTCGATAATGTAACGCTCGTAAGAGTAATGAGGGGATGGGCTACGACGATACTTTACTAGATCACGGGTGCGCTCTGAGTAGGTAATAGAGTTAGTAAACATAACAAAAGGTACTCGATTACCATTTTTAGTAATGACAAAGCCTGCTAAGTTGGAGACATTTTGTAAAGTGCCTGTTTTGGCCATAACATGCTCTTTTAATGGCTCGTTAAAGGTAGAGGCACGCCATTGTAGTGTTCCTGATTTACCAGATACAGGTAACAGCTCAATAATGCCTAAAGTGTCATTATGCTGATTAATATAGTCTAGGATTTCCAGCATAGTGTCAGGACTCATTAAGTTATGAGGTGACAAGCCAGAACCGTCAACAATATAAGAGCTACCTAAATCAATTTTGGCATATTGGCTCAAGATAGAGCGCATAGCTCTATTGGCTCGATAGTAGGTGGCTGGTAAATTAAAGTATTCAGCAGCAATGTTTTTAGCAATAGCATCAGCATACAGATTATTGGACTTTTGGAGCATGTACTCAACTAAATCACGCATCTTTGGGGAGGTGCGCTGAGCAATGGTCACAGTGTCTGACTCTGGAGTATGGCTGATCTTTACCTCGCCTGAAACAGAGATATTAAGACGCTTTAAGAGCATATTAGTCCAATCAAGACCCCATCTTTGAGCATCGGAAATAGCTAAAGATAAAGGCCATGGCTTATTATTCTTGCTATTAGAGCTTGCTGGAATACAGCCAGTTAAATGATATTTGTTATCGATAAAGAGATTAGCCTCTAAGATACAGTCGCCACCATAATCACTCTCTTCAACGGCAATAACATCTGAGTACAGTTCAATTGGCACGCCAGCTGGTACTAAAGGAGCTGCATGAGTACCAGGGCCATCTGACTTTAACTGGGCAAAGGTGCAGTTACGATTGAGAATGATAGGAGCGGATGGAGCAGTAAAGCAAGATGGTAAATCATCCCATGACCAGCCATTAGCACGGCTAGGGCCGCCAAAACGGCTGACATCTAAAATGACATTACCATTAATACGACGGACTCCATGCTTTTGGAGCACAGCTAATAAGCTTTGGTAATGATCTACTCTTAAGGTTGGATCGCCAGTAAATTTAACAATGACATCAGAGTGTAAAGTGCCTGAGGAATCAACGTTTAATTTGTTATTCTTGGCAATAGCTTTACCTTGAACCTCAAGCTTAGTAACCAATTCATAATCACCGCCTAAATAAAGCATCGCAGCTAAAGCAGTAACCATCTTTTGAGTTGATGCTGGATGGAAAAACAAGCTATTGTTTTTTCCGTAAGTTTTAGTGCTATTTGGCAGTTTATAAGCAATGCCCACCTGAGCACCCTCAAGAGGGGTAGAAGTGGCTGGGATGGCCTGGGCCGATAGCGAAGTAGTTAATAGTGCTGTAGCACATATAAATGAGGTTAAAAGCTTGCGCACCATAATAATTCCCAAAAGATCAGCCCCGAGGGGCTGAAATAAAGATATAAATATAGCAAGTCCTGATCTTGTAACAACTTCTTACAAGCATCCCTCAATTTTGACTAAATTAACATAGGCTTGAGATAGGGATAATTAACTTTTGACTAGCTTATTTGCAACAATTGTCCTACAACAGGCTCATTATTATAGCGATTATTAGCTCCTTAATACTATGGTTAGTTTGATACAGAACTAAATTAATCATTACCTCAAGCTATAATTAGTTGCACTTATACCAGCCAGACTTAACTACCCATTCTTTTCCTTTTTCATCTTCAGAAATAAGTCCTTGCTTAGGCACTGTATCACCTTTAAGGTCAATAAAAGTATGGCCACCTTTTTTCCAGCTAATATGAAGATATTTGCTATCTTGATTTACATATGGCTCATAGCCATCTTTTATCAGAGGAAGAATTTGAGCGCCTGTTTTAATTTCAGCGGTTAGTTTGTAGCCATGAGAGTAGGTATTGTCTTTTTTCTTATAAGCGGCGCAAATTTTTATCTCATCACCATAACTAGGCAAAACAAGCGCAACAGACATTGTAAGAGCCAAAACTTTAAGTAAATACTTCATAGTGGTGTCCAAATGTTTACATTGACTAAATTACTACTCAACTAATATGCCGATAAATAAATCTAGCTTATTTATTTGCGGGGCTTAAAAGCCTGAAAGCGGGAAAGCTTAAAAACTTGGTTTTAGTAGTTGAGCACAGAGATATATCCTCGATAGAGGCTGGAGCTTAGTTGAAAGCTACCTGTATGTGATACCAAAGCCATTGTTCTGGGCTCATCTGGTAGTTTTACATTATATCTTGTTAAGTATTTTGTGTGGCTTGATAGGGCGATTTAATTTTGCGTCTTACCATATCCTAGGCAATGATTCTTTTTTGATTTTTGATAGATTTTTAATTAACAGTGCTAAGCTTTAATGCCTTGTTTTATTAGCTTATAATTATCTTGCATGGATGCAAAGATTTCATATGTCAGGATTGGTCAATGACAAAGTCAAAGGCCATCATTTATGATTAAGAAAGTTTCCTTGATGATTATAATCAAGGGGCTTTGAATTGTCTTAGATTTAAATTTAGCAAAATATTGACCTTCTTTTTAGCTTTAAGCCAAGTTTGGTTAGTTAACGTGGTGCCTAGTGTCTATATAGTAGGTCTTGCAAGATAGCTTTGAGGTTTTTATGGTTATTGAGCCAAAAGTTCGTGGTTTTATTTGTGTAACAACTCATCCTGCTGGCTGTGAGGCAAATGTTAAGCAACAAATCGACTATGTAAAGTCTCAACCAAAATTAGATAATGGCCCTAAGAAAGTTTTAGTGATCGGCGCATCAACTGGTTATGGCTTAGCTTCTCGTATTAATGCTGCCTTTGGTTCTGGTGCAGCTACTTTAGGTGTTTTCTTTGAAAAGCCAGGTACTGAAAAGCGTCCAGGTAGCGCAGGTTGGTACAACACCGCAGCTTTTACCAAGTTTGCTAAGGCCGAGGGTCTTTATGCACGTAACATCAATGGCGATGCTTTCTCTGATGAGTGCCGTGCTAAGGCTATTGAGATTATTAAAGAAGATCTAGGTGAGATTGATTTAGTTGTTTATTCTTTAGCCTCTCCTGTACGTAAAGTTCCTTCTACTGGTGAAGTAGTTCGTTCTTGCTTAAAGCCAATTGGCAAGCCATATGTATCTACTGCTATTGATACTAACAAGGACACTATTATTGAGGCTACTGTTGAGCCAGCAACCGAAGAAGAAGTTCAAAATACTGTAACCGTAATGGGCGGTCAGGATTGGGAACTTTGGATGAAGGCCTTATCTGAGGCTGGTGTATTAGCTAAGGGCTGCAAGACTGTAGCTTATAGCTATATTGGTACTGAAATTACTTGGCCTATTTACTGGCACGGTGCACTTGGTAAGGCTAAGGAAGACTTAGATCGTGCCGCCTGTGCTATTCGTACTTCATTAGCTAATATTGATGGTGATGCTCGTGTAGCTGTATTGAAGTCTGTGGTTACCCAGGCCTCTGCTGCTATTCCTGTAATGCCTTTATACATTGCTTTATGTTTCAGAGTAATGCGTGAGCAAGGTATCCATGAGAGCGTAATTGAGCACATTACCCGTATGTTTAACAGTGCTCTTTACGGCATGAAGGCTCCAGAGCTTGATGCTGAGGGTCGTATCCGTATGGATAGCTGGGAGTTACGTGATAGTGTTCAACTCAAGTGCAAGGACTTATGGGCTAAGGTTACTACTGAGAATCTTAAGGAAATTACTGATTACGAAGAGTACAAGCACGAGTTCTTACAGTTATTCGGCTTTGAGGTAGATGGTGTTGATTACCAAGCTGATGTTAACCCTGTAGCTGATTTTGACTGTGTTAATCTTTGCTAGTAATTTAGCTTAGTTAAATATTTAGATAAGGGCAAGTTTTAGCTAAAACTTGCCCTTGCTTTTTTGGGGCAATTAATACTTAAGACTTAAATGCCTTATAATATGGTTTTTTCTAACATGTAGAGCTTAAGAGTTAAACTCTATTATGTTTGTTGTTTGTTAGTAGAATTGGTTGTGTCCTTATATAGGAGAACTTTTTAACATGTCAGCACAAATTATTGATGGCAAGTCTGTAGCAAAGCAATTACGTTTATCTTTAAAAGAGCAAGTAGATGCCAAGATTGCACAAGGCTTGCGTGCTCCTGGTTTAGCAGTAATTTTAGTTGGTGCTGATCCTGCCTCTGAGGTTTATGTTCGTAACAAGCGTAAGGCTTGTGAAGAGGTGGGCATTAAGAGCTTTTCTTATGATTTACCAGCTACTACTAGCCAAGAAGAGCTTGAGAACTTAATTGAAGAGTGTAACAACAATCCAGAAATCGACGGCATTTTAGTGCAATTCCCTTTACCAAAGGGCTTAGATGAGCGTCGTGTGATTGAGAAAATTGCCTCTTCTAAAGATGTTGATGGTTTCCACCCATACAATGTTGGCCGCTTAGCTCAGCGTATTCCTGTGCTACGTGCTTGTACTCCAAAGGGTGTTATGACCTTATTAAAGAGTATTAATGCTGACTTATTAGGTATTAATGCTGTTATTGTCGGTGCCTCTAATCTCGTTGGTCGTCCTATGGCCTTAGAGTTATTACTTGAGGGTGCTACCGTAACTGTAACTCACCGCTTTACCAAGGATTTAGAGCATTTTGTTCGCCAAGCTGATTTATTAATTGTTGCCTGTGGTAAGCCAAAGTTAGTTCCAGGTGAGTGGGTAAAGGATGGTGCTATCGTAATTGATGTGGGTATTAACCGCTTAGAAGATGGTTCTTTATGCGGTGATGTCGGCTATGAAGAAGCTTGCAAGCACGCCTCTTTCATTACCCCAGTTCCTGGTGGTGTAGGCCCTATGACCGTAGCTACTTTAATGGAAAACACCATTCAAGCCTATGAAAGCCACCTTCAGGCCTAAATTTTAAGCTTTTAACTAAGCGCAAGCACCTGCGCAATGGGTAGGCACTGGCAAGGCCAGTGCTTGCCCCAGCGCTAGCGCTGCTGCGCAAGCTGCTGCTGCGCAGCTCTAAGAAAAAACTGCCATATATGTTTAGGTATATGGCAGTTTTTTTGTATAAAGAAAGATGTTCTAATGCTTAGATGAAGGAGATATTGGCAAAAATATTTTCACTAAGTTAGCAAAATAGCAGTTAAACATGATTTTTTAGTACTTTCTAATGATATGCTAAGAGCCATACATTATTATCTACTAAAATAAGATGCTCAATATTAATCCATAAATTTGGGAATCTTACATTATAATAGTTGCAATTTTGCTCCTGATTTTTAGGAGTAGCTATCATAGCAATTTTAGTTAATTAACTTTGGGCTTGTTTTCAACTTGACTCTAGATTTAATTTCAAAAAAATCCTTTCTTTTAGCTGATTGCAAAGAACAAGAAGGTTGATAAATGATCTTACTATTCCTTAGTGTATGGGCAATTGTGATTGCTCTTAATGAGGTGTTATTTGCAGCTCAGCCTTTCTCTATGACCAGCATAGCCGCTGCTATGCCTCATACCTTAATGTTTTCAGTAGTGCTCTCAGCTGCTGTTTATATTGCTAAAAAGCGTATCATTGATGCTGTTCATAAGGGACGACCTATTGATAAGCGCTTTGTAGCCGAGCTTACCCCTGAGGTGGGGCATCAGTTAAATACTATGCGTCGTAAGCTTGAGGCTATGGATGGTGATAGCACTCCAGGTAATAAAGTTAAAGGAAAGCAAAAGGGACGACATTTTCCTAGCGATAGTGAGTTAGCTAAGGCTAACAAAGATAAAAACCGTCGCAATAAGGAAAAGTTTGATCGCTTGCATGATAATGCTCAAGCCTCGCTAAGAAGTGAGCAGTTACGTAAACAAAAAGAAGAGGCTACAGCTCAGGCTCGTTCTAAAGCGGTAAAACAAGCTACTAGAGAAGATTTGTTTGAGCAAAAAACTCACAGTGCCTCAGCAGAAAAGCAAAATGATCACTCTTTAGTAGTAGGTGATCCTAATGACTTTGTAAAAGAAGCCCATGCTCAAATGATGGAGCAGGCTCAGTCACGTATTGAAGCGGCCCAACGTAAACGCAAAGAACATGAATTAGAAGTACAAAGACAAAATGCTCCAAGCCTAGATGAAAATCGTGCCCGCTTAGCTAAAGAAAAAGAATTACAAAAAGAACGCCGTGAGGCTCAAATTAAGGCTTTAGGTGCTTTATCTCAAGAGGACAAAGCCGCAGAAGATGCTCGTCGTGCTTATGAAGCTCAAATGAGAGCTCAAGAGCAAGAAAAAGCAGCAGCTGCTGCTCGAGCTGAGGCTTTAGCCCGTGCCGAAGCTGCTGCCCGTGCCGAGGCCGAGGCCAAGGCCAAAGCTAGAGAAATGGCTAAAGCTCGTGCCGAAGCTGAGGCTAGAGATAAGTTGGAAGCTGAGCAGCGTGCTATGGCTAAAGTGCGTGAACTGGCCGCAGCTAAAGCTCGTGCTAGTGCTGCTGCTAAGGCCCGTGAGCACGAAATGCGTATGAAGATTGAGCAAGAGGCTAAGCTTAAAGCGGCCCAAGAGGAAAAAGCTCGTAAGGCAGCTATTGCTCGTTCTCAGCAAAAACTTCAAGAAGAGTCCCTTAAAAAGGCTAGCAAAGTTGAAGTTGCTGCTTCTAATAAAGCTTCACATCAAATGGACTTTGAAATTGCTAATGAGCAGAGCAAAAAGAAGCATAGTGTTGAGTTAGCAGCGGCTGAGAAAAAAGCAGAAGCTGGCGGTTTAGAGTATGTTGATCAACTCGAGATCCCTAAAGGTGGTTTAGATACCTCTTCTTTAAAGCCTTATCAAATGCCAAAGCGTGGAGCTGGCTTAGATACTTCAGCTTTAAAGAAAGCCCAACTTAGTCGTGGTGACAAGGCTAAGGGTGCTGTTACTCCTGCCATTAGTAAGCTTGCAAGTAGTAGAGCTACTTTAAGTAATGCTACTTTAACTAAGAGTGGTATGACTAACAAAAATAATGTAAGTCATCAAACTCAAGCTAAGGCTATGTCAGCAGTTTTAAATAATGATACCAATCTTGATCGTGGCGATGTACAAACTTTAGAGTTATCTAATTATCAGGCTAATGCTAGAGCTCGTGCTTTATCTCGTGCTCAAAGTAACAAGGCCAGTGCTCAATCTATGGCTCAAGCTAATGCTAATAATAAGGCCCATGCTCAAAATACTGCAGATAATGAGCTTACTAAGCATAATGGCTCTGCCTCAGGCCCTGTCAATCGCCGCTCAGCAGGCGCTCAGGCCCCATCTCATGGCCAGAGCCTTGGAATGGGCGCAGCCCATGGCGCTGCAAAGGCTATGGGTCAGGCCCAAGCTATGGGTCAGGCTCAGGCACAGGCTAATGCCAAAAATGCTTTAGGTGCTAAAGGCCCTATAGGTATTGGTACTACTGTAGCTGGTATGCCACATAACTATATAGGTTCACAAAATGCACCTGTGCGTCAGGTGGTGACTACCTCTAATAAGGTACAAGCTCGCCCTCAGGGAGATAATTTACCTAAAACTGCACCATCTAACCCATTATCTAATATTCAAACAGCTCCTATTATCAAGGCCCGTGGTAGTGTAGCTGCGCAAAATAGAGATAAATTATTTGCAGGTTCCGTAAATGATCCTAGTGGAGCTCCTGTAGGCACTACTATGAATGCCCCAATGGCTCAGGTGGTAAACACCCCTATGGATATACCAGAGGGAGATGGTGGCTCTGCTCCAAGTAAAACAGATTTAATTCATGCTCAGGCTAATGCTAATGCTTATATGAAGATGCAGACTCAAACTGCACCACTGACAAGAAAGAATAAGCATAATCGTACTAGACCAAGCCAAATGCTGCAATCTAACGAAGTGGTTTAGCCCTACAAGCATCCCTCGTGTAGCTTGTAGTGCCCATAGCTGCCTTATGGCAGCTATAGCAGACTATGGCAGCTGATAGCTGCTAATAGCTGCTGTGCGGCGTGGATTGGGTTTGAGCTGAGTTTGCCTTTGAGCTAATGGGTTAGCTAAGGGGGCAGCATTTTGGGGGTTGGTTAGTAGGTATAAAAAAAAGCGCCACGAGGGCGCTTTTTTTTTAATATTATGTAAATATTTTAAGCCTTTTTGCGAGTGGTCTTTTTAGTCTCGCTCTTGGCTGGGGCCTTGGTTTCAGTAGCCTCTGGTGCAGGAGCTGCTACAGTTGGCTGCTTACCCTCAAGCTTCTCTTCAAGATAGTGAATGGATACACCGCCCTTAATTTCGTTTTCGTCATTTAAGAGATCTTTGTGAAGAGGAATATTGGTTCTAATGCCCTCAATGATCATCTCATCTAAAGCTTGGCGAGCACGAGCCATAGCTAATTCACGAGTATCATCATGAACAATTAACTTACCTATTAGTGAGTCATAGTGAGGTGGCACGCTATAAGACTCGTAAATATGAGAGTCCCAACGAACACCTGGACCACCAGGAATATGTAGACGCTTGATTAAGCCTGGGCTTGGAATAAAGGTCTTAGGATCTTCGGCGTTGATACGGCACTCAAAAGCATGGCCACGGAGCTTAATATCCTTTTGCTCAAAAGATAATTGCTCGCCAGCACATACTGAAATCATTTCACGTACTAAATCAATACCAGTGATCATTTCAGTAATTGGGTGCTCTACCTGAATACGGGTATTAACCTCAATGAAGAAGAATTGGCCATTTTCATATAAGAACTCGAAAGTACCAGCACCACGATAGCCGATATCAATACAAGCCTTAACGCAAGACATACCAATAGTCTCACGCTCTTTTTGAGTAATAAATGGAGCAGGGGCTTCTTCTAAAACCTTTTGGTTACGACGCTGCATGGAGCAGTCACGCTCACCTAAGTAGCAGGCATGGCCACGGCCATCGGAAATAACTTGGAACTCAATATGACGAGGGTTTTCCAAGAACTTTTCCATGTAAACAGCTGGATTGTTGAAGAACATATCAGCTTCACGACGGGTAAGGCTAATAGCTTCGCCAAGCTCTTTTTCGCTACGAACAACACGCATGCCACGGCCACCGCCGCCGCCTGCTGCTTTAATAATAATTGGGTAACCAATCTTCTTAGCGATTTTCTTGTTTTCTTCAAGATTATCGCCTAAAGCGCCCTCAGAGCCTGGTACGCAAGGTACGCCTGCTTTGATCATGGCACGCTTGGCTGAAACCTTATCACCTAAAAGGCGAATAGTGTCAGCATTAGGGCCAATGAATATAAAGCCTGACTTTTCAACCATCTCGGCAAAGTCAGCGTTCTCTGATAAGAATCCATAACCTGGGTGGATTGCAGAGGCCCCAGTTGCCTCGGCAGCAGCAATGATGCGTGGGATGTTAAGGTAGGAGTCCTTGGCTGATGCAGGGCCGATACAAATGGACTCATCAGCGAGTTTTACGTGCATAAGATCGCGGTCTGCACTGGAGTGTACAGCTACTGTCTTAAGGCCAAGCTGGCGGCATGCACGAAGTACACGTAAAGCAATTTCGCCACGGTTGGCAATTAGCACCTTTTCAATTTGCATACTAACTTATTTTCCCAGAAAAAAATGATTACCAAACCTGCTATAAAGCAAAAGAGCCTAAATTTATTTCAGTAAAAGAGATAGGCAAATAAAAGATGAGAGGTTTGGTCGGGGAACTTACTCAATTTAATTTTACAGAGCCTAAATAAACTGTTATTTAGGCTCTTGATGCAGATGAGCAAGTTGATTAAGTTTTAGATCTAAATCTTATTCAAACTCGAAGATTGGCTGATCAAACTCAACAGTAGTACCATTTTCAACTAAGATCTTCTTAATGGTACCAGAGCGGTCAGCAGTGATTTGATTCATCATCTTCATAGCTTCAACTATGCACAAGGTATCGCCTTGGTTTACAGTAGAGCCAACTTCAACAAATGGGGCGCTAGTTGGGCTTGCAGAGCGATAGAAAGTACCGACCATAGTAGAACGCATGATCTTGGAATCATCAACAGCAGGGGCGGCAGCTGGAGTAGCCTCGGCTGGGGCTGCTTGGGCTACAGGGGCGGCGGCTACTGGAGCAGCGGCCATTGGAGCTACAGGAGCAGGGGCAGCAACTACGGTTTGAACAGCTGGTGCAACCACAGTAGACTGGCGAGAAATACGTAGTTCTTCCTCACCTTGCTTTAAATTGATTTCAGCGACATCTGAGTTAGAGACGAGGTCAATCAATTTAGCGATCTTGTGAATGTCAATTTGCATTTAGATTCCCGAATAAAACACGCAAGGATATATACTTCTATCTAAGTAGCTTTACAAAGCTTATTAGCTTATACAACCTAGAGCGATATAGCTTGCATTTAAGAAGTAGTCACTAAGAGCAACCAAAGTGTTCTTTAGTATTATGAAAATACAAAGAACATTAAAACTAGATTTAACCTAAATGCATTAAGCTTAAAGCTAGCAGGGCTATGGGCTTAATGCCGAAGCTAAATTGATTTAGCTTGGTTTAAACATATAAAGGGTTAAATTTAACTTTAATTGATAATTTTGTATAAAAGCAAAGCATTGCATTTTAAAACTTAATTGCTTAAATACAAGATCAATCTTACTTAAAAAGAGCAAAAAAAGCCTACTTTGCTAAAACAAAGTTGCAAATTGCTTTTTTATGTAAGTAAAGATTGCTACTAGTTTCTAAGTTAAAGCTGCTAAACAGCAAACAAGAGCAGGGCTTTATTGCTAAATAGGCTAAAACCTATTAAATCAATAAAGATGCCTTGCATAATTATGCTTGTTGAGACTGTAAGTATTTAACAGCCTTCTGTAAAGCAAAGTAATAACCATCAAGTCCAAATCCTACAATCACTCCCATGGCTTTAGCGGATAGATAAGAGTGATGGCGGAAAGACTCACGTGCATGCACATTAGAAATATGAATCTCAATAAATGGAATTGAGACTGATCCTAAAGCGTCTAAAATAGCAACGCTAGTATGAGTATATGCGCCTGCATTAATTAAAATGAAATCTGTATTGCCATAAGCTTGCTGAATCTTATCAACAATGGCACCTTCACTATTAGATTGAAAATGCTCTAAAGAAACACCAAGCTCAGCGCTTTGCTTTTGGAGGTTGCAAACCAAGGACTCAAGATTGTCACTACCATAGACCTTGGGCTCACGTATACCTAAAAAGTTGAGATTAGGGCCATTAATGACCAATACTTTAAAAGTAGCCAAAGTTTTTTCTCCAATAGTCAAAATTGCACTGATTTTACCAACAAATGCCGCTTTTGTTTTAAATTTTCTGGATTTTTTAGCTTTTTTCCATGAAAAATGAAAGAAAAATCACAATCACATGATCTTATGCAGCCACGATACACGATACCTATCAAAGTACTGACAGGCTGTTGGTAAATAGTTTGATTGCTAAACTTGGATTTAAAACCAAGGTGTTAGCAAGTTTGACTTAATTTATAAGAAAAAGTGCACTTACTCATTGTTAAGATGTGATGTATATCACAATATTCTGGCAATACTAGATAGCTATTATGGATAGATCACATATTAGTCAGCTAAGGCTTGCACTTATGAAAAAGATAATTTTATTAAGTGCAAATTTGGTGCTTTTTCGGCTATCCTTGCTTGTATTATGCTAGAATGGTGACCCGAATTTGTTAGTAATTTTCCTTTCTAATAGTACTCACTTCTTCGGTACCTAGCGCCTGCTTAATTTTAGGTAGTTTTATAAGATTTTTTAGTCCGTTTAGCAACTTGCGGACTTTAAAGGCCTAAAGAGTGTTTTCGCTCTTGGGCAAATTGTAGATCATATATGATGCTACAAGCTTGTGTCTTATAGTTTATCTTCTATAAGAGCAGGTAGTTGGAAAACTCGTCAGTATTCACATAATTGTTATGGGCTTGCCCGTAGCGTGCACTTCAGGAGATGCCAAAGTTAGTAATTTGTTAACACCACTTTACTAGTCGAGGCAAAAAAACACTTACTATGATGATTAATACTTCCAAGTCTATTGCTCAGTACGATCCAGAACTTTTCAGCGCCATGTCTGCTGAGAACAACCGTCAAGAAGATCATATCGAGCTCATCGCTTCTGAGAACTACGCCAGCCGCTGTGTCATGGAGGCACAAGGCTCTCAATTAACCAACAAGTACGCTGAGGGTTACCCAGGCAAGCGTTACTATGGTGGTTGTGAGTACGTTGATGAGGTTGAGCGTTTAGCTATTGATCGTGCTTGCAAGCTCTTCCACTGTGACTATGCAAACGTACAGCCACACGCAGGTTCTCAAGCTAACTGCGCTGCTTACATGGCTTTATGTAACCCAGGTGACACCATTTTAGGCTTATCTTTAGCTGCTGGTGGTCACTTAACTCACGGTGCTTCTGTAAGCTTCTCTGGTAAGGTTTATAACTCTGTTCAATACGGTGTTAACGAGGCTGGTGAGCTTGATTATGAGGATATCCGTGCTAAGGCTTTAGAGGTTAAGCCAAAGGTTTTAGTAGCTGGCTTCTCTGCTTACTCTGGCATCGTTGATTGGAAGAAGATGCGTGAGATTGCCGATGAGGTTGGTGCTTACTTAATGGTTGATATGGCTCACGTTGCAGGCTTAATCGCTGCTGGCGTATACCCAAGCCCAATTGACTATGCTCACGTAGTTACCTCTACCACCCACAAGTCCTTAGGTGGCCCACGTTCTGGCTTTATCTTATCTAACTGCCACGACGAAGCTTTATACAAGAAGTTAAATTCTGCTATCTTCCCAGGCTCTCAGGGCGGCCCATTAATGCACGTTATCGCTGCTAAGGCTGTAGTATTCAAGGAGGCTATGGAGCCTTGGTTCGTTGATTACCAAAAGCAAGTAGTTGCTAATGCTAAGGTAATGTGCGATGTAGTTATGGAGCGTGGTTACAAGGTAGTATCTGGCGGTACCCACAATCACTTATTCTTATTAGACTTCATCGGTTTAGAGATGACTGGTAAGGATGCTGAGGCTGCTTTAGGTAAGGCTAACATCACTGTTAACAAGAACTCTGTTCCTGGCGACCCACGTAGCCCATTCATCACCTCTGGCTTACGTTTAGGCACTCCAGCTTGCACCCGTCGTGGTTTCAAGGAGAACGAGGTTCGTGAGCTTGCTAACATCATTTGTGATGTGCTTGATAACTACCAAAATGAGGAAGTTATTGCTCAGGCTCGTGCTAAGGTACAAGCTTTATGCGCTAAGTTCCCTGTATATAAAGACTAATAATATAGTTTTGCTTGCTTAATTTATCTTTAAGCCTTTAAATAATGAGCTACGTCAAAAGCTTTAAAGCAATTTGAGGTAGCTCATTATTTTTTGGCTAAGATAGACATTTATGGCCATAGATTAGGAACTCTGTAATTAGCTTGCTAAGCATATAATAAGTATTGCTAGTAAGTTAATCTGGGCTCTTAGCAGGCCAATTAATGGTTGTTTTAAGAGCAAGGGCTAACAATTAGATGATGTAGCCAGTTCTTTTATGGCTGCGTAAACAGTCGCAAACAAAGGGCACGTCGAGCCCGTCAGACGGGAACGTCGAGCATGTCAGGCGAGCAGGTCAGACGAGCACGTCGAGTGCGTCGCTCTGGCTGGCAGGTCGGTCACGCTAGGCTCGTTAGGCACAATGGGCACAGAGGTCAACATGAACAAAGAAAAGCATAGTGATTCATACTATTTAAAGATGGCTTTAGCTGAGGCTAAGAAAGGCCGCTATACCACCTCACCAAATCCAGCCGTGGGCTGCGTTATTGTGCGCAATAATAAGATCTTAGGCATGGGCTTCCATCATTGTGCAGGTCAGCCTCATGCTGAGGTTATGGCTTTAAGAGCTGCCAATTACGAGGTTGAAGGTGCAACATGCTATGTCACTTTAGAGCCTTGTTCTCATTATGGTCGTACTCCTCCTTGTGCTCAGGCTTTAATCGATGCCAAAGTAAAAAAGGTAGTTATTGGCTCTACTGATCCTAATCCTAAGGTAGCAGGTAAAGGCATTAAAATGCTACTGGATGCCCATATTGATGTGGTTAAGGCAACAGGCAAGCTCAATAAAGAGTGCCTCAAACTCAATCGTGCTTTCTTTAAATCTATTACCACTAATCGTCCTTTTACCATTTTAAAATATGGTATGAGCTTGGATGGCAAAGTTGCTTTATCAAGCAATGAGTCTAAATGGATTACTAACGATCAATGTCGTGCTGATGTCCAGCGTTTAAGATTATGGTCAGATGCCGTGATCACCTCTTATAAGACAGTATTAAGTGATAATCCAAAACTTAATGTACGTCTTGAGGATTTGCCTATTAAGTTATTAACAGGGCTGGATACTACTTTAATTAAGCAGCCTATCAAGGTAATTTTAGACTCCAAGGCTACACTCTTGCCTAATAAGCAATTGAGTGATCTTGATCCTTTTGCTATTTTCACCACAGGTGAAAACTACATTGTAGTAGGCTCCAATGATGTAGCTAAGAGCAATGATGGGGCTAAAGCTGAAAAAGCCCCAACTTCCAAAAAGAAGAAAAAGGCAAAGGCAGAGGACGCTTGCTCTTGCTGCTCTAAGGCCCAACTTGATGAGGTGGCTCCTGCTGAGCCTAAAAAAGCTAGCGCTAGCGCTAGCGCTAGCACCAGCTCCAAGAGCACAAGTTCAAAGAGCGTAAGCTCTGGTGGCAAGAAGTCAGCTAAGAGCTCAGATGTTACTCAAGAGGCTAGTGCGAGTGCTAGCACTAGCACTGGTGCTAAGATCAGGGCACGCAAGAGCACCAGCAAGAGCACTAGTGCTATCTCCAAGAGCGCAAGCTCTGGTGCTAGCGCAGGGGCCAAGGCTAAGGTAAAGGTGGCTGATAAGAAGGCTAAAGAGTTAGTGTTGGACACTAACAAGAGCCTATCTTGTGGCGTGGAAGATGAGGTCTATGCTCAGCCAAGCTGGAAAATTGATGAGAGCAAGGTGGTGGCTAGAGGTGTGGACTTTGTGGTCGAAAAATGGTCAGATAGAGTCTTTATCGTGGTAGTACCATTTGCTCTAGGATCCGATCATAAGCCTCATGCTTCTATTAGTGCGGCTCTGGACTTTTTAGGCTCTAAAGATATTCGTGTGGCTATGGTAGAGGCAGGATCAAGCTTAGGCTCTGCTTTCTTGGAGCAAGGCTTAATTGATGAGTGCTATTGCTATATGAGCCCTATGATTTTAGGTCTTGAGGCTAAGAGTGCTTTTGCTATCCATGAGCCTGCTAAATTATGTAATGCCTTGAAGTTTAAAAAGTGCAAGGTTAAGACCTTTAAGTCCAATTTTGGCTTGATTTTAAGCGACCCTATTAGAGGGGAGCAAAGTCTTAAGCGCTAATGGGCTTAGATAGTGGCAGCTTAGTGTGGATTTTGTTTATTATTAGGATGTTTGATGTTTACTGGTATTGTTGAGTCCAAAGGTGTAATTGAAAGCATTGAGCGCAATGGTAAGGGCGCTCATGTAGTGATCAGAACTGATAGTGCCTTTTTAAAGGACAGAGTAAGATTAGGCGATTCTATTGCTACTAATGGTGTATGTTTAACCGCTACAGCATTACGTGAGGATGCCTATGAGGCTGATCTCTCTTTTGAAAGTGTAAATTTAACTTGCTTTGGATTTTATAGTCCAGGAACTGAGGTTAACTTAGAGTTGGCTTGTACCACTCACACTCGTTTAGGTGGTCATATTATGCAAGGTCACGTAGATGGTGTAGGTACAGTACTAGAAAACTATCGTGTAGATGATGCCATTAATATTTGGATTCAAGCACCACAAAACCTTAAGCACTATATTGCTATGAAAGGTTCTATTGCGGTAGATGGCATCTCATTGACTGTAAATGAGGTAAGGGATTGTGATTTTAGATTAACTTTAATCCCTCATACTCAACAAGAAGTGGCAACTTCATTTAGACCAGGCTCTAAGGTCAATCTTGAGGTCGATGTCTTAGCTCGTTATTTAGAGCGCTTATTACAAGCCAATAGTTCTTCAAGTAATAATCAAAGCAATTCTCAAGTAACTTTAGAAAGCTTACAAAAAAACGGCTTCTTTTAGTCTTTAAACGGCTCTATTTAGCCTATTATTGTTGTATGCTATACTAACGCATTGATAAAATGGCGACTGTATGCGCTTTATGCATATACTAGCCATAGTTAGAATTAATTACGAACGCTTGTGCGTTCATGGTGATAGTAGTAACTCATAAGTAGTATTTTCGTAATTAAAAGATACTTATGAGAGTGTGGAGTCTTTGTAATGTCTGTGAATTTCATTGATGGCATTAAGCCTTGCCAAGATGCCAAGGTTGGCATTGTGGTTTCACGTTTCAATAGCTTTATTTGTGAAAGATTATTGGATGGTGCTCTTGATACTTTAAAGAGAGAAGGCCAAGTTTGCGATGAGAACATCACTGTAGTTCGTGTTCCTGGTGCCATTGAGATTCCATTAGCTCTAGAGGCAATGGCTAAGAGCGGCAAGTATGATGCTTTAATTGCTTTAGGTTGCGTAATTCGTGGTGCTACTTATCACTTTGAAGTAGTAGCTAATGAGTGTGCTAAAGGTATTACTCAGGTTACCTTATCTAATCGAATGATCGTTTCTAATGGTGTTTTAACTACTAACACTTTAGACGAGGCTGTACAACGCGCTGGCTCCAAGGCTGGTAACAAGGGTAGCGAAGCTGCCTCTGCTGCTTTAGAAATGATCAATGTAATGCGTCAGTTAAAGGACTAATTACAACTTAATTAATTTTAAGGTCAGGCTCTAGGCTCAAGTTAAACTATGGTTTTTTGATCCTAGAGCTAGCATTTAACAGGTATTTGCCATAAGTTAACCTTCGCCATGACAGGCTACAACAGGCCATTGCAGGCCAGGTAATGACCGTAAAGGCCAGATGCCGTAAAGGCCATTAAAGGGCTGTAAGTGGCTGTGATGGGCCATGAAAGGGCCTTAAGGGCCGTGAAAGTTATCTTATGGCAACTACTTTATAGTAGATATTTACAGTAAGAGGTCGCATCATAACAATTCATCGCCGTTGAGGCGAAGATATGATGAAATGATACTTACTACTATCTTGCATTAATCTTATTTTGAGGTTTATATGGATCAAACTGAGGGTGCAGCAACCCCAGCAATGCGCCACAAAGCTCGTCACTTTGCGCTTCAGGCCATTTATCAGTGGCAATTAACTAACCAATCAGCCACCACCATTGAACAGCAGTTTTTAGAAGATCAACCAGTACAGGGTGCTGATCTTGATTACATGCACGATTTAATTCAAGGTGTAATTGCCAACTGTGAATATTTAGATGCAGTGTTTGAGCCTTTCTTATCCCGTCCATTAAAGGACTTGGATCAAGTGGATAAGGCTATTTTACGCTTAGGTACTTTTGAGCTTAAGTACCGCCAAGAGGTTCCATTCAAGGTAGTAATTAATGAGGCTATCATGTTAGCTAAGTCTTTTGCTGAGCAAGATAGTCACAAGTTTGTGAATGGTGTGCTTGATAAGGTGGTTAAGGCTTTAAACTTAAAGTAAGCTCAGACATTAATTTATTAACAGATTAGGCCCATTTTATGGGTCTAATTTTTTAAAGGCTAAAACCAAGATCTTCTTATTTATGCTCTTGAGTGGTTCTTGGTTTTAGTATTTATAAGAACTTTTTACTAGGGTAGGGTGGAGTAGGATAATGCCAACAGATGAGTTTTCTTTTATTGAACAATACTTTTCTCAGCTAAATCCTGACTTAGAGCATCATGCAACAGGCAAGGGACTAGTGCTCGGTATTGGAGATGATGCAGCTCTGGTAAACATGAATGGCACTTATGCTATTACCACTGATACCTTAATAGAAAACGTCCACTTTTTTACTAATTTCAATCCTTTTTTATTAGGCAATCGCACTCTGGATGTTAATTTTTCAGATCTTTATGCCATGGGTGCGCAACCTCAATATGTGACCTTATCCTTAGATATCCCTGATCGCTATATTGATTTTGATGAGTTTTGGGAGCCTTTTGCTCGTGGCTTACAAGCAACCTTAGCTGATCATAACTGCTTATTAATTGGCGGTAATATCACTCATGTGAGTCATAAATCAGCTCCTTTAGCTATTAGTGTTACTGCCTTTGGTAAGTCCTATATTGAGGGCAAAAGTCTACGCCGTAATCAAGCTAAGGTAGGAGACTTAATTGTAGTAACAGGAAATCTTGGTGCTAATGGTTTATATGTAAAATCTATGTATAACAATGCCATTAGAAATCTTGATTCTGATGCTAAAAAGAGCTTTGAAGAGCATGCTTTTAACTATGATGTGCGTATGGGCAAATTTGTCAGCTTATTAGTTAAGTATTCTCAATGCGCTATTGATGTGTCCGATGGTTTGCTTGGCGATATTAGTCATATCTTGATTCAGTCTAAGGTTAGAGCCTTATTAAATTATGAAAGCTTGCCTTTAGATCCAATTAGTAAGTCTCTTTTAAGTGAATTTAAGATGTCACAAAAAGCTTTATTAAAGTTAGCTTTAAGCTCAGGTGGCGATTACAACTTGGTCTTTACTATTAGTAAGGAAAACCTTGCTTCATTAGAAAGTGAGCTCAAAGCCCAAGATGAGCTGCGTGGTTTTAGAATTACTACTATTGGTGAGATCACTGAGGCTAAAGATTACGATAACTTTAATAGTTCTTTGTCTACCGATGGCGGTTTAATCACTATTGTTAATAACAAGTGCCAAGAGGTGACCTTGCGCTTAGGAACAGGCTCATACAATCATTTCATTGCTAATTATTAGTAAGTAGTAAGAGCACTTATCAAAGCGCTGGTTCTTTAGTTGATGATTAAAGGATGAGCGCTTTTTAGTTTCAATCCTAAGCTTATACTAAGAACTAAATGCTAAGATGCAACAGTTGCTATAATACCAGCGCCCAGCGCTTGCGCTTGAGATTAAAACTTTCTACTAAGCAGTAGAGATTTTAGTTGTTTTGTTTAACTTACACTTGAGCTTCTATTCCTAGCTAAAGCAAGCTAGCTAGGAATAGGAAGCTTGAGTAGGAAAATTTTATTATGAAGAAGAATTATTTAGCTTTATCTTTATTAGCTGCCGCTACTTTAATGGTAACTGCTTGCGGTGGAGATGATAACAAGGGTGCAGTTGCTACTGCTCAAGCTGCTACCACCAACTCTGCTGCTACCATTTCTGATCAGAGCTCTTTTGAGGATAAGTCCTCTTATGCTGTTGGTGCTAGTGTTGGTACTTATATTGCCCAGATCGAAAGCGATCAGCAAGACGTATTAGGCAAGTTCAACCACGATTTAGTAGTTAAGGGCTTCTTAGACGCTTTAGAGGATAAAGTTGCTCTTGATGACAAGGTAATGCAGGAGACCTTATTAGCTCTTGATACCAAGTTACGTGAAGGCATTGAGCAGAAGCAAAAGGAAGTAGCTGAAAAGACCTTAAAAGAGGGCAATGATTTCTTAGCTGAAAATGCTAAAAAGGATGGCGTAAAGACTACTGGTTCTGGTCTTCAATACAAGGTTTTAGCCGAGGGTAAGGGCAAGACCCCTGCTATTAGCGATACTGTAATGGTACGTTATAAGGGCACTACCATTGATGGTGAAGTTTTCGATGAGCAAAAAGAGCCAATCGCTTTACCTTTAGCTAATATTATTCCAGGCTGGACTGAGGGCTTACAGTTAATGAAAGAAGGCGGCAAGATGATGCTTTATATTCCTTCTGACTTAGCTTATGGCGAGATGGGTGCTGGTGATAAGATTAAGCCTAACTCTGCTTTAGTATTTGAAATTGAGTTAGTTGAAGTTGTTTCTCCAAAAGAAGAGCAGAAGAAATAATTTCAATTAAAACCTAAGGTTAAAAAAGGGCTCTTAAAGCAAAGCTTTAAGAGCCTTTTTTTGTTAGATAAAATCGTCAGCGTTAAGTGGAAGCGGTGCGATTAAATCTTGTTTTGCATTTTTGTTTAAAACACTATTGAGCTTAGCTGGTTCTAGGCCCATAGCTGGACGAATAATTTTGACGTGCTCGTTAGTTAAAGTTTCGCCCTTTTTAATATCTTTTACTAAATATACTGAGCGGCGCATAGCACGCTTTTTGATATCAAGATCATTTAAACGTACGCCTTTAATACCTAAAGATTTAGCTACGGTGACAGTGTGATCTTTGAGCTCACGTAACTCAGCAGGGGTCATAGAGAAAGCTGCATCAATACCACTTTCTCTGTCTTTAGCAAAATGCTTTTCAATCATGTCAGCACCTAATACGGTGGCAGCAATATCTAAAGTATCACCAATAGCATGATTGGATAAGCCTGCTTTACACTGATAGCGCTCTTTAAAGAAAGGAATGGAGTTTAAGTTAAAAGTAGAAGGATCAGCAGGATAATGGCTTTCACAATGTAAGATGGTTAAATCTTTACAGCCATTGGCTACAGCTACCTCTACAGCAGCATCGATTTCTTCTAAAGTAGCTAAACCTGTAGACATTACCATTGGTTTGCCAGTTTGAGCACAATAGGCAATGAGTTGAGGGTAGTTAAGCTCAAAGGAGGCTATTTTATAAATAGGACATTGGGCTTGTTCTAATACGTCTACATCCTCAAGACTAAAAGGGGAGCTAAATAAAATAATATTGTGCTCACGAGCATGGTCAAAAAGAGGCTTCATCCACTCACGTGGGGTCTTGGCTTCTTTATAAAGTTCGTAATAGTTATAGCCCTTCCATAGACCATCTTTTAATAAAAACTCATCTCGAGTAGATGGAATAGTTAAAGAGTCTTCGGTATAAGTTTGAATCTTTACCATATCAGCGCCGTTTTGGGCGGCAAGCTCAATCATTTCCATAGCCTGTTCTAGTCGGCCTTGGTGATTGCCTGAAATTTCTGCCACAATAAGTGGGCTCTTAACTTGAGTATCTGACATAAACCCCCTCAATAATCTGATACTATGGTTCTTGGTTGCTCAGCTTGCGCATTTTGTCTAAAGCCTCATAAACGGTCTTAGTAGAGGCTAAGCCTAAGCGAGATTGTATTACTTGGCCTTCATCATCTAAGGTGATAAAGAAAGGTACACCAATTACCTGATACTTATTAATGATTTCTTGGATATTAGGATCATTAGTATCGGTAATATTAACCAAGATCTTTCTAAACTCCATGCTTGAGTTAACAAAATGCTCAGTAGAGTAAATTTCTTTTTCCATTATCTTACAGTTAGCGCACCACTGAGCAGTAAAGACTACAAAAGAGTAGTTGTCAGCACTGAGACGATTGAAAGTATTAAGATCCTGAGCACTATAAAAGGATTCATAGGTATGCTGTTGTTGTGATTGGTCAAAGTAGCCTAAAGATAAGTAGGTAGGCACTAAAGAGGCAATCAAAATAACAGTAGCAGTAATCATTGGCAGAGCACGTCTTCTAATAAAGAAGACAATGCTAATTAAGGTGTAAACACTAATAATGTAGGTAGTTAAAGCTCCGATAAAGATCTCGGCTCGTCCTAAATTATGGCGTACGATAATATATGCAGTACCAATTAATACCACTACCATCAAGCGCTTAATAATATCGCCTACTATGCCTGACTTTAATAAGAATTTAGAGCCAAACATGCCTATGATAAAAAGCGGGGTGGCCATACCAAGACCAATAGTGAAAAACACTAAGGTGCCCATCAAGATATAGCCATTTTTCATGACATAAAGCAAAGCACCAGCTAAAGGGGCTGAGGTGCAAGGGCTGGCGATAATAGCTGCGCTAGCTCCTAGAATAAAGGCTCCTGGAAATTTTGAGGTATTGACCTTAGAGGTGCGACTTTGCAAGTGATTGGTAATAAAGCTTGGCATTTTTAAAACAAATACATCGGCACAAGCTAGAGCACAAATAATCATTAAAATAGCTAAGACAAAGTTCAAAGCAGCACTTTGTAAAATGCTATGCAATTGTGCGCCTGCCATAGAGAAGAGCAGACCTAGTAAGGTATAGGTAAGGGCTAAGCCTAAAGCAAAACCTAAATTTTGCATTAAGACAAAATTAAAGCGGCGTACCTTGGAGTTGTCTTTTTTATCATTGTTCTCAATGCTACTTTCTAAAACATCTACTGTTTTAACAGAGGTCTTTTTAGAGCCAATAATCATAGCAGAGAAAATAGGGAGCATAGGCAGCACGCAAGGAGTGAGATCCAAGCCAATACCTAAGAGGAAACAAATAAGTAGGCCAATTAGTAGATTATCACTTAGCAGTTGTGAAATAGCATCACTGTTTTCGCTTTGTCCATCTTTAAAGAAGCTAAACAAACCAGTGCTGTTGGTTGCCTGCTCTTGATTAGCTTGTGATAAGTAAGAGACAGTCTCATGAGCTGTCTTAACATGCTCGCCCTGCGCTGGAGCGGGCGCTCCCTCCTTGGCAGATGCAACAGCTTGCGCAGTGGCTATATTAGCCTCGGCATTGCCAATGCCCTTGGCATTGGCATCGGCCTTTGATGCTTGGGCTTGGCTTGATTGGTCTTGGGTGGCGATATTGCGGTCAAGCTGGGTGTAGCCGTCATTACGGGTGGCAGCTTGATGGGTATCAATATCATAAGGAATGGAGATGACAAAGCTTTGTGGTGGATAGCAAATACCTGATTCATCGCATCCTTGGTAATGGAGAATGAGAATAGCGCCAGCTCTAGCTTTGATCACAGGAATAGAGAACTTTATCTCATTAAAATAGACAAAGGAGTCGCCCAGCGCATCGCTATGTGGGGTAGCTGGAGGTAATTGTGGCTCTTGATATTGAGTAAGCTCAGGATCTATTACTAAGGTTAAAGATGAGCGATAAATATAGGAATTACCGCTAATAGTAATTTTGATATTAACTATATTCTTGTCAAAAGTAACCTCAGGAGAAAAAGGTAAGATTGATTTAGAGGTATGCTTGTGATCTAAAGGATGAGACTTTTCTTGTTCATTATTCTTAAAGAAATCATCAAAAAATTGAGAGTTAATATTGCCTTCAATAGGGGCATTAACCTCAGGATAACTAGCCTCTGGCTGATTCAAATCTACTTTTAAAGAATTTAAGTACTCATAAGTACTTTGTATTTGAGTAGGCTCTTCTTGAGCATAGCTATAGGATGCCCCAGATAATATAGTCAAGGACAAAAATAAAAACACACCAAAAGAACAAACTCTTTGACTAAATAGCGATTTATCAAACATACTAAGCTATCCACAAATCATGTGCCCAGGAATTTAAATTCTGATCTTATTATAATTAAGTGGTAATGAAATTTACTGCTAATTTTATCATTGTAGTGTAAAGGCTAATTTAAGAGCATTAGTTTTGGTATACTTTTAGCTAGTTTATAAGCTGTTTGGGTTAGTTCATAAGTGTAAAGCAAAGCGCATAAGTATACCTGTTAAAGAGCTGCTGTTTACTTTGTGAGGATTGAATGGGTCGTATATTATTATTTTTCTTTTTATGGATTGCTCTTGAGATTTATACCTTTGTAGTGGTAGGTCAAGCAATTGGCTTTTTACTTACTATTTTCTTATTGTTCTTAGTAAGTTACTTAGGCCTTATGGTCACTAAAAAATTATTGGCTCGAGATTTAGGTCAATTGCAACGTGTGGCTATGCTTGCCATGAGTGAAGGCGTAGTTGATTTACAAGATGAACAAGCTAATAAGGAGCGTGAAAAGCTGGAAAAAATGACTAATGAAGAGCGTGCTGCTTACATGATGTCATTAAAAAAGCGCACCTTATTCGATCAAGTTATGATGTTGATGTTCATTATTCCAGGTTTTTTAACTGATGTTATTGCTATTATCTTGTTATTAATTAATATCAAAGCTAGCCTCTTTGATAAAAGTATTTTTGATAATCCTATTTTTGAGAAGGCTAACGTCTTTGGTAAGCGTGACTCTAAATACCAAGAGTATATGAATAAAAACTACGGCAAGAGCACTAGAGACTTAGAGAAGGAAGCAGAGGCTCGAGCCAAGGAAGAGCAAGGCTCTGTTCCTAGGGAGAATCCTAATGCAGGCCAGGCTACCATTGAAGAAATGAAGGCTAAATTCCAGGCTCAAAAAGAAGTCAAAGATGCCAAATTTGAGGAATTACCTGACGATGATAATAGTGGCTCTTCCATGAAATTCTAAATTAGCTCCTATAGCTAATTGATTTTATCTTATTTTTAAAGGCGCTTTGCCCCTAAAGCAAAGCGTCTTTTTCAATATTTTGGCAATGAATAAGGGGGTATAAGCTGGTTTTTTTGATCTTAATGAGATCAAAAAATACATTTCATGATCAAGTGCAAAATAAGGCTATACCAAAAGCTCTCTTAGATAGGCTGCAAACTAAGTAGGGCAAATTAATAACTACGCTCAATTAAGAGCGCAGGCCAAAGCGTAGCTGCGCCGATGCAGATGCGTACTAGTGCTAACTATGAAATTTGTATAGTGGAACAAAGTCTTACAATCGGGCTTTGGTGGTTATTAGTTTTTTCTATGGTATGGACTGTTCAAACTATCAAGTGAATTTATCTTACTTTGATGGTGTGTGTGGTAAAGCTGTCTTTATCATTTCTTATTTGTCTTGCGAATGCTGCTTTGCAAGTGAGTTTTTAACTTTATAGCAAAACAATTTAATCGTTGAGGTTTTTTATGTCCCAAGCTAAGTATTACCTTTTGTTATTACTAGTATGCTTGATTTGGGGTGCTACTCCTGCTAGCGGTAAATTTACTGTAGAAGCATTCTCTCCTTTAATGATCACTGGTTCTCGCTTTGCGTGTATTGCCTTAGTGTTGTTTATTTGTATGGTGATCTTAAAAGACTATAAAGGTCTTAAGCCTTCTAAGGATGTGCTTAAGATTGCTTTTGCTTTAGGCTTTATGGGCGTATTAGTGCATAACGGTCTATTGTTTTATGGTCTGCAATTAACTACAGCTACTAATACAGCTTTAATTGAAAGTATTGGCCCTACAGCTACTACAATATTAGCTTTCTTTTTCTTAGGCGAGCGTTTAAATCGTTACGGCTGGATGGGTATTGCCATTTCCTGTTTGGGAGCTGTTTGTATTATTTCCAAAGGCTCTTTAGACGTATTGCTCAATCTGTCCTTTAATATTGGTGATATTTACATCATTATTTGTGAGATCGCCTGGTCGGCTTATTCTGTAATTTCACGCAACATTAATGGTAAATGTAGCACTATTGCTATTACAGCTTGGTCTGGCTTATTTGGCTCAATCTTGTGCTATGCCACTGGCTTTGCTACTGACAGCTTACACATTTATAAGATTACCTCTGAGGCGCTCTGGGGCTTTTCCTATTTAGTTATCTTCTCAGGTATTTTTGCTTTTGTGGCCTGGAACTTTGCTGTGCAAAAGGTGGGCGCATCAAAAGCTGGTGTGTTTATTTATTTAGTACCTCTAACTGGCGGTATCGTAGGTGTTACCTTATTAGGTGAAGAGATTTTACCTGCTCAAATTATTGGTGCTCTGTTCATTATCGGTGGCGTGATCATTACCATTAAGTCTAAGGTAGTAATGCGTCAACAAAGCAAGACTCCAGAACAACTAGAGCTTGAAAAAGAGGTTAACCTCTTAAAGAGATTCCCAGAATTAGCTCATAAGCACAACACTAAGCTGATTGAAAAAGGTGTCATTACTCCAGAGCAAAATACTTTTGATCTCAATAAAAACGCCTCTGACCCAACAGAAGCTACCTTAGATAAACAAAACGAGCTAGAACCTCAAAAGGCTCAAGAGCTCCAAAAGGTGCAAGATTCCCACAAGGCTCAAGAGCCTGAAAAGGAGGTAGAGCTTACCGAGGCCCAAGAGTCCCAAAAGGAGCAAGGGATAGCTGCAAGCAGTGGCTTGATGGGAGCAGGCGAGAGTATAGCTCACGAGCATAATCCAAGCTTTGTTCCAGGAAAGGAGCAAGTTAATAAATAAAAATTTAGGGCTGCTTAGCATAAGGTTAAGCAGCCTTATTTTTTTATAGCATGGATAAAATGATAAAAAGTTGCAACTAAATTTACATGATGGATGGTTGTGGTGGCTTTTGGCTTATATATGCGGATTTGTTTTTTTCATGCTGCTATGCATAAATTAAAAAATAATGGGTTGTTTAGGGGATAAATAAGCCATTTTTAATAAATTTATAAAAAATTTCTTAAAGCTACCCTTGAAATGTTTTTTAGCTGGCCCCATTTAGGTAAATGTTCAGAGAATCATTGAGATTGATTTGCTTGAGGGGCTGTTTGATCCTTTAAGTAAAAATCTAAGGCGACCATGCTTTTAAGATATTAGGATGTGAATTGATCCTCACAAGTCAGTCTATGATTTTTGCTAGTGTTAAACTAGTTCTTCAGATTTTTTAAGCTAAACACTTATGTGGTTTAAGTGTTTTTCTTGCGTTAATTTGGGTAATAAAGATGAAGTTAGTTCCTTTATACGACCGTGTAATCGTAAAGCCATTTGAGGTTGAGACCAAGTCTGAGGGTGGCATTTTATTAGGTTCTGCTGCTCAAAAGTCAACTCGCGGTAAGGTACTTGCTGTTGGTAAGGGCCGTATCTTAGAGAATGGCCAAACCGCTCCATTAAGCGTACAAGTTGGTGATGTTGTTATCTACAACGAAGGCTATGGCACCAAGAAAGAGCGCTTAGATGGCGAAGAGGTATTCATCCTCTCCGAGAGCGATATTTTAGCTATTGTTAACGAATAATATTAATTGCAAGTAGGATTTTAGAAAATGGCTGCTAAAGACGTATTTTTTGGCAATGAAGCTCGTACCCAAATGTTAGAGGGTGTAAACACCTTAGCCAACGCTGTTAAGGTAACTTTAGGTCCAAAGGGCCGTAACGTTGTATTAGATAAGGCCTATGGTGCTCCTTTAATCACCAAGGACGGCGTTACTGTTGCCAAGGAAATCGAATTAGAAGGCAAGTTCCAGAACATGGGCGCTCAAATGGTTAAGGAAGTTGCTTCCAAGGCCAATGACGCTGCTGGTGATGGTACCACTACTGCAACCGTATTAGCTCAGGCAATTGTTACTGAGGGCTTAAAGGCTGTTGCTGCTGGCATGAATCCAATGGATTTAAAGCGTGGTATTGACAAGGCTGTTGCTGCTGCTGTTGAAGAGTTAAAGACCTTAGCTACCGAGTGTAAGGACAGCAAGTCTATTGCTCAGGTAGGTACCATTTCTGCTAACTCCGATACCACTGTTGGTAACTTAATTGCTGAGGCAATGGAGAAGGTAGGTCGTGATGGTGTTATCACTGTTGAAGACGGCCAGGGCTTAGAGGATCAATTAGACCTCGTAGAGGGTATGCAATTTGATCGTGGCTACCTCTCCCCATACTTCATCAACAAGGCTGATACCGCTACTGTTGAGCTTGAGAACCCATACATTCTTCTTTGCGACAAGAAGATTGCCAACATCCGTGACATTCTCCCAATCTTAGAGGGTGTTGCTAAGGCTGGTAAGTCCTTATTAATCATCGCTGAGGACGTAGAGTCTGAGGCTTTAGCTACCTTAGTTGTTAACAACATGCGTGGCATCGTAAAGGTTGCTGCTGTTAAGTCCCCAGGCTTTGGCGATCGTCGTAAGGCTATGTTACAAGATATCGCTATTTTAACTGGCGGTACCGTAATTTCTGCTGACTTAGGCATGGAGCTTGAGAAGGCTACCTTAAATGATTTAGGTGTTGCAAAGCGTATCGTTATTTCCAAGGACGACACCACCATTATTGATGGTTCTGGTAAGGCTGAGGACATTTCTGATCGTGTTGAGCAAATCCGTAAGCAAATCGCTGAGAGCACCTCTGATTACGATCGTGAGAAGTTACAAGAGCGTGTAGCTAAGCTTGCTGGCGGTGTTGCCGTAATCAAGGTTGGCGCTGCTACCGAAGTTGAGATGAAGGAGAAGAAGGCTCGCGTTGAGGACGCAATGCACGCAACTCGCGCTGCTGTTGAGGAAGGCGTTGTTCCTGGCGGTGGTGTAGCCTTAGTTCGTGTTGCTGCTTCTTTAGCTGATAAGGTTTGCGGTGACAACGAGGATCAGAAGGTTGGTATCAAGGTAGCTTTACGTGCTATGGAAGCCCCTCTCCGTCAGATCGTTGCTAACGCAGGTGAGGAGCCATCCGTTGTAGCTAACAATGTACGTACTGGTTCTGGCAACTACGGCTACAATGCTGCTACTGATTCTTATGGCGACATGATCGAGATGGGTATTTTAGACCCAGCTAAGGTAACTCGTTCTGCCTTACAGTACGCTGCTTCTATCGCTGGCTTAATGATCACCACCGAGTGCATGATTGCTGATTCTCCTAAGAAGGATGACGCTCCTATGACTCCAGGCATGGGCGGCATGGGTGGTATGGGCGGCATGGGCGGCATGATGTAATTTGCCCCTAAACCTCATATTACTAAATAGTTAAAAAGGCCAAGGCTCTTAGTTTTCTAAGGGCCTTGGCTTTTTTTATGGCTGCAAATATTTTCCACCTGTACGGACGATGAATTCACTTTTCAAGTAGTAACTACCTAAAAAAGTGTGTTCTGTCAGGATATTGTAGATATAGCGTGGAGAACTATGACTATGCTGCGCTGCCATTAGCTCTTCTTCATTGCAGATATTACAGACAGTTATTACAGGTTACGTTAACTTTGTCCGTACAGGTGGAATATTTTTTTGTAAAATTTGTGCTTTTTTAGTGCTCTTTAGCTATTATGAGGAAATTTCACTTTAGTTGAGCATTAAAAGGGTTTATAGAATGGCTATTATTAGCTGGTATACCTTAATAGGATTGTTTGCTCAGGCAGCTTTTGCTGGTCGCATGTTAGTTCAATGGATCATGTCAGAAAGAGCAAAGAAAGTAGTAAATCCTGCATTATTTTGGTGGTTATCTTTGGTAGGTTCTTTAGCAATGAGCTTTTATGGCTTTTTGCGTGAAGACTTTGCCATTATGCTTGCTCAATTAGTATCTTTCTATATCTACATCTATAATCTTAAGCTTAAACAAGAGTTATATCGTTTTGGTAAACTAATTGCTTTATTGATTATTGTGGTGCCTATCCTACTGCTTTGTTTACAGTTAAAAGATTTTTCAAGCTTCTTTGATAGCTTTTTAGATGGACATAATATTCCTTATGGCTGGATGGTATTTGGCTTAGTAGGCCAGTCTTTATTTTCTATCCGCTTTGTCTACCAGATGGTAGTGTCGCATCGTAGACAACAATCAGTATTGCCTGATGCTTTTTGGTATATCAGCCTGATGGCTGCTCTTATGGTACAGATCTATGGTGTTTATCGTTTAGATATAGTTCTTATCATTGGTCAGGTAGGTGGCATGGTAACCTATGTGCGCAATATTATGTTGATGCACAAGAATAATAAACAAGCTCAAGATTAAGACAAGAGCCAGGAAAATATCAAAATATTTTAAATGGGCAAACACTATGATAGTTTTGCCTTCATTGAGCATAATCTTATGAACTCCAATCGTATTTATCTATATGTTTTATTAAGTATCTTTGCAGCATTTATTCCTGCATTGCTCTTAAGAGACTTTAATGCTCTAAATGAACTTAACTATCTTGGTATAGCTCAGGAGGCCTTAGAGCGTGGCAGCTGGTTTGCCTTTTATGAAAATGGAGTTCCATATGCTGATAAGCCTCCTGTATATTTATGGATTTGCATGCTAGCTGTAGCCATAGCAGGCGTTCATGCTATGCCTTTGGTATTGCTAGCCTCGGTACTACCTTTTATTGCTTTAATTTCCTTATTAGATCGCTATTTAGCTTATGAGTTTAGACATCAAGAGCGCTTGTTAATTATGCTTGGCATGGGCTCCATGCTGGTAATGGATGTTTTGGCTTTAGTAGGTCGCATGGATATGCTCTTTTCCATGGTCATGCTACTTGCCTATTTAAAGCTTATGAAGCGCTATATCCTGCTAAAAGAATTAGACCATCAAGAGGGCAACCATCGTCCTAAGTACGGTAATTTGTCTATTCCTTTTTTATTATTTTTAGCAGTTTTTATTAAAGGCCCTTACGGTATTTTATTCCCGCTACTAGCTATCTTGGTGCTTATGGCTTTAAACCATGACTATAAGCGTTATTTTGCGATAGTAAGACCTCACTATTTTGTCATCGTCTTATTGCTAGTGTCTTTATGGGGTTTATGTGTTTATCTTGAGGGTGGTGCTGATTATTTCAATAATTTGTTCTTTGAACAAAGTGCTAAGCGCTTAGGTGCTATTGAGGGCGTACGTATTGTTCATCAAGAGCCATTTTATTTCTTCTTTAAAATCTTTTTAGTCATGACTTTGCCTGTTGGCTTATGTGCTCTTTATTTTATGGCTCGCCAACTTTATTTGCGTGAAAGTTTAGATATCAAGATTCAAGCTTGTTTAAGTTTTGTGTTAGTGGCCTTAGTGGTCTTATCTATTCCTAAAAGTAAGCTTGAGATTTACTTATTGCCAGCATTACCAATGGTTTTTTACTATGTAATGCTCTCTTATCGTGCTATGCAGCTTGAGCGTAGCAAACCTTTATTTGAAGCCTTAGAAAGACAATTAGATCTAGCCAATCAAAAAGAACAAGCTCTTTTAAATAAGAAGGCCAATCAAGAGCAAGTATTAGCTAATGATGAACAAAACGAAGCTCATGAAATTCAGGTTCAACTAAAAGCTGCCCAGGCTGAGCGTGACCTCAAATCAGAAACCTTGGCTATACAAGTATTAGAAGATAACGACTCTACCACCCATGGTAGGGCCAGCTTCTCTATTGCCCCAAGCACAGAGGAAACCCATCAAAGCCAAGCTGAGCTTGACTCCTCACAGTCCACCCCAGCTACCGAGCCAAGCGATGCTAGCGCTAGCTCAGCTAGCGCCAGCGCTGCCAGTGCCAGCGCAGCTAGCACCAGTGCTAGTGATGCAGTTAGCTCAGGTAAGGCTAGTGCCTCAGGGGACAAGCAAAATGATGCTGATAGTGGCGAGAGTATTAGCCCTGTAAAGCTACGCTTGCAGTCCATTTTACAAATGGATCATCAAAATAATGAACAGACTAATGAGCAAAGCTCACTTAGCGAGCATAGTGCTGATACTCAGGATGATAGTGAGAGCGCAGCCAAGCAAGATGAGACTGCTACTAAAGATGGTGCTGCTGACTTGGAGTCAAAAGATTCAGTACAGGGCGATGCTGTAGCAGTAAATAAAGATGAGGCTACCATAGATCAAAAAACTAAAAAGATGGTCGTATTCAATGAGCCTCATAAGGTGGAAATTGATGCTAGCGCTACTAAAAGTGTAAAGAGTGCTAAGGTCTTTAATGCCAAAGCAAATATTAGTCCTACCCTAGTGGAGTTATCTGAGCGTCAGGGCGTAAAGCCTTGGGATTTGGTAGGTGCTAATGAACCTCAGCATCACAATAATACCCAAGAGACCACTGAGCAGAGTGTGGGCGCAGAGGAGACAGCCAGCGCTGCTGGCAATGCTAGCGCAGCTGGCACTGCTGGCACAGTAGGCTTAGAGGGCTCTGAGAGTGTAGCGAGCGGAGCAAGCGGAGCTAGTGCTGCTGGCAATGCTAGCGCAGTGGGGGCGGGGGCTGTTGGCGCTGATGGGGCTATTAGGGAGCAAGATGCTGGTGAGAGCAAAGATAGCGATAGTGATAGCGACTATGAGTTAGAGGATGGTCAGGATAAATCTATATTTAGATACCATAGATCTGGGCATCAAGGTGTGGAAATTATAGGTCAGGGCTATTTTCTCTCGGGCATTAATACTGTAGGTGAGCGTACTAAATTACCTAAGCTGTTAAGCTTGTCTTTTGCGCTTCCTTTAGTGGTTTATATAGCTTTATTTGGGGCTTACTTTTTCTTTTATGAGAAGGTGCCTGCATTACAAAACTCCATTATTGGTATTAGTTTTGGTGTTTTATCTTTTGCCAGCGTCATTGCTTTATTCTTTTTATTAAGCCGCTTATTCATTTTCTCTTTAGCAGCTTTGGGAGTAGGTACTTTAAGCTTTGTTTTTATTTTGGGTTTTGCAATACCTCATCTTAATCCTTTCTTAGGTATGGGAGAGTATGCAAAAGTAGCCACTCAAGCTATTGATACAGGAGCCTCTAATAAGCTTTGTATGGTTCGCTATCGTAATGGCTTAGATATGAAGTTTTATGATAAGCGTATTGAGGTTATCCAAGATCCTGAGCTTCTTGATAAATGCTTAGAGGACAATGCCACTATAGTGCTCAATCGTAAAGGCATTAAAGAGCATGCTCAAATAGCCGAGCAAATGAGAGCTCGTGGAGCTTATACTATAGGTGAAAGTTTAGTATTACCTGCTAAGAGTCCAGAGGCTAAGCTACCTTTTAACTTTAGTAATGGTCAGGTAGATGGCTTACCAGTAGAGTTGAAGCTTAAATCTGGTTCATAAGCTTTAGTAGGTGTTAATGGGCAAAATAATAATATGAAGATCCTTGTTACTGGAGCAGCAGGCTTTATTGGCATGCACTTATGTAAAGCTTTGGTTGCTCTTAATCATCAAGTAGTGGGTATAGATAATCTTAGCTCTATTACCTATGAGAGTTCGTTGAAAATATCAAGACTGAGAAATTTAGGTCTTAATATTGATAGTCACATAGCACAGAGCTTAAGTAGCGATCAGGCTTTAACTTGCAATAACTTTACTTTCTATCGCATGGATTTAACTGACGATGTGGGGATTGGTAGGTTAATTGAAAATGGCGAGTTTGAGGTTATTGTTAACTTAGCAGCCTTAGCTGGAGTGCGCTTATCAACTGCCATTCCTGAGCAATATTTAGCCTCTAATGTTAATGGCTTTTTCAATGTCCTTAATGCCATTAAGAACCTTTATGTAAACAATAATAAGATTAAGCCTCGCTTGCTATTTGCTAGCTCTTCCTCTGTTTATGGTGATTGCACCAAGGTGCCTTTTAGTGAGGATAATACCGATCTCAACCAAGTATCAGTTTACGCTGCTACTAAAAAAATGGATGAGACCTTGGCTTATACTTATGCCTCCTTATTTAAAATTGATACCATTGGCTTGCGCTTCTTTACTGTTTATGGCCCTTATGGTCGCCCTGATATGGCTCCTTTTATCTTTACTAAGCGTATTATTGAGGGTAAAGAGCTCCATATTTTTAATGAGGGCAAACAGCGCCGTGACTACACTTATGTAGACGATATTATTAAAGGTATTTTAAGCATTATTAATAGCCCATCGATTCACGATCATGCTGCTGTGCCTTTTGATGTCTTTAATATAGGTAATAGCGATCCTGTCGAGTTATTCGATTTTGTTAAAGCTATTGAAAAGGTCACTAACATTAAGGCCAATATTGTGTTAGAGCCTAAGCAGCTGGGCGATGTTGATCAAACTTATGCCGATGTCTCTAAGTTACAAAAGTATTTTAACTTTAAGCCAGAAACTAAATTAGAAGATGGTTTAAAAGAATTTTATAAGTGGTATCAAGACTACTACCGCAACTAACGAACGGCCCAGCCAAGGGCAGGGCAATGCCCTGCCTTTGGCAGGTGGCTGGTCCTTAGTTTTAGGTGGTTTTGACAGCTGCTAGCCTTCAGCAGGCAAGACCTGACCAGGTCTAGCTAAGCCAAGTCGGGCTTGGCCAAGCCTGGCTTGGCTAGAGCTTATGGTGAATGGGGGGAATGGTCCGAAGAGCGCATTGGGCTTCGGCCAGAGTGGGCCTTTAGTGCTCGTGGTTGTTCTTTTTTAGGCTCTTAATCAAAATAACACTCATTATGGTGACAAACAGTACGCCTAAAGCCTGTACCAAATAGGTGTAAGGTAAGGTAATGGCGTGAGCTAAGAAGCCAATTAGAGCAGGGCCCACTAAAATACCTGTAAAGCCAATGGTATTTACAATTGTTACCGAAATATGGGTAGGAACCTCTTTAATACGTGCTGTGATGGATACTAATTGAGGAACTACGTTACTGGCTCCCACGCCAATTAAAGCAAAGCCTGCAAATGCTGCTAAGTAGTGAGGAATTACCACAGCCACTACAAAGCCCAGCACAATACATAAAGTACCTAAAACAATAATACGGCCACGTCCAAAAGCACTTACTATCTTATCTCCAGTTAAGCGGAAAATAGTCATAGTAATGGCAAAGGCAGCATAGCCATAACCTGCATGCTCAAGACTGATGCCGTGCTCAGTACGTAAAAACACGCCTGACCAGTCAAGCATAGAGCCCTCAGTCATAAACATAATAAAACACATCAGGCCAATCAAAATAACAGTAGGATTGGTGTAGTAGCTCCACTTGCTTTGAGCTTGAGTTGGCTCTTTTGTAGCACTCTCCTGGTCATTATCTTGTGGTAAGTGCACAGTGTTAAACAGATTACTGCCGCCTAATACTAAGCAGGCAATAAGGATTACTGCTGCATAAATGCCACTGTAAATAAAAGGAAAGTTTGCGCTCAATAAGAAGGTAACACTTAATGAGCCTAAAAAGCCTCCTACGCTATACAAGCCATGCAAGCCTGACATAATGTTGAGCTTAGTATATTGTTCAACCAAAGCACCATTAATATTAGACACCACGTCGATTAATACCGCATTGATGCCCATTAAGAACAGCACTAGCGCCATTAAATAGAGATTATTAATAAAAGGAATAGCAATTAGGCAGAGCGATATTAAGATGGTGGCACCATAAATAGGAATCTTACAGCCAAAGCGAGAGCTAAAATATCCAGATGTTGGCATGGATACAAAAGAGCCGATACCAACACAAAGCAATAATAAGCCCAAGGAATGTTCATCAAGAGCAAAACGCTCTTTGACAAAAGGAATCATTGGAGCCCATGCCGCAATTGCAAAGCCCGCAATTAAAAAGGCGATACGATTAGAGAGAATGAGCTTTTTATGCACTGGATTGATAGACATAAATACAACCTAAAAGCAAACACCAAACAAAAAAGGTTAGTAAAAATTCTATCATAGGGTGCTAGCCACTTTTGTGGTACTTTCAGCCATAAAATTACACTTTTATAGCTTTTTTAGGCATAAAGAGCAGCGCTATTAATACCAAAATGTCAGTAAGTAATATTAATAGTCTTGAAAGATGATCAGCTAAGCGCAGGCTGCGCTTTGGCCAAGGCCTCTTGGCCCATGGCCCATGGCCAAGGCCCAAGGCCCAAGGGCGGGAGCCTTGGGCTTTGGGGATTGGGCTTGGGGCTAGTCGATGTGGTGGGATTGTGGGAGGTTGAGGTTGTTTTGGCCTATGGTTGGTCTTATGTAGCGCTTGCGCATCCAGATAAAGGCAATGAGGTCAAAGGCCCCTGAAAAGGCTCGATTAAAGAAATTAAATTTGGAGGTGCCTTGTTTGCGCTCTTGGTGACGAACAGGTATAGCAACTACTTTTCTACCATAGAGTAGGGTTAAAGCTGGTAAAAAGCGATGCATGCCAGAAAAGAGCGGTAGGGCTTGAGCTAGATCGGTTTTAATAATTTTAAGAGGGCAGTTGGTATCAGTAAAACCATCGTGAGTGATGGCATTACGAATTTTGTTGGCTAATTTTGACTGAATTTTCTTTGACCAAGTGTCTTGGCGCTTGGCTCTAATACCACAGATCAAATCACCTTGGTCTTTTTTCTCTAATAAGAGATTAAAGTCCTCTGGAAAGGTCTGTAAATCAGCATCAATATATCCTGTCCAGGTAGTGCTAGAGCTGTGAAAGCCAGCTTTTAAGGCTCCAGTTAGTCCGCAACGAGCTTGTAAAGATAGATAGTAAAAGCCCTCATGATTAGAACAGAAGTCTTTAATTAGGTTCAAAGAGTTATCTGATGAGCCGTCATTAACAAACAAATAGCAGACCTTAACTAGGCTCTTGCCTTGATAATCAAGTAGGGCTGCGCACAGACGTTCTAGGCTTTCTTCCTCATTAAAAACAGGGATTACTACTGTTAGGTCATATTGTTCTTTAAGATCTAGATTGTTCATGTTAGTTGACCTTGTGAGCTTCTTGAGGAGGCTGCTTGTATAAAAATAAGAAGGCCCCCCTAAAAGGAGAGCCTTGGTATGTTTGAAGTATAAAAAAATTAGAAAATATCGCCTGAGTTTACATCGGAACTATCAATACCTGTATTCTTAATGCTTTGGGCGCTTGAGCCATCATCAATTACTATCATGCCTGGAATAGCAGGTTCAGTAATTTCACGATTAGTTGTCCAGCTTAAGCCACGTGGTCTTGGAATTTGAGCAGACTCTACGCCCTCTTGTGCTTTCTTAAAGAAAGACGAGAAAATAGGTAGGGCAGTTACGCCACCACTTTCAGAACCACGACCTCTGGTATAACCTAAATCACGATCATTGTCAAAACCAACCCAGGTGGTTACTACTAAATTGCCATTATAGCCAGAGAACCAAGCATCATGAACATTATTAGTAGTACCTGTCTTGGCGTGGAGATCATCACGTCCAGTCAAGGCCGCAGCCTTGGCACCAGTACCCCAATAACGACCGTTTAAGCCCTCACCACCATAAACATTAGAATGCATTAATGATGAAATTAAGTAAGCATGAGTATGACTTAAGATCTGTGGTGGATGTGGGTAGTTACTATTAGGACTTGCTAAGCTATCCAAGTCTGACAGAGCTGCCATAGAGAGTTTGGCACTTGATGGTAAGGCTATATTCTCTAAATGATCCTTAACAGGACGCTTAGGCATATCATCACCAATGGTAATGTTAGTCTCATCATAAGAGTCCAAATTGAGGTTTGGATAGTTAGTCTCATTCTTATTATTTACAAAGCGTGCTAAGGTGCGATCACGAGCATCTGGCTTATAGTTGCCTGCATATCGTAAATCAATAGCGTTAGCAATATTATCAGGCAATGAGTGATCAGCTATCTTAGGATGAGCTTGGTATAGAACTTCACCATTCTCCATTTCAATTTTCTCAATCAAATATGGAGTGATCTTATAACCGCCATTGGCAAAAGCTGAATAAGCAGTAGCCAACTGGAGAGGTGTTACCTCAACAGAGCCTAGGGCCATAGCTTCACTTTGCTGGAATTTTGGTACTAAGATATTAAACTTACGTAAGTGTTCAACTGCGTTTTCTACACCTACATGGCGAATGGTACGAATAGCAATAGAGTTCTTAGACTTAGCTAAGCCCTCACGAAGAGTCATTAAGCCATCGAATCGATTTGGTGAGTTACGAGGTTGCCACCAGGTTCTAGAACCCACGTCCCAAGTTTTGATTGGCTCATCAGGAATAACTGAATTGAGCGCAATGCCATAAGCAATAGCTGATGAGTAGATAAAAGGCTTAAAGCTGGAGCCTGTTTGACGTAATAGCTGAGTAGTACGGTTGAATTTGCTCTTTTCAAAGTCAAAACCGCCAGCCATAGCACGAACAGCACCAGACTTTGGATCTAATGAGATCAAGGCACTTTCTACATCAGGAATTTGGGTTAGGGTTAGCACCTCAGTTACTTGAGGTTCATTATTTTTAGCTTTCTTCTTTGGCTCTACTTGTTTTACATAAGTAAAGATTAAGTCGCCAGCTTGTAAGAACTCGCTAGGATATTTTGGATCATTACCTTGACTGCGATCAGTCTTAAAGGCACGTGCCCAAGACATACCATCCCAAGTAAGAGCTTTTTGCTCACCATTAGGAAGTAAGACAATAGCTTGCTTGTTTTCATCGTCCACACTAACTACTAAGGCAGGATCAATGCTTTGGTACTTATTCTCTTTTCTAATGAGATCTAAGGCCTTTTCATTATTAAAATCTTGCTCTACTTTAGCAATTTGGGCGGCTAATAAGTTTAGCTTATCTACCTCTGATACCAAGGTTTGGTAGTCATATTTAATACCTTGAGCTTCGTATTGCTCAGCAAGCTCAGCCCTCTTAGCCATAATCACACCATTGTTGGCGTTAGCATGGGCACCATTTTTCTCGGTAGCAAGCTTAGCTGATCCTCTTAGGCCACGGGTACTATCAAAAATATTAAGTAGAGGGCCGCGATAGCCGTGACGTACGTCGTAGGCAGTAAGATTCTCAAAGATAGCATCATGAGCGTATTGTTGGTACTGAGAGTCTACTGTGGTATAGACCTTTAAGCCCTTGATATAAGCATCTTCGCCATATTTAGCAATTACAGCCTGACGTGCCTCTTCAGCTACGTAAGGGGCATAAGCCTCAAGCGGTGCAGAGTGGAAAAAAGCACGAGATGGGGCACTATCAGCCAGATCAAACTCCTCAGGAGTGATATATCCTAAGGTCAACATACGCTGCAACACTAAGTGACGGCGATCTTTTGCTCTTTGAGGGCTGGTAATTGGGTTAAGTGTAGATGGAGCTTTTGGTAAACCAGCAATAGTAGCAATTTCAGCTAAACTTAGTTCTTCTAAAGTTTTGCCATAATAGGTTTGAGCAGCGGCTACTACACCATAGGAGCGATGGCCAAGAGCGATTTTATTTAAGTACAATTCCAAAATTTCGTCTTTGGATAATACTTGTTCAATACGCCAGGCAATAAAAACTTCTTTAATCTTACGCTCTAAAGTCTTATCACGAGTTAAGAAGAAATTACGGGCTACCTGCTGGGTAATAGTAGATGCACCTTGAGAGGCACCACCTGAGGTGGCGGCTACTACCACAGCACGTAAAATGCCAATAGGATCAATGCCAGAGTGCTCATAAAAGCGTGAGTCTTCAATGGCTAAGAAAGCCTGTTGCATTCTTAAAGGAATATCTTCAATGCTTACAGGGATGCGCTTATGCTCACCAAATTCTCCGATCAACTTACCATCATTAGTATAGATCTTCATTGGTGTTTCAAAGCTTACATGCTTAAGCTCATCAACGTCTGGAAGCTCCTCTAAAGTAGAGTAATAAGCAGATGCAATTACACCACCTGAGGCGGCAGCGCAAAATATTCCTGCCCAAAACGCTAGCTTAGCCAGCTTCATAGCCTTAAATAACACTACTGTGCTCCTTGCAAAACTTTTTGTAAGCTTGTAATTTTAACAAAAATAAGCCATTAATGCCCAAACAACACTAAAGCAAATTACTTGCCTCAAAAATTATTAGTACTTTTAGCTGCTCTGTACTAGTGCAAAAATGTCTGTAGTTGAGCAAATGCTTGTGCTACAGCTAAAGTATTAAAGCATTACTTTCTTATCGCTTGCTTAGTAAGGCATGCTCTTGCGATGATATGGGGAGTAATGATCAAGCATTTTCTTAAAAGGTAGCTTTAAATTTAAAGATGAGTACTTTTACTAAACCGATTTTCTTAGTAGGCCCCATGGGAGCAGGAAAAACTACCATAGGCAAATTATTAGCTCAAAGCTTATCTGGTTCATTTTTAGATCATGATGACTATATTATTGAGCAGGCTAAAATGTCTATTCCTGATATTTTTGCCAAATATGGTGAGGCCCATTTTAGACAGCTAGAGCATGAGTGTTTAGCTAGCTTATTAAATCCTAATAGCTCCTATGAGCACATTAAAAAGCCAGACACCATGCCTTTAGTGATTGCTGGCGGTGGTGGCATAGCCCAAAGAGCTGATAATAGAGAACTTATCAAAGAGCATAGTCTGTGTTTATATTTGTATTTAGATGTTGAGCACCAATATGACAGAGTTAAGGACGATACTAATCGCCCTATGATTCATGTAAGTGATATTAAGACCAGACTTAGTGATTTATTTTCCGTGCGTGATCCTCAATTTAGAGAAATTGCTTTATCCATTATTGATACTAATAATGATAAAGAAAGTATTGTTAATCAGGCACTAGAGGTCTTAGAGCCTTTTAAGAAAAATTAGAATTAAACTTTTATTAGGAGCTTATTAGTATGGACAAGGTTCATATTGCTTTGGGTGACAATTCTTATGACATTTTAATTGGTAATAATTTGCCTATAGCTGAGCTAATGAAAGAGGCATTACCTAAAACTAAGGACTTACTCATAGTTAGCAATGAAACTATTGCTCCTTTATACCTTGAGCCTTTAATGGCATCTTTAACTAATCAAGGTTTTAAAGTAAAAAGCTGTATTTTAAAAGACGGCGAGTGCTATAAGACTGTTGAGAGCTATATGCAAATCATGACTGCCTTGCTCGAGGATGGTTTTGGTCGTGATTGTTGCTTAGTAGCTTTAGGTGGTGGTGTAGTAGGTGATATTACTGGTTTTGCAGCTAGCTCTTATCAAAGAGGCGTGGCTTTTGTGCAAATTCCTACTACCTTATTAGCTATGGTCGATTCATCTGTAGGTGGTAAAACAGCTATCAATCACCCAATGGGTAAAAATATGATTGGTGCTTTCTATCAACCAAAGATCGTAATTGCTGATTTAGATTTTTTAAAGACTTTGCCAGAGCGTGAAATTGCAGCGGGTATGGCAGAAGTTATTAAATATGGCGTGATCTTAGATGAGGAGTTCTTTACCTACTTAGAGCAAGCCCAAGGCACAGCCAAGCTTGATTTAGCTTATGTAGTTAAGCGTTGCTGTGAGTGGAAAGCTTATGTGGTCTCTCAAGATGAAAAAGAAAAGGGCATGAGAGCACTACTCAATTATGGCCATACTTTTGGTCATGCTATTGAGGTAGGAATGGGCTTTGGTGTTTATTTACATGGTGAAGCTGTAGCTGTTGGTATGGTGGTGGCAGCTTATGTAGCAGCTAAGACCAATAAAGGCCTAAGTTTAGAGCAATATAATAGAATCAAGAACATTCTTCCTTACTATAACTTACCTTATGCTATTCCTAAAGAGTTAACTGGAGCTGATTTTATTAGTCATATGCGCCATGATAAGAAGGTTAAGCTCGGTAAGATTAATTATGTATTGCCAGAGAGTATTGGTAAAAGCGCAGTATTTAATGATTGTAGCGATCAAGATATTAGCAATCTCATTGACGAGCTTAAAAATACACAAGATTAAATGTTGTTATCTTTAATCTTAAGAGCTCATTTTGGCAACAAAATGGGCTTTTTTAATTAAAAGAAACTTAACTTTAATAAAAGGCCTTATTAGGCTAAAATTGCTCATGAATTTTACTTAGCATAATTTCTAAATGTTGTGCAGGATTAGACTTTAGCCTGTTAAGATGGATTAAAGGAGGATACTGCAATTAAGCAACATGCTTTGTCAATATTAGCTTAAGGCAGGTTGATTATGGACATAGAAGCATTAGCCTCTTTAGAAAGCCAAAAACGTTTTTGTCACGAGATAGTGCAAAATGTTATTGATCACGAGAGCTTTATTCTTTTATCAGGCGATAGTGGCTCAGGTCGTACTGTAATTTGCGAGCAGATCGTTAACGAAACTGACTCTAAGATGAGGGCCATCTTTATTCCATGTCATAAAGACATGCAATTACAAAGATTAAGAGAGCTTTTTTTACAACAGCTTATCCCTAATAGTTCTTTTGATACTGATTTAAATTTACCTGACGCTTTATTAAAAGCTCACATTCCTTACAACCACAAAATTCTCGTGGTAGTAGATGATGTTGATAGCGTAGTTAGCGCTTTTTACAATGAGCTTGTGGCCTTGCATGAGCAATTTTTAGGGCAAGCTCGCTTTGCTTTTGTCTTAGTGTGCCATCCTTTATGGGCTGAGGAAAAGTTAAGTCACTATACAGGTAAGGCTGATATTAGTGCTATGCAAATGCCTGCTTTAACTATTAAAGAGGCTATGGTGTTATCTCGCCATATGTTTGCTTTGCAAAACACTATGCGTATTTACAATGCCATTTCTAACAAATTACCAGAAGCCTTAGCTTCAGCTAAAGGTAATATTAGCCAAATTATTGCAATTACGGAGAAACTTATGAAGGATCCTACCGCACCTCAAGTTAGCAATGAAAAGGTGCGTAAAAACGGCAAAGTCTCTATGCCAAAGTCAGGCAAAAAGAGCGGTTCTGTGGGTATTTTTGTAACCATAGTATGTATTATTATCGTACTAGCCTGCTTGATCCCTATTTTCTTAGGTAGTAGTTTCTTCTCCTCAGAGGATACCAACAAAACTAGCTCTGTGCAGTCTCAGGTAGCCAATGAAGATGCTTTAGTTTTTGACAAGGGTTCTCAGGACTTTAATAAAGACTTTGCTATGGATGAGGGTTTATTACCTCAAAACGTTCCTAATGGCATTGACGCTCAAACTAGTGCTCCACAAACTGAGCACTCTGTAACCTTATCTGGCAAAGAGCTTGAGAAAATAGAAGGCGGAGCCAATGGCTCTGCTTATCCCAGGGGAATGGGAGGATCTCTAAACGCTAATCAGCAGCAAATTCCTGTATTGCGTCGTGGTGATAATTTTAACCATGTAAATAAGAACAACAATCAGGCCACCACTGCTATTGATGTTCCTACTGAGCATACTTTAATTGCTGCTCCAGCGGTGCCTCCTGTAGATCAAAACCAGGTGTTAGCCAACAAGCTAAAGGAAAGTGCCAACGAGCTAGATAAGCTGGCCCAAGCTCAGACTCAGGCCAAGGCACCTGCCCCTGCACCTCAGGTAAGTGCCAAAGATCGTACTGCTTTAGAGCAAGCTGCAATTAATAAGATAAATCAAGATCGTGAGCAAGCTCGTAAGAATGCTTTACAATCTGAACAAAATGCCAAGCAAACTGCTGCTAATAAGCAAGACAAAGCTCCTGTAAAGAAGGAGGAGGCTGTTAAAGCGCCCGCTGTAGCCCCAACTCCTGCTCGTCAGCCTTTAAAGGCAGGTCAGGTAATTAGTCTTGCCGAAGAGCAAAGACAAGCCAAGGCTGCCGCTGCCGCTGCAGCTGCTGCCGCTGCTGCCCAAGCCCAGGCTCAGCCTCAGGCAGCTGGTAATGGCTTTGAAGCTGATATTGCACAGTTAAAGGCTTTAAGTAACAATCGTTTTACTATTCAGATTGTTTCTGGATCCAATCGTGCTAATGTATCTGCTGCTGCCCGTGGTTTAACTGGTCGCTATTGGATTGTTCCTAGTGTCCGTAATGGTAAGCCTTGGTATATTCTCATGGCTGGTGATTATGCCTCCCGTGAGGAAGCTAGCGCTGCTGCGCGTAATATTCCACGCTCAGTGTCTCAAGGAGCTACTCCTTTTGCCAAGCGTGTTGCTGACGCTAAGGCTGAAATTAGACAATAAGTCTTAATTGCTTTAGACCAGAAAAAATCAAAGCCCTGCATCAAACTTAAGGAGTTTAATTTAAATTTGGTGTAGGGCTTTGTTTATATTAGGCATACTATCCTATTTATGTTCCTAATATCGGGTTCAAAAATAGTATAGTGTGCTCACAAAATTTAATTCTCTGTAAAGAGAATTAGGGTATTTGCCCTGTATCTAACATGATTAAGAGCTGATACGTTCTTATTCTGTTTTTTCTATCCGCCCAACCCATATTAATGTGGTTAAAAGACAATTTTCTTTATTATGGATAACAAGCACTTATTTGCAGGCTCTATTTTAGCCGCTGACCTTTTAGATTTAGGTAACGATCTTCAAAAGGCCTTAGATGCCAAAGTAGATATTATTCACTTTGATGTGATGGACTATCACTTTGTACAAAATCTAACTTTTGGACCAGATCTTTTAAAAGCTATTCGTGGTCGTTTCCCTGAGGCTATTTTAGATGTGCACCTCATGGTCGATCCAATTAATGAAAAGATCTTAAGTGATTATGCAAAAGCTGGCGCTTCTATGATTTCTTTCCACCCTGAGGCTACCCCTCACGTGGATAGATATTTGTCCTTTATTCGTGAGTTAGGTGCAAAAGCAGGCTTGGTATTAAATCCTGGCACTGATATTGGCTGCCTTAAGTACTTATGGGATCGCTTAGATTTCGTTCTCATTATGACTGTAAACCCTGGTTTTGGCGGTCAAAAGCTCATTCCTGCTATGATGCAAAAGATTGCTGATGTTAAGGCTTTAGCTAAAGAATGTGGCAAAGAGATCACTATTGAAGTTGATGGCGGTGTAGCTCCTAACACAGTACGTGCTTGTGCTGATGCGGGCGCTGAAATCTTTGTAGTAGGCTCAGCTCTCTTTAATAAGCCAGACTATAAAGTGGCTTTAGATGAGCTCCATGCTGCTCTTAAGTAATTACTTATATTTAGTTTAATCACCAAGGCTCAGTATTCACTGGGCCTTTTTTCTATCAGCGCCTCAGCTTACCAAAGCGCAAAGCACATAGCGCAGTGCGCAGTGCGTAAGGCGCACAGCGTGCAGCGCATGCCGCCTACGCACAGCTCCCAAAGCGCCCTGTGCGCTATGCGCATAGTGGGCTGCGCTATGGGCTAAAAGAGCTGAGTAATAAAAACTTGGAGAGGAGGTATTAACTTAGTACTTGCTAGGATGATATGTGATAATCTTTAGATTAGATAATCTTGCCTTTGAGGAGCTGTAAAGATGTCTTTATTAACTAAGCCAAAAGCCATATTGTTTGATCTTGATGGTACTTTAGCTCATACCTTACCTCAACTTAGCATTGCTGCTAGTGAAGTGGCTAAAGAAATGGGTATTGAGCCTCCTTCATTAGAGAGCATGAGTAATTATGTTGGTAATGGTGTTGCCATGCTATTAGGCCGTGTCATTCTGGGTCGTCACGATATTAGCCTAAATGACATTAAGCCTGAGCAGTTAACTAAGGCTCGTGAGTTATTTGCCAAGTACTATACTCAAGGTTTAGATAAAAACTTTGAAGTGTACCCAGGTGTTAAAGAGGGTATTGAGTCTTTTTATAATCAGGGCATTAAATTAGCTGTAGTAACCAATAAACCTCATGTTTTTGCTGTGCCTTTATTAGCTCACATGGGCCTTGATAAGTATATGGGCTGTATTTTAGGTGGTGAGGTCTTAGATAAGAGAAAGCCTGATCCTGCTCCTTTATTACATGTCTGTGAGCAGCTTGGTGTAGCACCAGAGCAAGCTTTAATGGTAGGTGATTCTATTAATGATGTTAAGGCAGGTCAAAATGCCCATATGCCAACTGTAGTATTCACCTATGGCTATGACGGTGGTTATGATGTTCGCACCTGCTGTAAGGCCGATTATTTGTTTGATAGCTTTGGTGAGCTAACTGAGCTGATTAACTCTTTGCCAAATAATTAATAGATAAGCGTAGTTTGCTAGCCCAAATTAGAGTTGCCTTACAAATTTATCAGCTAAAACTCATGAATAATGATAGGATATCTTGTTCTACTAACTTTGACTTTAAGGCATCAGCCTTATGGCATATGCCATGTGGCATTAGTCCTGTGTCTGTGATCTAGTAGAGAAACAACACCATTATTTAAGTGAGCCCTCCTTGATTATGCTTGATAAAGCAAACAGGAGAGTCATAGGAACCTTCAATGGCTAAAGATATTATTTTTTCAGGCATTCAGCCTTCAGGAGAACTTTCAATTGGAAACTACATTGGCTCCTTACGTAATTGGGTGCCAATGCAAGATGAAGCTGAGTGTCTTTACTGTGTAGTAGATCAGCACGCTATTACTGTACGTCAAGATCCAAAGACTTTACGTGACAATACTTTAAACACCTTAGCTATTTTCTTAGCTTGTGGTATTGATCCTAATAAGTCCACTATTTTCTTACAGTCTCATGTACCTGCTCACTGCGAATTAGGTTGGGTATTAAACTGCTATACCCAGGTAGGTGAGCTTAATCGCATGACTCAATATAAAGATAAAGCTCAGCGTTATGCTAGCAATATTACTGCTGGCCTATTTAACTATCCTGTATTAATGGCTGCTGATATTCTCTTATATCAAGCTAACAAGGTTCCAGTAGGTGACGACCAGCGTCAGCATATTGAGTTATGCCGTGACGTAGCTGAGCGCTTTAATAATATTTATGGCCCAACCTTTACCATGCCAACTGGTATTATTCCAAAGGCTGGTGGTCGCGTTATGTCATTGCAAGAGCCTACTAAGAAAATGTCTAAGTCTGATGATAATCCAAAGAATGTCATTAGAATTTTAGAAGAGCCAAAGTCTATCTTAAAGAAAATTAAGAGCGCTGTTACTGATAGTGATGATCCACCAGTAGTAGCTTATGACTGGGATAAAAAGCCAGGCGTATCTAACCTCTTAGAGTTAATGTCAGCTGCTACTCACAGAGAAATTCCTGAATTAGTAGAGCACTTTAGAGGCTCTATGTATGGCAACTTCAAGAGTGAAGTTGGTGAGGCTGTAGTGGCTATGTTAGAGCCTATTCAGCAGCGCTATAAGGAAATTCGCTCTGATGAGGCCTTTATTAAGGAAGTATTCAATAAGGGCGCAGAGCGAGCCAAAGAGCGTGCTCAAAAGACCTTAGATGATGTTTACAAGAAGATTGGCTACGTAGTTTACTAAGCTTTAATAGTCAAACTTTTCACCAAAAAAAGCTCTAGCAATTAATTTTGCTAGAGCTTTTTTTCATGGCTTAGCTGAGCCTTGGCTCAGCTTGGCTTGGCTTGGCCAAGGCTCAGCTCAAGCTGCTGCCCTTAGGCAGCGGCAGAGCCAAGGGCAGGGCCTGGCCCTGGCCAGAGCTTTGGCCCTGGCCAGAGCTTTGGCCCTGGCCAGAGCCTGGGGCTATGGGTTGAAGCGTAGGGCCATGGCGTTGCCGCTATCGGAGCATAGCTTGCTATCAGCTACCACTAAGTTGCCTGAGGCAATAGTGTGGGTTACCTTACAGCTAAAGGATTGATTGAGCATTGGTGACCACTTGCATAAAGAGGCAATATCATCTTGATGTACAGTGTAGCGCTCACGTGGATCAATAATAGCAATGTCAGCAAAGTAACCTTCTTTGATAAGGCCACGCTTTTCAATACCAAAACGCTCAGCAACATTAATAGTAGCTGCTTTGATACCTTCTTCAAGGCTGAGCTCTTTACGTTTAAAGAGTTCAAAAATAACATTTAAACTAAATTGCACAGAAGGTAAGCCAGAGGCTACATTCAAGTAATTTTCGCTCTGCTTTACTGCGAGCTCATGAGGGGCATGGTCGGTGCCAATAGTAGTAATTATGCCTTTGCGTAGACCTTGGATTAAGGCACGACGATCACGTTCAAACTTAACGGCAGGATTACACTTTAAAAAGCCCTTTAATCGTGGATAGTCAGTATCATTAAAGAACAGATGAGGAATACAAACCTCAGCTGAGATTTGACGATTGTGAATGTCGCCTTGAGCATATTGACTAAGTAACTCAACTTCCTCTTGTGAGCTTAGGTGCATAATATGTAGGCGCTTATTAGTGGCTTTAGCAGCCTCAATGGCTAATAAAGAGGACTTAACACAGCAGTCACGATTACGAATAATGTGGTGCATTTCAAAAGGAATCTTATCGCCATACATTTCTTTAGCTAATGCTGTATTGGCGTTAATAATGCCGTTATCCTCACAGTGAGTAGCCACTAAAGTTGGGGCAGCTTCAAACATCTTAAAGAGGGCATTGTCATCATCTAAGAGCAAGTTGCCAGTAGTAGAGCCCATATAAATCTTAATACCAGCAATTTCATGAGGATCTACTCTTTTAACCTCCTCAAGATTATGCTCACTAGCACCTAAATAAAAGCCATAGTTAACATAGCTATCGTTGCTAGCAAGAGCTTGCTTATTGTGTAAGGCCTCAATAGTGGTAGTAGCAGGGGAGGTGTTTGGCATGTCCATAAAGGAGGTAACACCACCTAAGGCCGCAGCTGCTGACTCGGTCTTGATAGTGGCTTTGTGCTCCATGCCTGGCTGTCTAAAGTGAACGTGGGCATCGATAAGACCAGGTAAAACTAATTTGCCGCTACAATCAATTTCAACTTGAGCACTATCATTGATATTAGGATCTATTTTGGCAATATAAGGGCCATCAATTAGTACTTGAGTTTGTTTAAAGCCGCTATCAGTCATTACTGTTGCGTTTTTTAAAACAATTTTGGACATAATAAAAAAATCTCCTTAATGGACTTTTTAGCCTATACAGCACTGTTAAACTGACCTGGGATATTTGTCCTATGTCTTGTTGTGCACCAAACTAATTCAGATGGCAATTACGCCTCCTTAGAGGCTATTATTGTAGCATTACCAAGAATACATAAGAGATTGTAGTTTTAGACGTAGAAAAATTAAAGATTAGTGATAGTTGTGGCAATTATGACCTAAATAAGCAAAAGCTAGTAAATTTAGCTAGCTAAATAGTTAATTATTGATCATACTGAATAGTTAGCTCATGATGCTTGTATTTAGCTTGGAAATATTCTTGGTCTAAGTATAAGTTGATGAAAGATATCCATGCTTATTAACTATTCTTTAGCTATAGCTCTTGATAATGAGCTGGGCTTATCTATACTAGATATAGCAAGATATTGTTTTTCTTTATGGTATTAGTGTCTTTTAGGATGTTCCATGGATAGATATGAAGAATTGATTGCACCACGTTTTACTATTAGAGATGTGGTTATTCACGAGAAAAATCGCTTATTTGAAAAGCACTTTGCTGTAGATCTCTATCGAGTTTCTTATAAAAAATTTAATGGCAATACTACTCGTATTTTAGATCGTGAGATTTTTGAGCGTAGTACTGATGCTGTGGCTATTTTGCCTTTTGACCCTGTAAGCGAAGAAGTAGTATTAATCGAGCAATTTCGTCCTGGAGCGTTAAAAGACCCTGTTTCTCCATGGTTGGTAGAAGTAGTTGCAGGTATGATTGATGTAGACGAGAGTGAGCTTGAGGCTGCCGTTCGTGAGCTACAAGAAGAGTCAGGTATTGTTATTAAGCCTGAGGATCTTCACTATATCAATGCTGTATATCCAAGCCCAGGTGGTTGTTCCGAGCGTGTCTCTTTATACATTGGTAAGATCAGGGCTGACCATATTCTAAGTCATGGTGGTTTAGAGGCCGAAGAAGAGGATATTCGTATCTTTAAGATGCCAGCTAAAGTAGCTTTTGAATATTGTCGCAATGGTCGTATTTGTAATGCTGCTGCTTTAATGACCTTACAGCACTTACAAATTTATTATGACGAGATCCGTAATTCATTTTTAAAGCAAAATAGCTAATTTTTAACGAGCTATTTTTACAAAAAGCTAAGGCTTAGCAGTCTTAGCTTTTTTTATGCAAATGTTACAAACACTTGATGGCTAGCCATTTAGAGCCGCTAAAATTAGTTTTACAGATAGGTTGTGTGCTAGTATATTAGTATGCTTGGAGCTAAAGCATTAGCAAAATTCATTACTGCGTATGTTAATTTGTGACCAATTGCAAATTTAAAACAAAAAATACTAGTCTTATTTGCAATCTGTTAACAATGTAGCTTTTCTTTATCTAAATCTTAAGTAAGATAGGCTGACTTTATTGCGTACAGGCAATAGTAGACTCTCTTTATTTTGTACTTAATCATGTTCAATCGGTATTAGGTACCGTTTTTTAATGGTGTTTTTTTAATGACTACGTTTAATTTGCAGTTAACAAGTGATGAGGAGCAGATAAGTGTTTTGCAGCTTACTGACTCTCACTTATTTGCTGAGGAGTCAGGAACATTATTAGGGGTACGTACAGCAGATTCATTTACCGCTGTGTTAGAGTCTATTATCAATCAAGATATCCATTTTGATTTTGTAGTAGTAACAGGCGATATCAGCCAGGATTACTCTGTAAGCTCCTATCAACGTTTTGCTCAATATATTGCTACTTTGCAAAAACCAGTATTCTTTGTTCCAGGCAATCATGATGATGGCCCTTTGATGTACCGCATTTTAGGTGATTTTGGGGTACATACCGAGCGTTCATTAGTTTGTGGCAATTGGCACTTTGTTTTTTTAAACTCAGAAGTTTATAGCGTTCCTCACGGATGGGTGGAGCGTGATCAATTAGCTTTTTTAAAGAAGCAATGCGAACTCTATCCGCACTTAAACACAGTAGTGCTAGTGCACCATTTACCTCAATTGGTAAATAGTAGTTGGCTTGATACCCAAACCATGCATAATAGCGATGAGTTCAATAGCTTTATTAGCAACTTTTCCAATATCAAACTCGTGTTAAGCGGCCATGTTCACCAAGAATATGATCAGTTTTTCAATGGAGTACGATATATTGCTACCCCATCTACCTCCATACAGTTTGAGCCTTTTTCTCATGACTTTGCTCTTGATATGCAAGGCCCTGGGTGGCGATATTTAAGATTTGATCGCTCAGGTGGCATTGATACTCAAGTGTTCCGTCTGCCGTCGGGTAGATTTATTCCTGATACTGGAGTAGGTGGTTATTAAAAGTTTTTTAAAAAAAGCTCTACTAAATTTAGTAGGGCTTTTTTTATAAGTGGACGTAATTGGCGCATAATAAGATGTGATGTTTCAGGTCTCACAATGAGGGAGTAATCATGCACATTTTTTACATTCACGGTTTTTTGTCTGGCCCTAATGCTATGAAAGCCACTTTGCTTGATCAATATATTAAGGGCTTATCTGATGAGCATTTGGTGTTTGAAGCCTTGTCATTTAGTGATATTCCACAAATTGGTTTTGGCCAAATTATCTCTAAGATAGATGACTTTGTAAGTAAGAACCCTCAAGAGAGTATTGCTTTAATTGGTAGTTCCTTAGGTGGCTTTTATGTAAGCTTATTGTGTGCTCGTTATCGTTGTAAAAGCGTGTTGTTGAACCCTTGTGTTCATCCTCAAGATTATTTTGTGCACCTGTCAGGTCCTCAATATAACTCTAATACTGATTGCCATTTTGAAGTTGATCAAAAGATGCTTGATTTTATGACTGAGCAAGATCACAACATGGTAGTAAGAGACGAATTTATGCAAGTTTATTTAGGCACTCAAGATGAGGTCTTAGATTACCGTAAATCATTAGTCTTTTATGCCAATTGTGACATTTTGGTCGTACCAGGTGAGGATCATGCTTTTAGTCATAACTTTAAGGCATTAATCCCAAGTATTATGGATTTCATTACTCAGCCTCTTTAGAATATGCTATTTGCTTAATAGTAGTTCTAAGGTTTAGCTAAGCTATTCATGATACAAATTAGATATCGATTCTTTCTAAGCTGATCAAGGAAAAATAGACATGCGTATATTATTAGTTGAAGACGATGAAATGATTGGACAGTCAGTAGCTGATAATTTAGCTGACGCAGCTTATGCTGTTGACTGGGTAAAAAATGGCCAAGATGCTTTAGATGCTCCTTTCTCTACCGAGTATGACTGCTGCTTATTGGATTTAGGTTTACCTAAGGTTGACGGTATTAAGGTCTTAGAGCATTGGCGTAGAAGCCAGCTTAGAAAGCCTGTGATTATTCTAACTGCTCGTGATGACTTGGGAGATCGTGTCTTAGGTTTGGATAAGGGCGCTGATGATTACGTGGTTAAGCCTTTTGAAATGGCAGAGTTATTAGCCCGTATTCGTGCTGTTACTAGAAGACGTGAAAGTGCAGCTGCTGATGGCTCTATCACCTATGGCGATTTATGCTTAAATCCAATTAACCATGAAGTACGCATTAAAGACGCACAAGGTCAAGAAAATGTGGTGGTCTTAACTGGTCGTGAGTTTGCTTTATTTGAGGCTTTAATGGCCCGTCCAGGAGCAGTGTTATCACGTGATGCTTTAGAGCGCCGTATTTATGGCTGGGATGATGATATTGACTCCAACGCCGTAGAGTACATTATTTACACCTTACGTCGTAAGATTGGCTCTGAGTACATTAAGAATATTCGTGGAGTAGGCTGGAAAGTTAATAAGGTTGACTCTGCTGCCGCAGCCGCTAACAGTGAGGATAAGACCTTAGAGTAATGATTTACTATTAAAGGTTAAATTAAGCTATGCAGCACTACTAGCTCTTAAATCACTTTCAAGAAGCCATGCTGCTTATTATTTTGTGCTTATAAGGTGATTGGTATATGGCTGATAGTAAGAATAGTTCCTCCCTTGATCACCAAGATCATAATACCAATGATCTTGCCCCTAATATGGTAGCTGACTTAAAGCAGCAAGATAAGCTACCTAATTCTAATGTTGCTAATCCTACTCAAGAGCCACAAGAGCAAGCGCCAGCGCAAGCGCAAGCGCCAGCTCCTGCTCAAGATAACCAAGCACCATCTAACCATCCTTATTCCCAAATGACTGAGGAGGAGATGGAGCGTGAGTTTGCCAAAAGATTTGAGCGTGAAAACCCAGAGGCTGCTAAAATCCAAGCTCCAGCCTCAGCCCCAGCTACGGCTAAAGCTACATCCCCATCCCAGGCTCCTACCAAAGCTCAAGATAGCACCCCAGATGCTACTTCTACCTCAGTTTCTATCTCTAGCGCTACTAGCGCCCGCTCTGAGTCAGATTCTAAGATAGAAGTAACTGCCAGCACGCTTAATCAAGATAGCACAGTGACAAAAGAGAGTTCTGGTGCGGGCGCAGATACTTGCGCCAGTGCTAACGCTATCGCAGGCGCTAGCGCTGGTGCTAGTGCGGGCGCAGAAACTTTAGAGGCTAATAACTCTGATAGTGGCAAAGATGGTAGTAAGAGCGATATGGACGGTCAAAGTTCTAGCGCTAAAACCAATAAAAGCGAGGCTAAAGAGGACAGGGGCGCTAATGTGGTTGATGAATTAGCTCGCAAGGGTAAAAGTCGTTGGCGCTTATTTAAAAGGCGTAATCGCCGCCATGAGCTAATGAGATCACTACAATTTCGTATTGTTATGCTGTTCTTTATCGTAGGCTTGATCACTACTGCCTCTATGTGCGCTTTAACCTATGTAAAGATTTATAACACTACAAGAGAATTCGTAGATGAAGAGCTGTCTCAGATCTCTTTGGTGGCTATTAATTACAAAATGATTTTGCCTCGTCGCTGGGAAGCTCCAAGAAATAATCACGGCAGGATCTTTAGAGTACAAAGTATCAATGGCCGCTTAGTTTTAACCTATGGTTTTGAAAATGAGAATGCAAGTAATGAAGGAGCACTAGCAGGGCCAAGACCTGAACAACATATGGGGCCTGGACATGGCATGCGTAATGGCATTGGGCCTAGAGCTGGTGCAGGCGCAAGATCTGGTACAGGCGCTAGCGCTGCTCAAAATCAAGATAATAGCAAAGAGGTAAGCGCCAATGGTCAGCCGCTAACTCCTTCTATTGTTGATATTCATAAGTTTAAGTACGACATTATTATTGCTCCTTTGTTTGGTCGTCCTGGTGATGCCTTATATATTCCACCTGGAGTAGCTGATGGCTTTTATACTGTAATGGTGGCAGATCAACGAGTAAGAGCCTTTGTGTCTACCAATACTAATGGTCAGCGCTTTGTGGTGGCTCGTCCTTTAAACTCTATTGACAGCATTACCCATCAGGCTTTTATTTCAGCAGTATGGCAATTTGTAGGCATTATATTGCTCTTTATTCCACTCTTAATGATTTCCGTAAGATGGATGTTTGCTAATTTAAATAAGATTGCCAAGTCATTGTATAAGCGTAGTGAGGATGATTTAAGCCCTGTTATTCCTGAAAATCACGTAGGCTTTGTGCCATCGGAGCTTGACGGCTTTATTTTAGCGCTCAATAAATTATTCTCTAAAGTTGATGAGGGTATTCACTCCAAGCGCCGCTTTATTGCCGATGCTGCGCACGAGATGAGAACGCCGCTTACAGCTTTATCTTTACAGGCTGAGTCTTTAGAAAAAGAAGAGCTATCAAGTTCAGCACGTTTAAAGGTTGAGCGCTTAAAAGATGGTATTTCTCGTGAGCGCCAATTAATGACCTCATTACTAACTTTAGCTCGTGAGCAAAATCGTAATGATATTATGTTAGAAAATATTGATATTTTCGACTTATATACCAAGCTTATTGATGAGCAAGGAGTATTAGCAGATCGTAAGGATATCGACTTAGGTGTAGAGGGTAATGTTCGCTTTAATATAGTCTCAGACAGAATGAGATTACTAAGAATTATGTCTAACCTCTTATCCAATGCTATTAAGTACACCCCTGATGGCGGTCGCATTGATTTAATGGCTAAGATGTTGGATGACGGTCGCTTACAGTTGATTGTGCAAGATGATGGCCCTGGCATTCCAGAGGAATGCCTCAAGCACATTTTAGAGCCATTCTATCGTGTAGGTAGTGATCGTAGTGAGATTCAAGGAACGGGCTTAGGCTTAGCTATTGTTAAAGCCAGCTGTGAAAGTATTAATGCTAATCTTGAGTTTAGTAATGCCTCTCCGCATGGATTAATAGCTTGCGTTACTATGACTTCGTTAGATAAGCAAAATACAGTAGCGACTACTAATCGCTTGTTATCTTAAGCAAAAAAATAGGAGCTCTTAGGCTCCTATTTTTTTGTAAATTACATATTATTTATTGCAGCAGTGAGGTACTTCCTTGATAGCCTCAGCAAAGCTCTTGGTTGGCTCATCTAAAGTGGTCTCGTACTTCCAGTCCTCAATACCACCCATGTTCATAATATGAGTATAGCCATCTCTAACCATAGCCTTCATAAAGAAAGTAGCACGCTTACCTGCATGGCAATATACCAATACTGGGGTGTTCTTTTCTTTTAATAATTTGAGTAATTCATGTTCAGCTAAATTTTGCTTAGCCAATTGATCTAAAGTGAAGCTGATTAAATAGGCATCCTTAAGATGGCCTTTAGCGTACTCTTCTGGGCTACGAACATCGATAACAACAGCGCCATGGTTCTGAATTAATTTACGAGCTGTTTCTTGGTCAATTTTAGTGCCGCCTTCACAATACTTGAAGTTCTCAAGTGAATTGTCGGTAGCAGTGGCAGCAGATGCGTTAAAAGAAGTAAATAAAACGGCAGCACCTAAGGCAAAGCCAGAGATTAAGCTCTTAGAAGAGCCTTTCAGTAAAGTAGAAAACATAATGATTACAACACCTACAATAGAACTAGACCCTAATGTCTATTTGTTTTAAAACATCTTGAATATGTGAAATGAAGATGTTTGCATCTAATTTAATCGCGAAAGTCATAGATATAAAGTAATAAAAATTTTAACTTAAATTGAAAGAAATTGCATCTTTTTCTCACAAATAATTGAAAAAAAGTCTAGACAATTATCAAAAAATTGTATTGCAACCATAAAATGATAATAATTTCTT
>NZ_JALKIM010000006.1 GCF_023050945.1 Anaerobiospirillum sp. NML120448 | reverse complement strand
TTTTTCAAGTCTTTATCCATAATTTTAGGTCGTCAAAACTTTTCCTAAAAATTATCGATTTCGAAAACATAAAATCCCATAAAATCAATGTTTTTAAACTTGATAATGTTCTCACGCGTAACTACTATAAGCCTTTGCTAAAGTTCGATAATACTACTTATCGCTAAGCTGGAATTTGCTAATCTCTTGAGATTGGTTAGTAGCTAAATTGTTAAGCTCATCCATATTGGTCTGTAACTCTGCCATTTGCTCATAGCTATCTTCAGCCAACTTAGAAATATGAGCAATAGATTGGTTAATTTCAGAGGCAGAACTGGTTTGTTGCTGACAAGACATTACAATTTGCTCTGACATGTCAGAAATGGTAGCAATAATACCCATAATCTCTTCAATGGAAGAATTGGCTCTGGAGCTTTGTTGTAGGGAATTACTCATTTGTCCCTCACAAGTAGCCATCACATCAACTGAATTGGTTACAGCATTTTCCAAAAGATTAATAGTATTACTTACTTCCTTAGTAGACTTGGCTGTTCTAATGGCCAAATCACGAATTTCATCAGCCACAATAGCAAAGCCACGGCCTGACTCGCCTGCACGAGCTGACTCAATGGTGGCATTTAAAGCTAATAAGTTGGTCTGATCTGCAATATCAGCAATAGTTTTCACAATAGCCTTAATTTGAGAGCTCATCATATGAATCTTATTAATAGCCTCAGATGAAGCTCTTAGGCGATCAGATAAAGTATGGGTAGTGGTAATATTGTCTTGCATGGTACGGCGACAAGTATCGGATGCTTCCTCAGCAGACTTAACCTCGTCTAAGGTAGATTTAGCAAATTCCGTTACCTTTTCAACAGCAATTTCCATCTCTGAGGTAGAGCTGGCTACGCTTTGAGCAGTATTTCTTTGTACAGAAATAGCCTCATTAGTAGCATTAATAGTACGTAAATTGGTATGCACCATATCATAGAGCTTTTCTATGTCATTTTTTACTACTGTTAAAGTACCATTAGTATTGGCTACTACGTGATCTACCAAACGGCCAATAGAGCCAATTTCATCTTGAGCTTTGAGCTCTACTTTATCTCTTAAATCACCCTGAGCCATAGACTGCAAGCGGCGTAGTAAAATGCCTGTATCTCTTCTTAAAGAGTGACGAATGGTGATATTAGTAAGAACAATAACGCACAGAGCAATACCCAAACCAATGAATAAGCAGTACTCAACATAGCGCATCATCTTATCGACTATAGCCTGATCTGCTAAATTACGATTATTTAAGTAAGTCACTAAATTACGTAATTGATAAAGAGCAGGCATGCTATATAAAGATGTCTGGTCATAAGCCAACTTCACAGCACGCTGACGATCAATGTGGTATACATTGGCAATAGTATTAGCACTTTGACTAAGCTGAGAAACTAAAGAACGAGCCTTATCATAATATTTGTTGTTAAGAGTGCTTTTTACAGTTTCATCACTAAGCTTGTTAATTTCTTCATTTAAGGCAGAAAGGTTTTTATCCATAGAACCTACTGCACTCTTCAGCTCGCTAATAGCTAAATTCTCATCTGAGTTTTTGACAAACAGCTGACGTATCGATTCTTCTACCGATAAAATATCATTGCCCACCAAATTAGAGGTTCTAACCACAGAACGCACACCTGAGCGATCGTGGCTACCATTAACTTGGTTAGTCATATAGACAACAACTAATGTTGCTAATAAGAATAAGAAAAAGGTTAAGCCTACGCACAAATAAAGGCGATGAATAATGGACATGCCGCCAAAATGAAAGCTAAATAAAGCTTTAAAGAAAGGCAAATGAGGTCGATCAAGATTTACTTGGGTCTTTGGGGTAGACTCATCATTTAAGTCAGATCCCTTATTTTGGTTTTCTTTATCTTTAATTGTACTCATAACAAAACCTTTTAGTCCGATCTTTAGACCCGCAATAAAATCAACGCCATGCGCCAATAGCTGAACTTAGGAAAGCTTGCTTACTAACAACTATAATAAGATGTAGTCCTTATCCTGCTTAATTTGGATCAACGTATATTAGCATTTTGACCAATGATATGTGACTTACATTAGGCTCAAATTTTCCTAAGCTTATCAGCTTATCGCAACAAAAAAATAAATCTTTAAGAAAAATATGGTAGATAAACAATAAAAGTGCAAAAAAGTGAAATATATAGAGGTTTTTTGTAGCTATCAGAATTTAAATTACAAAACTTTTGCTACAAGCCACTAAATGATATGATATCTTGGTTTTAGCTGTGTAATAAGATGTTGCTCAACATTACACTCTAAATTATTAATAGCTCTAAGAGACAAATCAAAATGGCAGCTAAGAAAAAGACTAGCGGCGGTTCAGAAATCGCTGTTAATCGTCGTGCGAAGCATGATTACTTTATCGAAGAGCGTTATGAGGCAGGCTTATCTTTACAAGGTTGGGAAGTTAAATCCTTGCGCTCTGGCAAGGCTAATATTTCTGAGGCCTATGTAATGGTAAAAGATGGCCAAATTCTTTTAATTGGTGCCACTATTAATCCTTTAAAGACCTCTTGTGCCTTTGTAGTATGTGATCCTACCAGAACACGTACCCTACTTATGAATCGCAAAGAGATCAATAAATTAATGGGCCAATCCCAACGTCAAGGCTACACTATTATGCCTTTACGTCTATATTGGAAGGGCTCTTGGGCTAAGCTTGAAATTGGTCTAGCTCGTGGTAAGCAAGAACATGACAAGCGAGATAGCCTCAAAGAGCGCCAATGGCAGCGTGAGAAAGCTCGCGTGATGAAAAAATCAGCCTAATCTTGTTTGCTATCCTTATAGCGCAAAAAAATCCCAAGATAGTTTATCTACCTTGGGATTTTTTATTGGAGCTAAGGAAGACTAGACCTTAGTCCATAGTCTCATATTCTTCTTCTTTACGCTCAACCTTCTTAGGGATTAAGTTCTTACGCTCAATCTTTAATAATAATGCCCAAGTAGAAGCCACATAAATAGAGGAAATAGTACCAAACACGATACCAATGGTTAAGGCTAAGGAGAAGCCAAAAATCATGTCACCGCCAAAGAATAAAAGGGCTAAAACAGTGATCATGGTGGTACCAGAGGTAATAATAGTACGGGAAAGAGTTTGAGTTAAAGAAACATCAAACAAGCGATCCATACTCATATCGTGAGGCAGACGGCTAGCATTTTCACGAATACGATCGAATACTACGATCTTATCGTTAAGTGAGTAACCGAGCACAGTAAGCACAGCAGCAAGTACAGTTAAGTCGTACTCAATCTGCCAGAAGCTAAAGCAGCCCATAACTACAATTACGTCATAAGCTAGCGAAATTACTGCACCTGTAGCCATTCTCCACTCAAAGCGGAAAGCGATATAAATCAAAATGGCTACTAAAGAAACTACGATAGCTACAATACCACTTTCAACTAATTCAGCACCAACTGAAGGGCCTACATACTCAGAACGAGTAATAGAAGATTGTGGATCGAGCTTGTAAGAAGCCTCTTGAATCTTAGTGGTTACAAATTGCTGATTTAAATCGTCCTTTGGAGCTACACGAATCATAACATCACGAGTAGAACCAAAGTGCTGAACTACACCCTCAATACCTTCTTGAGAATAAGCTTTACGAACCGTTTCAAGATCCATAGCTTTGGTGTAGTGAGTTTCAACCACAATACCGCCAGTAAAGTCTAAACCCCAGTTAAGACCTTTTACTACCATAGAGCCAATGGAGGCTATAACTAAGACTAAGCATAGTATCTCCACCAAGCCCTTGATTTTCATAAAAGGGATAACAGTTGTATCTTTAATAAACTGTAACATTATGTTCTCCCTTAAATGCTAAGCTTCTTAAGATTTGTCTTACCGCCCCAAACAATATTTACCACAGCACGACAAGCTGTTACAGAGGTAAACATAGAGGAAGCTAGACCAATCATTAATACTAAAGCAAAGCCTTTTACTGCACCTGTACCAACCATAAAGAGGATTAAGGCCGTAATAAAGGAGGTAATATTAGAGTCGGCAATGGTTGAGAACGCTCTATCATAGCCTTCATTAATAGCAACTTGTACCGATCGTCCTTGCCGCAATTCTTCACGAATACGTTCATAAATCAGTACGTTAGCATCCACAGCCATACCAATAGTCAGCACAATACCAGCCATACCTGGCAAGGTCATGGTAGCACCAGGAACCATAGACATTACGCCTACTACTAATACTAAGTTAAAGAGTAAAGCTAAGTTAGCTACTAGACCAAAGGCCTTATAGTAGATAACCATGAATACACCTAAGGCGGTAAAGCCGTAGAGCATAGCACGTAAGCTGTTATCGATGTTTTCTTGACCTAAAGAAGGACCGATAGTACGCTCTTCAACAATTTGAATAGGAGCAATCAAGGCACCAGCACGTAATAACAAGGCTAAATTATGAGCCTCACGAGCTGAGTCAATACCAGTAATACGGAAGTTAGAGCCTAAACGAGACTGAATAGTAGCCACGTTAATAACTTGCTCAACTTTCTTAAACTTTGGCTTATAACCTGGCTGACCAATCTTTGGAGCGTTAGGATCAGTATTCTCTACTACCTTAAACTCAATAAAGTTAGTAGCCATTGCCTTGCCAACATTATCTTTGGTGAACTCAGACATAATAGAGCCGCCACGAGCATCCAAAGAAATGTTTACTTGAGGACGACCATTTTCATCAGTTGATGAGGAGGCATCAACAATATGATCACCAGTTAAAATAACGCGCTTTTCTAAGATTACAGGATAGCCGTTCTTATCGTAGTGCAGTTCATCTCCTGGAGGAACTCTACCTTGCATAGCGGCATTAACATCAGCATTAGAATCTACTAAGCGGAACTCTAAAGTTGCAGTTGCACCTAAGATTTCCTTAGCACGAGCAGTATCTTGCACGCCAGGCAACTCAACTACTACACGCTCAGCACCCTGTCTTTGAATTAAAGGCTCAGCTACACCAAGCTCATTAACACGGTTACGTAAAATATTGATGTTTTGATCAACAGCAGAAGTTCTAATTTGGCTTAAACGAGCCTCAGTCATAGAAGCACGAACTAAATAAGAACCCTCACGCTCATAATTTTGGAATACAAAATCACGGTGATTCTTCTTTAATAAGTCGGCTGCAGCATCACGGCTTTGAGCATCTCTAAAGGAAATAACAACATCATTGCCCTCGGCACGAGCGCCTGAAAGACGGATATTGTTTTGACGAAGCTCATTACGAAGATCAGAAACTAATTGAGTTCTCATCTTCTTCATAGCCTCATCCATATCAACTTCCATTAAGAAGTGCACGCCACCACGAAGATCAAGACCTAACTTCAATGGATTCATGCCTAAAGAACGCATGAAAGCTGGAGTGGCTGGAGCCAAGTTTAAAGCAGTAATATAGCGATCACCCAAATAAGATTGCACCAAATCTTTGGCCATAATCTGGGTTTCAGTAGTATCAAAACGGATCAGAAGCTGTCCTTGCTCATCTAGCTCATAAACACCTTTAATGTTTTTGCTAGCAAGAAGATTCTCCACCTGAGTGGCAACTTCTTGAGAAACAGGGTTTCCATTTGTTCCTGTTACTTGCAAGGCTGGATCTTCACCATACAAATTCGGTATGGCGTAGAAGAAACCAATGGCAATAATGGCAAATACCATTAAGTTCTTCCACCAAGGAAATTTATTAATCACAATTCATCTCAAACAAGCTATAGTCAAGGCCCTAAAACCTTGATCATGTAAGCAAGCTACTCAAGCTTAAAGCACAGTAGCTATAGGCTCTGCCCTATAAGACTAAAGCTTATAGGGCACAGGCCCTTAGTCTTTATTACAAGACTAAGGTGCGATATTTTGTTTAAAAATTAAAACAAAACAGACACGCAAATCAATTACATGCTCTCAATGGTGCCCTTTGGTAAAACGGCAACGATGTAGTTACGCTTCATCTGAAGAACAACGTCCTTACCTACGCCAATCATAACGTAGTCCTTGTTCTCTGGGAGCTTTACAACCTTACCAGCGATACCACCATTGGTTAAAACCTCATCGCCAACAGCTAAGCCGTCTAAAAGGTTTTGCATCTCCTTGCGCTTCTTATTGTTTGGACGCATAACAAAGAAATATACAGCGACCATACAGACCACAAGGATAATGAGCATACTCATATCACCGCCTGGAGCTGGAGCACCTTCGGCAGCATGAGCAACTGAAATGATGTTCATGATGTTACCTATGACAAAAAGTGAATTATTGAATAAAAAAAGCCTTAAGGATAAGAGTAAAGCTAACTAAACTACATATCTTAACCAGCATAGACTGACACCTCCTACAGGCAAGCCTGAAGGGTTCTCTTTGCCAAAAGTTAACTAATTCTTGTCAAGAGAACTTCTTTCTTTGATCACTTAATTAGTGAGCCAAAGAACAACTTTCTTATTATCGAAAGTCTTTAAGTGAGCGATGTCCTACTCACTTAAATATTATTATGTAAAAAATATCAGGACTTGATTATATAGTCACGCACATTTTTGATAAATATGCGCTTTTTAAATTATTATGCTAACCAAAACAAATAAAGTAATAAGCTATCTATTTTAATTAAGCCTAACAGCTAATCAAGACCTATTAATCATACGAGATAATGCTTTGCTATTTCTTAGTATAAACATAGCACGTTATGCTAGCTGGATAGACTGCTATGCATAGCATGCCTATCCAGCAGAGCAAACAAAACAAGCACTAAAAGCGAGGTGGTAGACCTTGTGCTTTGTAGTAGTCGATAGCAAATTGCTCTAAAGTACCATTAGAAATAGCCTGACGAATATCAGCCATAAATTTCTCATAGTAATGGAGATTATGAATGGTATTTAAATGTGCACCTAAAATCTCATTACACTTATCTAAGTGATGTAAATAAGCCTTAGAGAAGTTACGGCAGGTATAGCAATCGCAATTTGGATCCAATGGAGAGGTATCCATCTTATATTTGGCATTACGGATCTTTACTACACCTTGGGAAGTAAATAAATGACCATTGCGAGCATTACGTGAAGGCATTACGCAATCAAACATATCAACGCCATTTAATACACCCTCTAAAATATCCTCAGGACGGCCAACGCCCATTAAATAACGAGGCTTTTCATCAGGCATAATAGGAGCGATGTGTGCTAAGGACTTGTACATAACATCCTTTGGCTCACCTACAGCTAAGCCACCAATGGCATAACCATGAAAACCAATATCAGTTAAGCCTTTTAATGAGGCCTCACGTAAACCCTTATCAGTACCACCTTGAATAATGCCAAACAAGGCATTTTTATTGCCCAGGCGCTCAAACTCATCTTTACAACGACGAGCCCAGCGTAAAGACAACTCCATAGCCTCTCGCATACGCTTATGATCAGCAGGCAACTCAATGCACTCATCAAATTGCATCACAATATCAGAGCCTAGATCATATTGAACCTGCATGGAAACTTCAGGAGATAAGAAGAGCTTAGAGCCATTGATAGGATGCTGGAACTTAACACCCTCTTCAGTAACCTTTCTAAGGCCAGCTAAGGAGAATACTTGGAAACCACCAGAGTCAGTTAAAATTGGCTTATCCCAACGCATAAAATCATGCAAATCACCATGAGCCTTAATAACCTCAGTACCTGGACGTAACCATAAGTGAAAGGTATTACCTAATAAAATGTCGGCACCTAACTCACTAACCTGCTCAGGACGAATACCTTTAACAGTACCTAAAGTACCTACAGGCATAAAGGCAGGAGTACGAACAATACCACGAGCAAAATGAAGTTCACCACGACGGGCTTTGCCATCACGGGCTAAAATCTTAAATTCCATGCAAAATCAAATCTTGGTTAATAAATATTAATAAAAACTTACTCATTAAGAGCTGATGGTGGCAGATCAATTTCTTTAGTGCGCTTTTGAATAAACATACAATCGCCATAACTAAAGAACTTATAACCTTGATCTACAGCGTGCTTATAAGCATCAAGGGTATTTTTATAACCAGCAAAAGCACAAACCAACATAATTAAAGTTGATTCAGGCAAGTGGAAGTTAGTAATAAGAGCATCCACTACTTGATACTTATAGCCTGGGTAAATAAAGATGGAGGTATCATCATAAAAAGGAGCAATCTCCTGAGTAAGCCCCATCTTTTTAGCATTGGTAGCAGCACTTTCTAAAGAACGTACCGCAGTAGTGCCTACGGCAATCACTCGTCCCCCTCTTTGGTGAGTAGCAATTACTTTATCTGCTACCTCTTGGGACAATTGCACATATTCACTGTGCATATGGTGATTTAGGATGTCGTCCTCACGCACAGGCTGGAAAGTACCAGCACCTACGTGCAGGGTGACAAAAGCCATATCCACGCCATAAGCTTTAAGATCTTCAAGCTGAGCATTATCAAAATGTAAACCTGCTGTAGGAGCAGCTACGGCACCTGGAGCTCGAGAGTAAACAGTCTGGTAACGATCACGATCTACATTCTCATCTGGTCTTTCAATATAAGGAGGTAACGGGATATGACCAATATCATTAAGAATGGATAAGATCTCATGCCCATCAGTACTTTCAATATGGAACAGCGCACCTTGACGGCCTAATACCTTAATAGTGTATTTGTGTGGGTTTTGCTCATCACCTACTAAAATAGTAGACATAGCCTTAGGTGACTTAGAGGCTTTAATATGACTAAGGGCTTGAGTAGGACTTAAGATACGCTCAATTAAAAACTCACATTTGCCACCAGTATCTTTTTGGCCATAAATACGAGCAGGAATAACCTTAGTATCATTAAAGACTAAGAGATCACCAGGCTTTAAATACTGCTTTAAATCGATAAAAATCTTATCTTCTAAAGCTCCACTATTGCCATCCAAACACAACATGCGACAAGCGGTACGCTCTGGTGAAGGGAAGTTAGCAATGAGCTCATGAGGTAAATCAAAATTAAAATCACTACGTAACAAAGATGACACCCTTTTTTTAACTTAAGTAAGTCTTTTTCAGCTATCTAACTGATTAGCTCTTAGACTTAAAGCACTTAAGCTCCTTGCCACACCAAGAGCACAAGAGTCCAAAAACATCTTGCAAACTCTTAAGAGCTTAAAATCAACAAAATTAGCTATTTTAGCATGATTGACTGCGTTCCATGGCTCATAATTTAAGCTTTTTTCACTGCCAAGTTTCAGCTAAGAGCACTAATTTGGAGTTAAATTTCATAATTTAAATATTAAGATTTTGCCAAGGTAAAATTTGCCCCACCTTTAACAGATATAAAAGCTGACCTTATATTGCTCTTTCCTAGTTTTATCAGATTTTCATTACGAAAGTACCATTTGGTTTAATTTATTAAAGATAGTTAATAAATATGTTTAATTAATATAAAACATACTGAATAGCTGATAAATAAAGGCTTTATTAGGATTTTGCTAAGTAAAAGCTCACTATTTTCTAGACACAATAAAAACAAAAGTGAATTTTTACTTTATCGTCATTTTGCACCTACCATACACCCAATAAAACGCCATATTTATCAGCTTTTAACCAAAATAACATGTTGAGCTATGAGTGCTTAAAATCAAGATTATCAATAAAAGGTCTTTTGCTATTTTGTGTGCTTGCTCTAAAAGTACAGTTAAAAATGTTGATACTTGCTTAAGTAAGTTGCATTATGTCAGGATTAATCCTCTTGCCAGATACAAAAATACTCATTGTTGCAGAGTCATTGACTGTGGTGAGAAATAAGTAAATTTTATTTAACAGGAAAAAGCCATGCTGATAGGTATTCCAAAAGAGAGCTTGAAAGGCGAAACAAGAGTGGCCGCCACTCCTGATACCGTAACCAAGCTCATCAAGTTGGGCTTTGAGGTTGCAATTCAAGCAAACGCAGGTGCCGACGCCAGCTTTGATGACGCTGCATATAGCGCAGCTGGTGCTAAGGTTTTACGTGGTCGTGAAATTTGGCAAAGCGACATTATTTTCAAGGTTAACGCTCCTACTGATGACGAAATCAAGTTATTAAAGGAAGGCCAAACCTTAGTAAGCTTCATTCGCCCAGCTCAAAACCCTGAACTCGTTGAGAAACTTAATGCTAAGAAGGTCAATGTTCTTGCTATGGACATGGTACCTCGTATCTCTCGTGCTCAGGCATTAGACGCATTATCCTCAACTGCCAATATTTCTGGTTATCGTGCTGTTATTGAAGCTGCCCACAACTTCGGTCGCTTCTTTACTGGCCAGGTAACTGCCGCAGGTAAGGTTCCACCAGCTAAGGTATTAGTTATCGGTGCTGGCGTAGCTGGTCTTGCTGCTATTGGTGCTGCTCACTCCTTAGGTGCTATTGTTCGTGCTTTCGATACTCGTTTAGAAGTAGCCGATCAAATTAAGTCCATGGGCGGTGAGTTCTTAAAGCTTAACTTCGCTAACGAAGATGGCGGTTCATCCGACGGTTACGCTAAGGTAATGTCTGATGAGTTCATCAAGGCTGAGATGGAGTTATTCGCAGCTCAGGCTAAGGATGTAGACATCATCATTACTACCGCTGCTATTCCAGGTAAGGCTGCTCCACGCTTAATCTCCAAGGAGATGGTTGAGAGCATGAAGCCAGGCTCAGTTATTGTTGACTTAGCTGCCGCTACTGGTGGTAACTGTGAGTTAACTGTAGAGGGCAAGGTAACTACTACCGAGAACGGCGTAAAGATCATTGGTTACTCTGATTTAGCTTGCCGCTTACCAGCTCAGTCTTCACAGCTTTACTCAACTAACTTAGTAAACTTAGTTAAGATCTTATCTCCAAACAAGGATGGCAACATCAACATCGACTTTGAAGATGTGATCTTACGTAATATGTCTGTTACTAAGGATGGTGAGATTACCTTCCCACCTCCAAAGATCAGCGTTTCTGCAGCTCCTGCAGCTCCTGCTGCTGAGGCTCCAGTACAAAAGGTTGAGCAACGCCAAATTTCTCCACGCTTCAAGGCTTCTTTAGTAGGTCTCTTGATTGTGGCTTTTGCTTTAATTGGTATTTACGCTCCAGAAAAGTTCTTACCACACTTCACTGTATTCGTACTTTCATGTGTAGTAGGTTACTACGTAGTTTGGAACGTAACTCATTCCTTACATACACCTCTAATGGCTGTTACTAACGCTATTTCAGGTATTATCGTTGTTGGTGCCTTGCTCCAGATCAGCTCTGGCAGCATCATTATTGGCGCACTTGCCTTTATCGGTGTGCTCATTGCTTCCATCAACATCTTTGGTGGCTTCGCCGTAACACGTCGTATGCTATCCATGTTCAAGAAACAGCAGTAAGGATCAGGAGATATTAAGAAATGGTAGCAGGTCCTATACATATGGCCTATATTTTGGCCGCACTGCTCTTTATCATGGCCTTAGCAGGCCTTTCTAAGCAAGAAACTGCTAAGTACGGCTGCTTATCTGGTATGGTTGGTATGGCTATCGCCTTAGTTGCCACCTTTGCCCAGGTAGACAGTGCAACTGGTTTCTTACTTATCATTTTAGCAATGGGCTTAGGCGCAGGTATTGGTATCTACGTAGCACGTCGTGTTGTTATGACTCAGATGCCAGAGCTTATCGCCTTCATGCACTCTTTCGTAGGTTTAGCTGCTGTATTAGTAGGCTTTAACTCTTACTTAGAGCTTGGCGCTGTTGCTCCAGACACTGTAACTATCCCACTTGACGCTTCTCAAGCTACTATCGTTGCTTTAATGGATGCTGCTGCTCAGGCTGCTGCAACCATGGGTGGCGAGCACGCTATGAGCGCTGGTGAGTTAAACACCCACTTAATTGAGATCTTCTTAGGTATCTTCATTGGTGCAGTTACCTTCACTGGTTCTATTGTTGCTTACGGTAAGCTCAACGGCTCCTACAAGTTAGCAATCTTTAAGTCTGCTCCTTTAATGTTACCAGGTGGCCACTTCTTAAATTTAGGCGCTATTATTATTTCCGTAGCGCTCTTAATTTGGTTCATGGCTGCTGATGTACCTCCAGTACTTCCATTAATCTTAATGACCTTAATCGCATTTGCCTTTGGTATCCACTTAGTGGCTGCTATCGGTGGTGCTGATATGCCAGTTGTTATCTCCATGCTCAACTCCTACTCTGGTTGGGCTGCAGCTGCCTCTGGCTTCATGCTCTCTAACGACCTCTTAATCGTTACTGGTGCATTAGTAGGTTCTTCTGGTGCTATTCTTTCTTACATCATGTGTAAGGCAATGAACCGCTCCTTCATCTCTGTTATCGCTGGTGGCTTCGGCAACGAAGGCGCTGCTGCTTCTGGTGATGAGGAAGTTGGTGAGTACCACGAGCTTAAGGCTAACGAAGTTGCTGAGTTATTAAAGAACTCTTCTTCTGTTATCATCGCTCCAGGCTATGGTATGGCTGTATCTCAAGCCCAGCAAGCTGTTGCTCAGTTAACTGAGAAGTTACAAGAGCGTGGCATTAATGTACGCTTTGCTATTCACCCAGTAGCAGGCCGTTTACCAGGTCACATGAACGTATTATTAGCTGAGGCTAAGGTTCCTTACGATATCGTATTTGAAATGGACGAAATCAATGACGACTTCGAGAATACTGATACCGTATTAGTTATCGGCGCTAACGATACCGTTAACCCAGCTGCTTTAGAGAATCCAAACAGCCCAATCGCTGGTATGCCAGTATTAGAGGTTTGGAAGGCTCGCAACGTTGTCGTATTCAAGCGTTCTATGAATGCTGGTTACGCAGGCGTTCAAAACCCATTATTCTTCAAGGACAATTCTTTCATGCTCTTCGGTGATGCAAAGAAGACCGTTGAAGATATCGTAGCTAACATCTAATAGCGCAAGCTTAACGATGTGATCCCAACTTGTTGGGACGATAAAAAAGAGGGCTAGCTTAAAAAAGCTAGCCCCTTTTTTTAGTTCGTATCACTTAAAATTTGATTGAGCGTATTGATTTTTTCAATGCCATCCTCTCGGCTTCCAACTCTGCATTACGCTGCTCTAACTCTCTTATTTTTGCCTCAATCTCAAGATCCGTTAACTTAGAGTACTTGTTAGCTGCTCTTTTTCTTTTGGTTTGGGCATCACTATTATCAATTTTTTTCTTTTGCTTAGTATCACTCATAATTTCAAGCACTAAAGTTCCCCCTATCCCCTATCCCATAGCTCTTGCCATCGCCACGCAATGCTCCTTGCCATCGCAATGAAATTCCTCAGCTATCGCTATAAAGTGGCTCTTGCCATAGCCACGCAATGACCCTTACCATCGCTATGAATGTTCCTTGGGATAGAAAACAGGAGTTATTGCTATACGCTTTGGGCTTACCCCATATAAGGACAGTCCAAAACTTAAGCCCCATAGGAATGGGGCTTAGGTTGGAATTGCGGTATATTTTGGTACTATGCCGCTGCTACTATTTTTTTAAGCTGATCCATAAGACTGGAGTATGACCTGCTAGGCATTTACCCGAGGCATTAGTCACGCGCTCTAAATCAATTGAGCTCTTGATAACTATCATGGAGGTAATGGTTGATTTTAAGCGGTTAGAGAGCAAGCGTGGGTCAGTAATAATAATAGGATCACCCTTTTTTACTTCATCGCCTAAATTAACCTTGGTAACAAAGCCTTCGCCTTTAAGCTCCATAGACTCGACACCAAATGTTACATAAACTTCTAAGCCCTCAGCCATACGGACAGCAAAAGCATTTTTAGTAGGTAAAAGTCGAGAAATAACACCATCACAAGGAGCGACTATAGTTTCACTCTCAGGTACGACAGCAACACCCTCACCCATTACCTTTTCTGAAATTACAATGTCTGGAACCTCCTCTAAAGGCAACAAGGTACCTGAAACAGGAGCAAACAAAGAAAAATCAGCTTGGATATTGTCTACAGGGGTTTCACTAGCAGATACGCTAGCTCGCTTAAATAACTGAGATAAAAATCCCATAATAGCTCTCCTAAACCTGCATAAAACACTAAACTCATAGTAATAATTTACCATACTACTATTGACTACCATTTTAAGCCTAGAGCGCTAACTTTAGCAAAGAATAAGAACAAGAAAAAAGCCTAGAGAGCTTACCCTCTAGGCCTTGTTTTTTACAATGAAAACTTATCATTAAACAATTGCTGTAAATCTCGAGCTGACGCTATATCCATAATTTGTTGATATAAAGACAAATCAAAATGAGGCTCAAGTCCACGATCATAAAGCCTTTGCAGCTCTTTTCTTACTTTAGATAAAGAGGCTGCATCGGTTGTGATATAGCTAACACCTAAAGATAAGTAAAAAGGCAATAGCTCAGTACGCATAGCAAAGCGACCTGCCAAGCCAACAGTAACGCCCTCATCATGGGCACCTTTACAGGCAATAGCAATCATTTTTGAAAGGGCTGGGGTAAAGTAATCCTCAGGTGGTCTAGGAGCAGCTGCATACTCAGCTAAAGAGCTAGTACCAATTAAGAACATATCACCATATGCCGCAAAGGCACGAGCTGAGAGCACGGCAGCAGGTGTTTCAATCATTAAAGCAACTTTAGCCTCTCCCATAGAAGCGCCTTCGTGTTGTAACTCTTGTTTAACCTGATCGAGCAATTCATTTAAAGCTTTAGCTTCACTAATACGAGTAATTAAAGGGAAGACTATACAAATCTCACGGCCTTGAGAAGCAAGCAATAAAGCACGTAGCTCATTTTTTAATAAACGAGAACCTACCTGAGCACCGTATTTTCTAAGTGGGCCTACCTCATCCATATCTAAGGTAAATAATGGGCGCTTATCTCCTGCAAAATCAAAAGTGCGAGCAGTAAGCGGAGCATTCTTAGGTATTTTGTCAAAAATAGACCTAAAGGCAGTTACCATCTCATCAACACTAGGCTCGTGATGCAGATTTAAGAACAAAAACTCTGAGCGCAATAAGCCTAAACCGTGGTTAAAATAACGAGCTAAACGATCAACCTCACCTATAGCACCCATAGAGCCTGCTACAGTTACGCCAATATTAGAGCACTCATCATCACCATCATCGTCGTCGGCAAATAAATCTTGTTGTGCAATTAAGGCTTTAGCAGTATCTACAGGGGGTTCGACCAAAATAGAGCCACGATTAGCATCAACTAAAACATGCTCACCATTTCTAATGGTCAGTGCCCCTTTAACCCCATAAATGGCAGGAATACACAAGTCTCTAAGCACAGTACTTAAGTGACTAGATGCTTGTCCGCCCTCTAAAATAACAGCCCTGACCAGCTCTGTATGCAAAGATAAAAATCTAGCAGGACTAAGATCACTGGCAATAATTACGCTTGGCTCATTAAGGCGAGGCATATCAGAGGTTAATTCTTTTTTAGAGCCAATAGTACTAATAAAGTCACGCATTAAAGATTGGAGTTCTTTAGCACCTAATTGCATTTCCCAATCATTTTCATAATCCTCACGGGAGCGCTGATCCAAAGCCCCACCAGAGGTTAAATTATCAACAGTGTCTTTATAGTTTGAGTCTTGATTAGTAGTGCCAGGCTCATAAACTTGAGCGCTTTGAGTAAAGCGCTTGATTTTAGGAATTAAGATACTTTGTGCTGCATCTAAAGCGGTATGGCCCTCATAAATGAGCTTATCAATATCTTTAATATTGTTAGCATTGGTAATGTATGAAGCCACAGCACCAAAGAGATCTCTTACCTTATCAGGTACAGTACCCGAGGCAGCATTGTTGAGCTTGTTGGCAAATTCTCGGCTAGCTTGACGGTACTTAATACTCTCTTCGCTAGCGCTAAAAGAGGCTACTACGTCTACTACATCCTCCTCATTACCATGACTAATAACAAAGGCGCGGCCTTCGCTCACACCCTCTGACACAGTAACTCCTGACATGGTATACATTTTATTAGCCCCTTTTAAGTCAGCCTTAGACCAAACTTACGGCCCAAATAATTAAACTTATTTGAGCCGTATAATTTCTTTTCAGTAAATCGCAATATGCTACTGACGTAAAGCACCATCTAAAGTGTAGCGCTTTTCCATTTCTACATAATACTTAGTACCAGCACAAACAGCTGCTGGAGGAATAAGAAGATTTAATAATGGAATAGTCATAGCTAATGAGATTATAGCGCCCATTGAGAATGTAGCTAAACGTTGTTGTGAAAGATCGTGACGCATTTGGGCAAAAGAAATTTTATGGTTGTCATAAGCGTAGTCCACATATTGAACTGACATCATCCAGGCAGCTAATAAGAACCAACAAATAGGAGCAACAATATTCACTACAGGAATAAAGGAAATGATGAGACAAACTAATACTCGTGGCAAGTAAAAGCCCATTTTTTGAAGCTCACGCTTAATAATACGTGGTACATCTTTAACTATATCAGCAAAAGAATCACCATTATCCAAAGCAACACTATTACCTCTAATCAAGCCTTCTGCTTTTTCAGCTAGAAGTCCATAAAAAGGTGAAGCAATAATGGTAGCAATGGTAGAAAAGATGTAGCAAAAGACAAAGCCCACTGATGCTAATAGCAAAACGTAAATCACATAGCTTAAAAAGCTTAACCACTGAGGCAACATGTCTAAATAATTTTGTAGCATGCCATAGATAGTTTGAAACATTAAGTAACCACCTAAAATCAAGACTACAAAATTGATTACTATTGGAATAATGACAAATAAACGGCACTCTTTAGACAAGGCTAAATTTAAGCCCGATCCTAAATAGCCAAAGACACTAAATGGTGAAATTGTTTGATTTACGCTATCTTTTATCATCATTAACTCCTAGGTGATAAGCCTTATTAGCATAAGTAATCATTATGGCCTTAATCTTATACTATATAGTTTAGCTACAACTTAGTTTACTAAAAAAAGTAAAATTAATTCTCAAGCCCCCCTACCAGGCACCACCTAGCATCACCTGACACCGCCAGGCTCTGCCAGGTGCTGTCAGGCTGTGTCAGGCGCTGCCTTGCTTTGCCAGGCTGCTCCTAACTATACCCCTAAGCGCTGCAGAGCATTTGCTGCGCAGGCATGGCTACTAGCTTGCCCATTGCCCCTTGCCATTTTGCACTTTGCCCTGGGGTGCCCTGTTGTTAGGCATCTTATACAAGATTGATCGCCAGCTTTAAAATAAGAACTGGCAATAGCATATAGACTTAAGTAGTAATTGTCTTTGCTGACCTAAGTATTTGCTCATTGTATAATGAGATAATAATCGCTAAATTAAGCGCAATCTTATGCTTTTATATTATTGCCTGCCAAGTAATATCCGTTCTTTATAAGGTTGCATGTCTATGCAGAATATACTTGGTAAGTATTCTAATTTCCCTGAGGTGGCTGATGTCTGCTTTTACCGATCCTAGTTCTATCGTTTTAATTGTCGGTGCAATCTGCATCTTCATCTTTATTATTCATGGCTTATGGTTTTCAGGTAAGCCAAAAAATCGCAAACTACAAAAAGATAACGCTCGTGATCAAGAAATTAGCAAGTCATCACATGTAGGCAAAGTGCGTATTGTTACCAGTGAGCTTAGTGACCATGATGATCTTGAGGATAATATTGAAATATCGGTAGGCAAGATTAATAAATCTACTCCAAGTTCTAACTCTTATACTAACAATACCCGTCATATGTCTTTACCTGAGGGCTTTGATGACAGCTACGAGCAATTACAAAACTCTGCTGCTGTGAGCGTTAATCATAAGCCTCGCAACACCAATGATGCCGCTATGGGTGTAGAAGAGGTAGCTTATGATGGCTCTCAATACAATAATTCAGAGCCTGTTCAAAATGTTGAGCCTCGTAATGTATATGAGTTAATTGTTTCTGCCGCTCCAGGCCATCCTTACTTAGGTGAGGATATTGAGGATATTTGCAATCAAAAAGGCTTTATTCAGGGCTTTATTAAGGATAATCTCAAGATTTATTTTGTGTATGAAAATTCTAATACTAAAGAAAACGAAGTATTTAGAATTTGCTCTATGGAAGCACCTTATTACTTCCCAGAGAATATGAAAGATTTCCAAACCTCAGCCATTGCTCTTTACATGACCTTACCTGAAAAAGGTAAAGCTTATGCTTATTTCAAGGCCTTGCGTATGGCTACTGAAATCTTTATTGATCAATTAGGTGGACAAATCCAAGACCAGCATCGTAATCCACTAAGCTCAGAGCAATTAGATATGATTGCTGCTGAATTACAGCATTATGATGGCGGTTTAAATACCATTCACTAATTTTATCAGCGCTATCTAAGGCCCAAGGCCAGGGCTTTAGCCCAGGCCCTGGCCAAGGCCAAGACTTTGGTCTGGCCTGCCATTGGCATGGCTACAAGCCAGGGGCTGGGGCCTAGGCGTAATGCTTATGGGTTATTTTTCTAAAGCACTATCACAGTGCTTTTTTTATATTACTCGACATAGTGCAGCTGCCTTGTAGGGTTGGCTTGATTTAGCTATGTTGTAAGATTAATCATTTTTGCGGATGTAATGTTATGAGTGATCTTTTTGCTTCACTTGCTCAACAGCCAGATGATCTAAGTTACGAACACTATCGTGAGTTAATTGATACTTTAAATCGTTACGCTCGAGCCTATTATGTACTTGATAATCCTATCGTTCCTGATGTTGAGTATGATCGCTTATACCGTGAGTTAGAGGCCATTGAGCTCTATAGTGAGTTTAAAGATGCCGACTCCCCTACCAGACGTGTAGGTGACGCTATCAATACTAGTTTTGCCCCTGTAGCCCATAAAGTGCCCCTAATGAGCCTGGGCGATATTTTTGATGACGAGGAGCTAGTTGACTTTAATAAGCGCATGTTAGAGGCCACTGGTAGCGAAGTTGAATATTGTGCCGAGCCTAAGCTTGATGGCTTAGCTATTTCTTTAATTTATGAAAAAGGCGTTTTAGTTAAAGCCGCAACTCGTGGTGATGGCACTACTGGTGAAGATATTACCGCCAATGCTAAAACCATTAAGGCCATTCCTCTTACCTTACATGTCATGAAAGATGACATGGTCCATATGATTGATGCCTCTTTTGCCGCTCAGTCCATTCCTGACTATTTGGATGTTAGAGGCGAGGTTTTCATGCCTCGTGATGGCTTTAAAAAATGGAATGAAGAGGCTAAGGCTAAGGGACAGAAAGTATTTGCCAATCCACGTAATGCAGCAGCTGGCTCTTTACGACAACAAGACTCTCGCATTACCGCACTTCGTCCTTTAACCTTTAATGCCTACTATATTGGCCAATGTGATTTTGAGAACGATAGTGATCATTTACCTGATAGCCAATATGGACGTTTGCAATTTCTCAAGAGCTTAGGCTTGCCAGTTAATGAGCATATTAAGGTAGTTAAAGGCATTAGCGGCCTAAGATCCTTCTATGAAAGCTTAGGAGCCTTACGTCCTAGCTTAAACTATGATATTGATGGTACTGTGCTTAAGGTTAATGATATAGCTACCCAAGAGGAGCTAGGATTTACCGCTAAAGCACCACGCTGGGCTATTGCTTATAAGTTTCCTCCTGAGGAGGCCATGACTAAGCTCTTAAATGTTGATTTTCAGGTAGGACGTACGGGCAAAATCACCCCAGTAGCCCGCCTACAGCCTGTTTATGTAGGTGGTACTACTATTTCTAACTGTACCTTACACAATGAAGAAGAGCTTAAGCGTCTTGATATTAAAGTAGGCGATACTGTCATTGTTCGTCGTGCAGGTGATGTAATTCCTCAAATCTCAGGCGTGGTTAAAGAAAAGCGTGATGGCAGCGAACAAGAAGTAGTCTTCCCTAAAGTTTGCCCAGAGTGTGGCTCAGCTTTAGAAAGAGAAGATGGCGAGGTGGCCTATCGTTGTACAGGCGGACTAGTGTGTCCAAAACAACAATGCCAAGCTATTGAGCACTATGTAGAGCGTGCCGCTATGGACATTGATGGCCTGGGTGAGCGTATTGTTGAGGCTATGGTTAGCAGCCAAATGATTCACAATATTGCTGATTTATACAGCTTATCAGAAGAAACTTTATCTAAGCTCATCATTGATACTACCAATGAAAAAGAAGAAGAGGGTAAGGTACGCCTCTTAGGTAAAGTAGTAGCTAAAAAGATTATTGCCAATATCGATAAGTCACGTCAGCGTCCTTTAAATCGCTTCATTTATGCTTTAGGTATTCGCGATGTAGGTGCCACTACTGCTAAGATTTTAGCTGCTAACTTCAAAACAATTGATGAGCTGATGCAGGCCTCTTTTGAAAAGCTCACCTCGATTAACAACATTGGTGGAGTAGCTGCTACTCATATTATTGATTTCTTCAAAGAAGAACATAATAGAACAGTAATTGAGCGCCTCTTAACTGAAGCTAAACTTGATCTGCAAGCTTGTGAGCAAGTATCTGAGATGTCTGAGGATACTAAGCCATTCTTAGGCAAAACTTTTGTTTTAACTGGTACTTTAAGCACTTTAAAAAGAGATCAAGCAAAAGAGCTTTTAGAGGGGCTAGGAGCAAAAGTTTCTGGCTCAGTATCCAAAAAGACTTATGCTGTTGTAGCGGGCACCGAGGCAGGTTCCAAGCTTACCAAAGCCCAAGAACTAGGCATTCAAGTCTATAGTGAAGCTGAGTTTATTGAGCTTTTAGGACAGTACAACATTACTCTTAGCTAATAAGAACCTCTTACCCCCTAGCCCTAGCCATGTGCCTACTAGGCCCATGGCCTAGTGCTCGGGCCTAGCCAAGGCCATGGCCAGGGCCAGCTCTCAGGCCTTGGCCAGGGGCTGGGCCTGAGCCTGGGTTCTAGAGCAAGCCTTAGGGCTTGTGCTTTAGGCTTGCCTTATCATGCCTATTGATGGCTATGTATAGAGGGGTATTTTTTATCTAAGTTGATCACAAATATCAGAAACACTCTACTAGATAGATAGGCTGTGTGTTAACTTAGCTTTACAGTCTTACACAAGCTTCAGAGAACAATGTCATTATTATGCAGATTCAGCAATTACGCTACTTTATTACCTTAGTTGAAAAGCATAGCTTTACCGAAGCTGCTAGTGAGTGCTTTATTACTCAATCAGCACTGTCGCAACAAATTAAAGCTCTTGAAAAAGAGCTAGAGGTAACCTTACTCAATAGAAATGGCCGCACTTTTACTATTAGTCCTGCTGGCAGGTTACTTTATGAGCGCTCTTTATCCTTAGTCAAAGAAATTGATGATTTATCCAAACAAGTACAAAGGGTTTATCACAATTTAGGCTCTACTTTAAGACTGGGCCTACTAAGCTCTATGGATAATAAAGAATTGCCTGAAAAGCTTAAAGAACAAGTATTAAATCGTACTGGTTATGATCTAAGTATTCTCTACGGCAGTCATGATGAGCTTTATGAGCTTTTTGGTACAGGTTGCCTTAATGCTTTTATCTCTTATGAAAATAGACTTAATGCCACTGAATCTTTTAGCAAGACTAGGCTGTTTGCTACTAAGGTGTATGCCGAAATTCCTAAGAGTATAGAAATACCTTCTTATAGTTATAGCAAACTAAAAATTGATGTTGAGGAGCTTAGTAAGTTTAAATTGATCTTAGTGTGTGAAGAGGAGCATTTGCTTGAAGAGCAACAATACTTAGCCACACTGTTCAACCAAAACAACCTCAACTGTCAAACTACTACCAATATTCAAGACGGTCGTAAGTTGATACTGCAACAACCTAATAGTGCCTTAATTGTTGATCGCTCCTTATTAAGAGGTGATTTAAGCACTCACAATAAGCTCTTTAGATATGAAGTTATCAGTCAGGGCAAGGCTATTAAGAGACCATTAAGCTGCTTTGCTCGTAAGAATTTTAGCCAAGAAGAGCTCATGGAACTGTGCACTATCATTATGGAATTAGGTCAGAAAAAGGCCTCTTTAGAACAAGCTAAAGACGATCTCATTTCTTATCAAGACTCTAGCGATAAGCTCAATGATAAAGAGCTAAGCTACCACAAACACCATATTCCACTGTAAAAAACTAAAAAAGCTCCCTAATTTTCATTAGAGAGCTTTTTTTCTAAACTTTTTTTCTTTAAAGCTTAACCTGGTAAGTTTCGATATGGGCAGTAGCTAAATCGAAATTGTTAGGATCAATGCTCTTTAAACCAATAGCTCGCTCAAAACGTAAAGCATTCTCCATTGGTACTAATAAACCATGAGGCTTGGAGCTATTTAAAGAATCAGTTAAATAACCAGCATTTAAGTGCTTTAAGGTCTTAAGGTCGACACCTGCAAGCTTGGCAGCCTCACTCATGGAGTTAACACGACCCTTAGTAGGAATGCGCTTAAAAGCAACACGATTATCTACCGCAGGATGCTCAACACCGAAAGCTTCTGGGTGCTGTAAAATAGCGGCATAAGCCTTAAAACGCTTTAAATAAGTACGAGCAGTACGGCTTAAAGCAACAGTTTGAGCATTAATATTCTTAACACCGCCTGCCTTAGCACGACGAATTAACTTCTTAACACCAAATTCACCCTGATTATAACCAACTAAGGCTAACTCCCAGTCTTTACCTAAAGCATTATATAAATGCTCTAAATAAGTTAATGAGGCCTCGGTAGAAGCTACAAAGTCATAAAACTCATCATACTGGTCGGTTACTGATAAGCCAAAGCTTTTACCAGTTTGACGGGTGAATTGCCAAGGGCCATGAGCATTAGCATGGGAACGAGCACGAGTCTTAAAGCCGCTTTCTACTAAAGGAACAGCAGCTAATTCAGCAGGTAAGTTACGCTCTTTTAACTCAGTTAATAAATAGTGCATAAATACCTTGCCACGCTCCATATGAGATTCAAAGGAACGTGCTAATAGCTTAGCTTCTTTTTGCTCTTCTTTATTAAGCTTAATATTGAGCTTAAAACGCTTCTCATTGAAGAGATCACTATTCCATAAAGAACCATAATTCTTATTAGGATTGTAATAGAGATCTTCAATGGCTAGCTTTACCTTGGAGCTATCATGAGTCTTACTATCAAGAACAGCATTGCCAATAGGGCCAGAGGCTAAGTTCTTATTCTCAGTGACTGATTCACTAGAACAGCCTACTAACAAAGATAAAACTAAAAATGAGCTAAGTAAAACAGTAAAGGTCTTCTTAATCATTCCATATTCGCTTGGCATAAATGCCATTTGTTAAACACGCTAGAGCCTCTTTTTTACCATCAGGAAAAAAGGCTAAAACAGAGCACTATCTGCTTAAAAGTTCGATAACCTAAGCTAAATTATTCATTGAGGTGCTGCTGTTGTAAGTTAGCTATGTTTAAACTGACCTGTAGCGTACCTAAGTGACCACTTTTAGGGCAGTTGCCTATAAGAAAAATAAATTCTTACAGTTACGAAACTTTTTTACCAACCCCTTATCTAAATGAAAGGTATAAGTTTATTTCGTAATTTCGTAATAAGCTAACCTTAGTGGCTCTAGTTAATTTCACCTCTGCTTGGCGGCATATAGACGTAAATTAGCTAGAGCGAAAAATCTTTGACCCTCATTGTTAGCCTGTATTCACAGGATAAGCTTAGATAGGGCAAAAAACTTTCATTTGTCCAGAAATCTATCTTGTGCAAGTGATCCTAACTTGCATATTCATTACTACAACACATATGGCGTATCTTATACGCAATCAAAAATATGAGACTAGCAGTAGTTGAGTATCAAGGTTGAGTGTCTTCGTTACGCAAAGCTCCATATTTACCTGAAGCAGCGTTACGAGCTAACTCATCACAGCGCTCATTTTCTTGATGACCACTATGACCTTTAACCCAATGCCATTTGATGTCATGAACAGAGCATAATTTATCTAAGCTCTTCCATAAGTCAGCATTTTTCACAGGCTCTTTACTCTTTGTGACCCAGCCGTTTTTCTTCCAGAGTGCAATCCATGACTCAATGCCATTTTTTACATATTTACTATCAGTAGTAATATGTAACAGGCAAGGCTCTAAAAGACATTGTAAGGCGCTAATCACAGCCATGAGTTCCATACGATTGTTAGTCGTATGTTGATAGCCTTGAGACAACTCCTTAGTATATTGCTTGTATTTTAGGACGACACCATAGCCACCAGGGCCAGGATTGCCTAAACAAGAACCATCTGTATAAACGAATACTTCTTTCACAAGCACTCCAAGACAAATAATTAATCCAGTTGTTAATAGTTAAGCTGTGTATGTGTCTCACAGCAAGTCTCTCAGTAATATTGTTTGGAGCTCTACTAACTTAATGGCCTACTATTAAATTTTTAAACCTTAAGCTAATGTTGCTAAAGAGCACGGTAATTATATCAAAACCATATTAAATATGAGCAAAACCAGCTAATTTAACATGAATCTTTTGCAACTATAAATCCTAGCAAAAGCCTTTATACAAGCCATTTTATCATATAAAAATCTTGTATACCAGTAATATCTATAATATGATAGCAAATACCGATTTTATGCTATTTTTACGCTTTTCTGATACCGCAAATTATGAGATCTAGCTCTCAATTATTTAGCGATTATCATAAAATTAATATTGATAAATAATATCTCAATAATCAGATTGGCTTATTTATGGGATTCTTATTAGCATTCAATTGTTAGTAAATCGCAATTTAAAGGCACTTTTACCATTACTAGTATACAAGTGTAATTATTTGCAAAGCCCGTAATAATAGCTATCTCAATTTATTTAATGTTTTACTTAAATAGCTTTAATAAATACCTTGGCTCAACTATTTGATTAACCTGCTATTTAGTAGCCGTAAGCAACAAGAACCAAATCCCCTTAAATATCACTGTTTGACCCTCTAAAATTCGCTCAACTGATAATAAATAATCAACAAAATATGGGTTTTTTGTTAAAAATGACGCATGAAATTAGCATAAGCTAACTAAAAATAGTATCATTTGGGCTTTTAGATACTTTCAGCTAACATTAACTATACGTAGTATTATTACTAATACTCACCTGCTTTATTACAGGCTTGGTTATCTTTTTTCCATTTAGACGCACGAATTTTCATGAAAAGACAAGTAGCATTAGATACTGAAACTACAGGTAAGTCCGACGACGGCACTCCTGGAGATCACCGTATTATTGAAATTGGCTGTGTAGAAATTATTGATCGCAAAATTACTGGCCGATATCTACAACTTTACCTAAACCCTGAGCGTCCTATTGATGAGGAAGCTACCAAGGTGCATGGTATGACTTGGGATGATCTTAAAGATAAGCCTACATTTAAGGATGTATATTTACAGTTTATCGATTTTATTCGTGGCTCTGAACTCTTGATTCATAACGCAAAGTTCGATACCTCCTTTATGGATAAAGAGTTTGCTTTACTAGGCCTCCATGAAACCACTAAGGACATCGCTACTGTAACTGATACTGTGTCAGTGGCAATGACTTTACATCCAGGCCACCAAGTTAACTTAGATAATTTGTGTAATATTTTCGGTGTGAGCAACAAACACCGTGTACAACACGGTGCGCTATTGGACGCTCAATTGTTAGCCGAAGTCTATTTGGCCATGACTGGAGGTCAAACTGACTTTAAATTAACCATTGATCACTCTACAGGCCATATTAGTGAGTGGAAGCGACCAAATGGTTGTAAGCTTAAAGTAATGAGTGTGGAAAGAGCCCGTCACGCTCAGCACGTCGATACTATTTTTAATTTAGCCCAAAAAACTAAAATTGCCAGCAATGAAGACGGTGGGGCTGTAGCTGGTAGTAATTGGGGCCCTCAATTTAATATGCCTTTTTTAGAAAAGGGTAAAGAAGAGGGTAAAAAGGAATATCAAAACCGTCTTAAAGAACAAAAAGAATCTTTAATTGGTTCTTTATTAAGCGATCAAGAACAAGAAGCCTTGGCTAAAATTCAAAAAGAAGATGCTTTTGCCTATCAACATTGGGTTAATAGAGTGCAAGGCAAGGCTTAATTTTTTGCTAAAGACTTGAGGAAACATGCTATGGATATGCTGTCATTTAACGTACTAGATGATTTAAAAGAAGCTCAGCAAGTATTGGCTAACTACTTACAAGCCCCTGATACTAAGGAAAAAATTGAACAAGCTATTGATATGATGGCTACATCCATTAGCAATGGCGGTAAAGTAATTAGCGCTGGCAATGGTGGCAGTATGTGCGATGCCATGCATTTTGCCGAAGAGCTTACTGGACGCTATCGCTTAAACCGTCCATCATTAGCAGCAATTTCCATTTGCGATCCTTGCCATATTACCTGTGTAGGCAATGATTATGGTTTTGACTTTATTTTCTCTCGCTTCTTAGAAGGCGCTGCTTTTAAGGGTGATGTCTTTTTAGGTATTTCCACCTCAGGCAACTCCCAAAATATTATTGAAGCCTGTCGTGTGTGCAAAGAAAAAGGCATTAAGAGCATTTGCTTACTAGGCAAAGATGGCGGCAAGCTCAAAGACCTATGCGACATTCCTTTAATCGTACCTCATGATGGCTATGCCGATCGTATTCAGGAAATTCATACCATGATTATTCATATCTTTATTCGTGGTATCGAAAACCTCATCACCGATCCATCTTTAGGCCGCTAAAGCACCCCGCCTCTTATCGCCCACCCCTATTCCTAAGGAGCAAGCCCACCACTACAGTTACAGCTCTTGCTCCTTAATAGGGACTTTTGCCCCTCTGTAGCACTGCCGTGCCCCCAGCGCTGCACCAGCAATGCATCAGCGCTGTGCCAGCAATGCGTCAGCGCTGTGCCAGCGCAGCTCTGGCACTGCCCATTACTGTCCACACAACGCTACAAGGTGGCGCTGTGCGCAAACGATCACGCAAAATTGCGAACTTAATCGCATTATTATTGGTCAAATTGCAAAGATCACGAGCACAGTATAATAAGTGCCTTATAATGCAAATAATATTTTGCAACTTGTCACAGGAGGAAGTGCTTGTATGTTGTGCAATGGCATATAAGTACTGTTAATTTTCTATGAAACTAAAGTCCGCATTTACTGCCTTATTAGGCTCCACTTTATTATTAGGCGCTACTGCCGCTATGGCTGACACTCAAATTAAAGTTTGGTGTTGGGATGATCACTTCAACGTACCTGCTGCTCGTATGGCTGCTGAGCGCTACGAGGCTAAACACCCAGGTGTTAAAGTAAAAGTAGAATCAATTGCCCAGCCTGATATTATTCAAAAGCTAAATGCTTCTTTAGGTGCTAATAACACTCGTACCCTACCTGACGTAGTTTTAATTGAAGACTACCGTGTTCAAAACTTCCTTATTGGCTATGAGGGCTTTTTAAAGAGCTTGGATGGCACTATTGATGTGTCTAACTTTGCAGATTATAAGACTGCTGCCTCTAGCTATAATGGCAAGCACTATGGCGTGCCATTTGACTCAGGCGTAACAGCTACTTTCTTAAGAATGGATCTCTTTGAGCAGGCTGGTTATACCCTTGATGATTTCCAAGACATTACTTGGGATCAGTTCATTGAGATGGGTAAGAAAGTAAAAGAAAAGACTGGCGCATACTTACTTGGTTATGATCCAAGCGATTTAGGCATTGTGCGTGTCATGATGCAATCTGCTTCTTCTTGGTATACCAATGCCGACGGCTCTAAGGTATTAGTAACTAATAATGCTGCTCTTAAGGAAGGCTTAACTATTCTTAAGAAGCTGCAGGATGCTGATTTAGTTACTTACTACAATGGTTGGAATCAGTTATTAGCTACTTTCCAACAGGGCACTGTAGCTAGTGTAGTTCAAGGCTGCTGGATCACCCCTTCTATTCAGGCTAACAAGGAGCAATCAGGTAAGTGGAGGATTGCTCCACTACCAAAACTCTCTACCGTTGATAATGCTACCCATTACTCTAACTTAGGTGGTTCTCAATGGTACGTAAATGGCTATTCTAAGAATGCCGATGTTGCTATGGACTTCTTAAAAGAGACCTTTGCTAGCGATGAGTCCTTATTAAACGACTTAGTAACTCGTATTTCTTTAGTAAATTCCTTAAAGGATAGCTCTAAGATCTCTAACTACGATGTAAAAGATGAGTTCTTTGGCGGTCAAAAGATTTACTCTGATTTTGCTAAATGGAATAACCAAATTCCAGCTATTAGCTATGGCCCACACACCTATGCTATTGAAAGCATTTCTACCGAAGCTTTACAGCGTGTTTTAGGTGGTGAGGATATTGACAGCGTATTAAAAGATGCCCAAGTTAATGCTGAGATGCAAATCGGTCTCTAATTAATTCATTCATTAAAGCTTAATTTTCACAACAGGCCAAAAGATTTTGTCTTTTGGCCTATTTTTTGTCCTTATGCTTTTTGATTACCAACTCTACACCGCCACCGCCAAGCTTCACCTCATCATAGCCCTTAAACACAGCAATAACTAAGGCCAAGCCAATAGCTGAAATAGCAGCAATAGCTGTTGCTGTTAAAGCCGCTCCTAATGTACCCATAGCAGTACCTGCCGCACCTAAAGATACACCACCTGTAAAAGGTGCCAGCAAAGCTGCTCCGCTTAGACATAAAGCTAAAGTATTTAAGGAACCAGCTCCAATAGAGCGCAAGCCTTTTAAAGCCACTTTTAGTTTTTCAGCAAGCTCACCTTTAACAACAATGCGCTCAGCCCTATCTTTTTGTGCCTGGGCAAGCTCCTCTACGGTATAAACCACTACTGGCGCATAAAACTTAGGCTCATCACTATCACTAGCCCCAGCACAGGCCTCAGTATCAGCCCCAGCCCCATCTGACTGGACCGATGGCTCCATCAGTTTTGCCTCTTGCTCTGCACGAGCTCTAGGAGAGTCCTTGAGCACAGCCTTTAAGCGCTCAGCAACACTCTCAGGCTCCCGCTCATCTTGCAAATCGTTTTTTATTAAAGCGCTCAGTCGATCTTTAGCTAAGGCACTACTATTACAAGACTTATCTTTACTAGTCTTAGACTGCTGTTTCTTACCCTTGGCCTTTTGGTGGCAGTGCTCGCTACTAGCACAACTAGCGTCGCTAGTGCTGACGCTGGCGCAGCCTGAGCTGGCACTGGCACAGCCAGTGCTGCCAGTGCTGCCAGCGCTAGGGCTGGTGGTGGTGCTGTTTTTGCTGGTGTCTGAGCGCTTAAATAGCATAATTCTTCCCTCAAGAGACAAGGCCTTACAAAATCTTATCCCTATTGTCTCTAAATTTTCTTAGCTCAAACTTATTTTTAGATACGAGAATAAGGATTATCTTTGCCTTTGCTTTTGCCCTTTTTAATAAATGGTCTTTTAGTAGGAAAATCACGAGGTGTACCATTATATTGATTAGTTGCTTGCATGATTAAAGTTTGCGTACCACCATCATAAGACACGGTCTTGTAGCGACAACGGATACGATTAACCATACGAACTGAAATATGGGCAAGAGATAAAAAGATTAAAGGCAAGCAAAATAAGGCAATCAATCCTCCACAAATAATGGCTGATGGCACCATAATGGAAGGATAGTACATAGAAGCAAATAAAGAAATAAAAAGCAGAATAATACAAACTACTAATCGTGCAAAACTTTTACAGCCGTAATAAATACTAGGAGCTAATGATCCTGTAATTTTAAGGTCTTGAGCATCTTCATATAAAGCCATGGTTAACTCGGCTGTATTAGAGATATTTCTATAGTTCTTGGCCATAAGATCACCTCCTAAAAGTTCTTATATGTATATATAGCACATATACAAACAATAAAGGCACAATCTAATCTAGACTGTGCCCTTATCTAACTATACAAAACTATAAGGAAATTTCTTTAGTCTTGCATGTTTAAGATATTTACTTGCTTAGCGTCAGAGCATGGCTTGGTCTCAATCTTACCAGCAATCCAAGCATTCTCACCTTGAGCCTTTAAGACTTCAACGCACTTGTCGGCCTCAGCGGCATCAACTACTACAAACATACCTACACCACAGTTAAAGGTACGGTACATTTCGTAAGTAGAAACATTGCCCTTGTTCTTTAAGAACTCAAAAATCTCAGGCCACTGCCAAGTAGAAGCATCAATAGTAGCAACAGCATCAGCTGGTAATACACGTGGGATGTTCTCCCAGAAACCACCACCAGTAATATGAGCCATTGCGTGAACGTCTACTTGCTTTAATAACTCTAATAAAGGCTTAACATAGATTCTGGTTGGCTCCATAACTGCATCAGCTACAGACTTGCCAGAAGGTAACTTGTCCTCATTTGGCTTAACCTCAGCTACCTTTAAAATGTGACGAATTAAGGAGTAGCCATTAGAGTGAGGGCCGCTAGAGGCGATAGCAACAATAGTGTCACCTGCCTTTACCTTGGAACCGTCGATGATCTTAGAGGCTTCTACTACACCTACGCTAAAACCAGCTAAATCGTAATCACCAACTTCGTACATGCCTGGCATTTCAGCGGTCTCACCACCTACTAAAGCGCAGCCAGCCATTTCACAGCCATTAGCAATACCAGTTACTACAGAAGCAGCAACGTCTACATTAAGCTTACCTGTTGCATAGTAATCTAAGAATAAAAGTGGCTCAGCACCTTGTACAATCAAATCATTTACGCACATTGCAACTAGATCTTGACCCACAGTATTGTGGCGCTCTAAATCAATTGCTAGACGTAACTTAGTACCTACACCATCGGTTCCTGATACTAAAACTGGCTCAGTATATCCCTTTGGAATACGAGTTAATGCACCAAAGCCACCTAAGCCGCCAATAACCTCAGGACGGGTTGTGCGCTTAACAGGGCCTTTAATACGCTCTACTAACTCCTCACCAGCATCAATATCTACACCAGCATCTTTGTAGGTTAAATTGGTTGCCATGTTCATTGCCTCAAATACATCAAGAAAAAATTGATGGCTAATTATACAAGATATATTGCAATATAGAGACATAAGTTGCCAAACTTATCGGCTTTTTTAACATAAAAACAGCAAAAATGCTTTTTAAATTGATATCTTTAAATCTCAAAAGCAATTATGGACTGTAAGTCATGATAATAATGGCATTGTAATTGCCTAAAATTCAAAGTTGAATTTACTCGTATGCTATTATTAGCTCATATAGCATTGTTTACTTGCCTTGCACTATGGCCTGCAAACAAGTAATTAGATTAGTTTACTTGATCCCTACAGCGACCTCATAGAGCACCTTTTATCTTATGAGAATAATTAAGGAAGCACTAATATGCTTAACTATAAGTTAACACTACTTGCCAGTTCACTTACTCTAGTGCTTGGCTCTTGCGCTGCAGCAAGTGCTCAACCTACTAATTATCAAATTACTTCTGACAATTTAATCAATCAAGAGCAAGCCAACTACACCATTGAGATGGCCCAGCAGCCTCAAAAAGCACAGCCACAATCTGCCACTCAAGCGCCCGCCCCTGCTCAGGCTCAGCCTCAGGCTCAGGCACAGCCTGCCCAGACTGCCAAGGCAGCTCAGGCACCTGTAATGGAGCAGATTGCTCAGCCAAGTCAGGCAGAGCTCAATAATCGCTCTTATGTAAAAGACCAGCTTTATCCTGCTACTAATGACAGTTATGGCCGTGGCGCTTTTACACCTGTTAACTCTAATGAGCAGATGAACAATAGCCAGCCTGGGTTTACTTTTGAAAACCAAAGTGCACCTAATGCCAATGCAGCTAATGCTAACAATTTGGGCCCTGAAAATGCTGAGACCTTAGGCGTATTAAATGGCGGCTATGCTACTGAGCGTATTCAAGAGGTCAGTGTTCCAATTTTAACTACTTTTGATAATGCTGTTTTAGATGGCTTTAAGAGCTTAGAAAGTGGTATTACTTTAGGCATGGGACAAATTAGCAATCTAACTATTGATGAGATTGCACCTGCTTTACGTAGCTTTACCTCAGATGCTGATGGTAATTTAGTCTTACGTTTTAGCCTTCCTATGGCTGAGGCTATTTTAAAGAAACAAGGTGCCGCCTCCTGGCAAGGTCTATCTAATCCTGTATTAGTATGGATGGTAGGCTTGGATGGCCAAAGCAATGGCACTAATATGAGTGTAGTTAGTGGTCAAAATCTCTCTAGCTTTGCTCAGGCTATTATGGCAGCTACTCCAGATTACAAATACCGCCTCATGTTCCCTATTTTTGACTTAGAGGAAATGAATAAGGTTAAGGTCACTACTATTCTTGATCATGAGGATGAAGTGCTAACCAAGGCCTCAGAGCGCTATGGTGCAGACTTCTTTATTAGCGCAGCCATTAGTAGCGTTCCTAATGAAAGCGGCATGACTTTTAAGTGGAATTTATTTAATCGCTATGGAGAAAATATAGCCCAGTCTTCTATTTCTGGATTAATGGATGAGGTAGCATCCTTAGGTGCGGGCGATATTGCACGTGCGCTAATGACCTATCAATCTAATCTAGAGGAAAAAGAGACTCCATCAGCCTTACGTCAAAACAATGTAGATATCGATATGTTAGGCCCTGGTGAGGGTTTTGTACGCTTACGTATTGCTAATGTTAAGAGCCTCCAAGATTTACAACATATTAGACAAGCCTTTGTAACTTATGGCTTTGATGGCGATATTCGCATTGTTGGTTATGACAATAATATGTTAGTAATGGAAGTTGCTACTAACTCCAGTGCCGATAATCTCTCTGGTACTATGCGTCACTCAGGTGAGTTCCAGTATATTTCTCCTTGGATCTTTAGCTTTACAGGCAATGAGTATATTCGTCCACCACATATGAGCAATTTAGGCCCTGCCAATAAGGCTCGCCCTAACTCTCAAATCAACCCAGACAATGTAACTCCAGCCTATAGCATCAATATCAAAGATGCTCGTGATGTTGGCCAAGGCGAAGGCTTACCTAATCGTAATGCCCCTGCAATCCAAGGTCGTACCTTGTAATAAAGCCTACAGCCTCAAGCTAACAGCTTAACAAAAGGGGAGTGAGCATATACTCACTCCCCTTTTGCTTATTTATTAATTAAAGACTCATCAAAAGCACGTTGTACCGAAATTTGCGAGACTCGAGCTTTAATGCGTTCACGGGTCAGCATATCCGAGCATTCTCTTAAAGCTTGAGAATATAAGCTAATAGACTGCTGATACGCAGCACTAAGCGCATAAATTTCACCTCTGGTTTGCATAGCAGCGCATTTGTCTCTAGTTTTACTTTGGGCATACTCAAGCAGACTTAAAGCTAAGACATCATTAGGCTTTTTGTTAAGATAATTGTTTAGCAATTTGATGGCCTTATCAAATTGAGCTGTCTCATTATAAGCACTAGCTAAATTGACCACTACTACTTGGTTGTTAGGCATAATGCGATATTGACCAAGCAAGCGATCAATAGCAGCTGAGGCGTGGCCCCGCTTTAAATCGATATCAGTTTTTAAGTCTAAAACAAATAAGCTATGGTTAAGAGTGCTAGGCAATTTATCTAAATAAGCTAAAGCATTTTGATATTGCTCCAACTCAAAACTTACTAAAGCTAAGGCATAGTTAATATAAACAGAGCTCTTCTTATCAAGGTTTTGCTTTAAGACCTCTAATAATTGCTCATAATCAGCCTTGGTACTCAAGCCCTCATAACGCACTAAAATTCTAGCCTGAGCCATATCATAATCAGGATTAGTGGAATTCTTTCTACTTGGATATTGGCTAGCACGTGTTTGGGCCTCAGCAACACGAATCTCAGATAAAGGGTGATCTATGAGCAGCGTAAATACAGGATTAATATTACCCTGTTGTGAGAGCAGGCGCTTGAACATATCCACAGCGCCATAAGGATTCATACCTGCTTTATACAAAAGGGCTATGCCGATACGATCGGCCTCATATTCATTATCTCTCGTAAAATTAATACGGCTTTGTAATTGAGCTCCCATGGTAGTGGAAACAGCGGCCATACCTATAGCAGGATTAACAATAGACATCACTACTGCACCTATTAGACCTGCCATGGACAATTGATTAGCTACCACCATACTTTCTACAAAGCGGGCAATATGTCTTTGAGTAACATGAGAAATTTCATGAGCAATAACTGAGGCAAACTCATCTTCAGTTTGTGCATATTTAAATAAGCCCGTATGAATAGCTACCTTACCACCTAAAAAGGCAGAAGCATTTAAAGTGCTATCTTTTACGACGAAGAAGGTAAAAGGAAAGTTTACATTATCAGCATGAGAGAGGAGTTTATTACCTAAAGTAGTCACATACTCATTAAGCACAGGATCATCTAAAACAGGTAAATAAGCTCTAGCACTGCGCATAAAGAAATCACCAAGAGCCATTTCTTTAGGCACACTAATACCTCTTACACCAGCTGTGCCTAGTTGAGGAATCATAATATCCTCATATGAATTGGCATAAGCATTAGTAGCAATAGAGCTTAAGCCCAAACAACTAGCCACACTCAAGGCAACTACTTTAAGCTTAAGAGATTTAAATGTTCTTAGTGCTTTGTGCATAAATCCACCACCTGGCCTAAAAGCAAAGACATTGTCTTAATTATACAAAGCTTTTTCTTAGCAAAATCAACAACAGCCCTAATGGGGCACGCCCCTTAATAATAGCAATCATAATTTAGCCACAAGACAGCACCTAACATACTAAGCTCTTAAAGATGACAAGCTATGGCCATAGAGCCAAATGGCCAGATGGCCAAAGGCTATAGTCCATAGGCCATAGAGCTCAACGGCCCCTAAGTCCCTATGGGCTATGACTCCATGGGCCTATGGCCCTGCTTACAAGCTTTACCAGTCTTTGATCTGTACTAGCTATATAGATAGATAGCTTAAAGATGGCTTTATTTAAGCCGTTTTTACAGCAAGTACTATTAATATTGCTGTTAGTAAGATAGACTATCATTCGCTATTTTGTTTCATTTATCATTAGTTTTTTATACAAAAGCTGTAATTTTTAGAGCCAGGAACTCTCATTAGGCATGTTCACTCTATTACAACGCTGGTATCAGCGACACTTTTCCCAACCTGGAACGATTGAGTTTGCTCTTGTTTTAATTGTTAGTTTTATTATTGTTTACTACTTTATGTGGCTAGTAGGCCCTATTGTGGTAGCGCTGTGCTTTGCCTTTTGCTTAGACTGGCCTGTAGTAGCCATGCAAAATCGCTTTGCTCTTTCTAGAAAAATAGGCTCTATCATTGTTATGCTGGTTTTTAGCTCCTTGCTAACTTTAACCACTATTTGGTTAGTACCAAATGTAGTTAAGCAAGGTGCTGAGTTTTATAACTCTATTGTGGCTTTTAGCATGGATGATGGCTCACATAAAAGCAAAAACCATAATGAAGTAACAGGTGCAACCCCTGTCAGCTCCAATAAAGAGCTAGTCTTTGATGAGAGTAATATCAGTCCTAAGATTAATAAACCATTAGCCACTGGCTCTCTTGGCGGTGCCTTAGCTCAAAACGATCCCAAACATTTAGAAAGTGCTAATAGCGCCCGCTCAGCTAGCAGCGCCGCAGGCAGCGCTGCAGGTAACCCTGCTAGCAACGCCACTAGCAGTGCCGCAGGCAGCGTAGCAGGCGATGCTTTAGCTAGTAACAAGAGTGATAGCCAAATAGGTAAGGACAAGGCTGAGGATAAAGCTGAAGCTGGAGCTACAGTTGAGATTATCGCTGAGGCTAAAGCAGGGGATGGGGATGAGGATGATAAACAAAGTGCCAATACCAAAAGAGAGACTACTATTGTTTATATAGCCCCTACTAATAATGACAATAATAGCCATAATTTGAACTCTAATGAGCAAATGGTTAAGGCTGTAGCTAATGCTGCCATGGTAGCTGCTGAAATTGAACAGGCTAAAAAGAAAGAACAGACTTCAACAGCATCTAGCGATAAAGACTCAAATGAAGGCCCTGACTACCATATTACTTTGATTAATGGTGCAGGCAATATTAGCTTAGATAGCAATGATGTTAATCAATTTACTATGACAGCCAACGATTTTGATAATCGCCTGGCTAAACAACTCTATGATGTAGTGCTAAGTATGCCTGAGCCTCTGCCTAGCATGTTAACTTTAAATTTGATTAAAAATAGTGTTCGATCTGCTCGTGTGGCTGCTACTAATAAAATGGCCGATGTGATGCGCACTCAATTAATGCCATCAGTAGTTAATGCCTTTACTTGGTTAGTCTATGCTCTGATTGTGCCTATTTTTACTTTCTTAATGCTCTATAACAAAGAACTACTACAAAATAGAGCTAAGATCTTTATTTTGCCTAATAATCAACAATTAATGAGAAAGTTCTGGCCAAGCATGCATGCTCAAATTGCAGGCTACATTAGAGGCAAGCTCATGCATATTACCATTATTGCTATAGCTAATACTTTAGCCTTTATGCTTTTGGATATGAATTACGCTCTGTTATTAGGCGTAGGTGTAGGCTTATCAGTAGTGATACCTTATGTAGGTGCTGTGATTATTGCTGTACCTGTAGTGATGGTTGCTATCTTCCAATTTGGCTTTTCTAGCACTTTAATTTGGGTACTAATCATCTACACCATTATTCAACTATTAGACAGTAATGTCCTAACCCCTATGCTCTTTTCTAAAGCCATGAATTTAGATGCTTTTTCTATCTTGGCTGCTATTTTAATCTTTGGTAATTTATGGGGCTTTTGGGGCGTATTCTTTGCTATTCCTTTAGCAACCTTTGTTAAAACTCTGATTGTAGGTTGGCCAAATGCCGAGCCCAGCCACCCAGACGAACAAAGAATTTAGCGCAAGGTCTAAGCCCTAAAAGCAGCGCCTCTGGGCGCAGCTGAGGCGCAAGCGCCAGCGCTAGCCTAGCGCCTGAGCCTGTGCTAGCTTCTAAGCTAGCGCTGGAGCGGGCGCTGGTAAGAAAAATAAAAGCCCGTAATACTTAATAAGTAATACGGGCTTCTTTTTAGCAAAGTTTTAGCCTATTAATACATAATGGTATAGAGCTTACGACGGAAGGCGCTTTGGTTTGGATCGCCATCCATGGTGCTTAAAATATCCATAAAGGTCTTTTTAACCTCTTCTTTAGCTAAACTAATCTTAAGCTTAGCAAAGAGAATATTTAAAGCCTCTTCTTTCTTACCAGCATCAGCAAGGGCAATAGCATAGGCTACCGCATTTTCATCAGAGTCATCTTGCTCAAACTTAGCTTGTAACTCTAAAAGCTCTGGAGAGTTTTGAGCCTGCTCTGCTAAGGTAAGAGCAGAAATTAACTGCTGGTACTCTGGAGATTGTTTCTCCTCACGACCTAAATTATCTAATAACTCATGGGCAGCCTTAGTATTCTTAACGCCAATGAGCATACGAGCATAAATAAAGCGATAGCTTAAATTAGAGTTATCAAGATTAAAGGCCTCACTAGCTTTAGCTACAGCTACTGATAAATCACCAGAAGCCTCAGCTTGTAGTGCCTCTCTCATTAAAAGATCGCCTGCACTTGGAATAAATTGATTTAAAGTATCTTGTAAATTAGTGATGATATCCTGACCCTCTAACAGAGCAGCAGGCATACCCTGATCAATAACTACTAAGGTAGGAACAGTACGTAATTGTATTTGACTAGCAAAAACTTGCACCATGCGATCTTGCAGATCGCACATGACTAAAGACACATACTCATTAGTATCAGAAATAGCAGAGGTTAAAGCTGTTTTAGCACTATCACAAGATGGGTCTTGGTCGAAGAATAAGCAAAATAATGGCTTTTGCATGGAGGACTTTAAAGTCTGCTCAAAGTTTTCCTGAGTTAAATACATTTTTAGTTTAAATCCTATATTACTATCGTAAGAAACGGTTAAGATCGCGGGTAGCCTCAATCAAATTCTCTAAATTTGGCCGTACTTGCAAACGCTCGCTATGACTTTCTACATAAGACTCGCCATCTTGAGAATAGATTACATTATCATCTTTACCCACTAAAATCAGCATTTGAGAGTTATCTACTATCAAGAACTCTCTTTCACCTAAATTCTTTAAATTTAAGCCTAAAGTATAGTTACCAGAAGGAGTAGTAATACTTACTACATCCTGAGCTACAGTAGCAAAAATATCAATATGAGAAGATAAGATCTCGTTATTGCGAGCCTTTCTTTGCTCATCTGGCCACAGCACGATCATTGGTACATGTTGTACTACCCGATCAAAGCGCTGATTACCACTCTTAAGTAAGCTATTACCCTCGGTTGAGGTTATCACTACAGTGGTATTTTTTAACAGCCCACTATCCTCTAAAGCCTCAATAAAGGTTCCTAACATGGCATCTACATAGCGTAGATTATGCTCATAAATAAGCATAGAGCGAATTTGTGCATCGCCTGCAAATAAGTAATTATCCTCTGAATAAGCAGGAAGCTGACATTGAGCATTTTCAAACCAAGCGCCATAACGATCAACAATAGCATCGTTAGAGCTTAGGTGCTTATTAGTATCTTTAAGCACTTTTGGCTCTTGTTCCTTGGGCAAGATTACAGGGTCAATCACATTAATATCATGCAAAAGCTCATCTTTAGTAGTTAAAGTTTCCTCAGTTAAGACATTATCTTTAACAGGTAAACAATCTTGGAAGAAAGACTCCTCTTTACGCAAGTCATTTACTACCAAAGTCATAGCAAATGGCCTTGGATCTTGCACGCTATAAGAATGGATCTGCTCTAAAGCATTAATAAACATCTCTTTAGCATTATGATTAACGCTTAATTGTGGAGCTCTCAAGGTAGAGTTGTTCAGCAAATTACGATAATAAGCGTTTTTCTTTACTAAAGGATTAGCCGTATCATCATTAGGGCTAAGAGCTTCTAAGCCTTGCTTGTCACTAACTAAAATACGTCGTACATAATCTTGGCGATACATTTCATCTACAGTAACAGGCAAGATATTAGATGAGAACAAGGCACGACGGTATTGCAGCGGCAAGCCATAATTTAAAGAAAACACATTATCAAGCTCATTAGGATAGAGTAAATAATGCTCCTCGAAACTTTGACCCTCATCTTTAAGAGCTAACAATTTAGGAGTATTTTCACTACTCATATCGCCATAAGAAAAGCGATTGATAGTAATAACTAATAAGTTCTGAGCTTTAGCACTATCATCAATATTAATAGCTGATAATGGATAGCGAATGTACTCGCCTTTGGTAACAGATTCGTAATTAAGCTCGTCTTCACTAAGCCAACCGTGAGAGCTCAAAAATGACTTAGCAGTCATTGGATAATGAGCAGGGAAGGTTGAGCGTAATAAAGTAATACGGTCATACTTGTAAGCATCAGCCCAAATATGTATTAAATGCGAGCTAATAAAACAAGCACCAAGAATTAATAAAATAGATTTTACTAATTTTGGATGATGGGCCTTATACAAAGAATGAGTAGTAATCTTGGCAAAAGCATACTCAAGACCAGCAACAATAGGCACAGCTATGAAGAGGAAATTGTAATTTAGTCCTGTATCAAAATTTAACTCGCGCAAAATGAGGTTAATGGCCGTATAACTCAAGTGCACTTTAACCATTAAATAAATCTTGAGATCAAACAAGACTACAGCATGGCAGACCACAGCTAAAATTACTGCCAATACTCGGTAATATCTAAAATTGCCAATAAAAGCCAGGGGAAAGAAGATCACCAAAAAGACCACAATAGTTAAAAAACTCATGTGGCCCAAGCAGGTCAAAACCAGGTAAACAAAACTTAAAAAGTTTGGTGATGGTGGGGCGGCATATACATAGCCAAAGCCTAAAAAACAGCTTAGCAGTATATTGATAAAGATAAAGTAATGCCCCCAAGAAAGCGAACGTGAGACCTGCTCTCTATAGGAGAAACGTTTAAATGGGTTTAATTGTACGGCCATAGCAAGCAAATACCTTTGCTCTATTTTGATAAGCAAAACCAAACTACAGCCTTACCTAGCTGTAAGTGTTCTTTGCATGAATTTTAGCACAATTAATCTAATAGCTAAGCTTAGCAAGCTGACACAGGTCATACGTTGAACAATTTAGATAGTGTCTAAACCTTACTTAGTTCCTAAGACTAATATTCATACTATTCTATATATCTGCTTTAGCACATAAGCTAGTTAACCTTTGATTTGCGCTTATTTAAGCTAAAAATCATCCAATTAAGCAAAACGTGATCTACTAGACATTTTTTTATAAAAACACCTACCAAGCCTTATTACATCAGGCTGCGCTCGCCAATTTCATACCTATACTTTTAATACTAACCATAGCGTGCTCCCAGTCCTGCTCCCACCTCCTTTTTACAATGGCCAGATAGAAAAAAGAGTAGAGGCTTGTTTGATGCATTTACAAGCCTACTTTTAAGTTATTAATACTAAAGTGGCTTTAATGGTGCAGCTATGTCTTATTTAAAAACTATTGAAGAAATTGCCTCTAACTATGCTCGTAAACTGGGAGTAAATGTTAAATTTGCCTCCAACTTAGCTTATAGCACCCAAGATACCATTGTTTTACCACGATTAGAGCAGCTTGATGGCATATCAGAGCGCTTGTTATATGGCCTGATGACACATGAGGCAGGACATATTCACTATAGTGACTTCAAAGTATTTGGCACCATTACTAATCCTATTTTGCAAGAAATGGTTAATGCCTTAGAAGACTGCCGCATTGAATATCTGATGGGAAAAAACTATATCGGAGCTTTTGAGAATTTAAACTTTGTTAACCAATGCATATATTGCAAGCAATGGGAGCAACATTTTAAGCAAGCCCCTAAGAGCAAAATTAAGCTTATTATTTTGTATTTAATTGTCCAAACTCAAGCTTATAGCCTGCACTATAGCAATGCTGATGAATTAGCTTTACTGCTAAAGGAAGAACTAAGCTGTTTAATCAATCCTGAAAAAGTAGCGCTCTTAGAGGACTTTACTCATGATGTGGTGGCACAAGCTGATACTAATGGTATTTATCAGCTTGTAAGTGATATTTATGAGCTTTTTGCTACCGAAAACTTCTTTGTACCTAATTTTGAGCGCTTTGTACTAGCCAATAATACTAATAGCACCTTTGATCTCAATAATGCTAAAGCCTTAGCTAAGCTGTATGGACAATCATTTAGCGCTCCTACCTTAGGCCCACAAAAAGAAGCTTTAGATATTTGTTCTTGTGAAAGTCTCATTGCAAAATCAGGTCTTAACCTTAGTGAAAGTGAGGTCAACGAGCAATTTATTCCTGAATTTATTGCCCCTTCCATCCCTGAATATAACGACGATATCGTTAATCTTAAGTACATGGTGCAATGTACCTCTCTTGATGATATCAACCAAAGCCATGAGCTATCTAATAATGCTGTAGGTAATTTGCAAGAAGCCTCTTTTTTATGCAAAAGCACAGCTAAACGTGAGCGCATTTACAACCAGAATTTTCCGCTTGCCAGCTTCACAGACCAGCTACAAACATTGCTTAACCTAGACGAGCAAAACTCAAGTACCAGCGCTAGCGCACGAGCTAGCGCTGGCTCTTGCGCTTGCTTGAACGCCAGCTCAAGCGCTGCATCTTACTCAAGCACTGCATCTTGCTCTGGCGCTAACGCCAGTGCTAGCACCCGTGCTAGCACTAAAGATGGGCTTGGCTCTGCTGCAAAGACAAAGGCAAATACCAAGCTTAAGGGTAAAGGCTCTAATAATGACACTGATAAGTGCATTGACCACACCAAAGATCATTGCGCTCCTCTGGATACGAGATTTAATCCCCTTTATGGCCCTTATAAAGATAAAGTAAGCCTACTTAAGGCCATCAACTTATACCAACTTCATTTAAGACTTAATTCTGATACTTACACTGACTCTAATAGCCAGGAATTTATCAAGCATAATTTTAATGTTTTAACTAATGAAATAGAGCTTACCCCTCAAGAGCAAGATATTTATGAGAGATTAATTAAGCCTAATTTATCGCTAGAACTAGCCACCCGCATTTTATTAATGCAAGTAGCTAATCCTATGCGCTATCGCATGCTCTTGCGCTATGTAAACCTGCCTCACTTTTACCAAAGTACTGAGGATATTGACGCTTTTGTAAACATTCAAAACCAGCGCTTAGCATATATTAATAAGTTAAGAGCTATCGAGATTAATGCTCCTACTACTTTCTATGACATGAAAGAGTTAACCACTCTTTTTAGAAAAGACTTTAACTACTTAAAGACCTATTACTCTAAGAAAAATAATCCCGTTATTGTGGCCAATATTCTAGAGGCAATTAGTGAGCGTAACTGTTATATCCCTACTTTTATCTACGATCAAAGCTTTGATGAGACCAAGCTTTTATCTTTAGACTCTGGCTATCACTTTAAATCTAAGCCTAATAGCTTCCAAGATGAAATCATACTTAAGCTTATGCATCAGCGCTTAGCTGCTCAATACCAGCGCAAAGAAGCTATTTTAAAAGAGCTCCATCTTTATGATGAGTACAACATTGATCCAAAGTTAACTATTGATCCTTTGTTGTATTGTAAAGATAGCAAGGGGCGGGTGTATCTTAAATACTACTATGAGCGTACCTTAGCTGCTCTTAGCGCTTGGTTACAATGTGGCCTTAACGATCAACAACAAACCATACCTATGGTAGTTGATCGCTACTTTTTTGTGCCTATTTCTAACTATCATCGCTTGCACCACAATTTTGTTTACCGTGGTAAGGCTACTCATAATAGCAACCAAAATAAAATGGCTAAAAGTGCTAATGGCCACTTTATTGATGAGCTTTTTAGAAACACCCAGGCTCTCTCCTCCTGGTCAATCCAGGCTAATCCTATTAGTGAAACTAGTGCCTTTGGCCAAAAGTCACTAGAGGAGTTAGAGCAAGGTTATAAGCGCTTGTCTATGGAGCAAAAGAGAGCCAACTCTCTTTACATGCGCTATACCCGATTTATTAATAATATAGCTTTTAGCAATAACCAAGAGCAGTGTAATTTCCACAAAACACTCTTAAACCACTATGAAAGTCATAGCCTCAATTTAAGAGATCCTCGTGCTGAAAATTCCTTTACTGATGCCTTAGTAGAATATTACTTTGATACTTACCAAGAGCTCTTTGATGGTGAGCCAAACACTGCCTCTAAACCTAATCAGAAAAGTAGTCCCAACAATCTTTTAGAAAACTACCGCTCTGATTTGGTCAAAGCTCTGCCTCAAACTAATAACTCTATGGAGTCTGTAAATTCCAAGAGCCAGAGCTCATCGCAACAGCAGCATTGTTCCTTACCTAAAATCACTTTTGATGCTTTAAGAGAAAAGGACTTTAATGCCTTGTTGTGCAACCTTAGTCGCTCTCGTGATTCTAATAGCGCTAGCTGGCTTCGTAATAAGCAACATATCTACGATAGGCTAAGTGACCAACAGGTAAAGACCTTTATCAATGGCTTACTAAAAGAGGAGCAAAAGCATTTTATTGCTGATGTAGTTAAAAATCTTGGCAAGTTAAGAGAACTGCTAAGCGAGCGTTTAATTGCTTATTTTAGTGCGCAAGAAATTTCTAATTCTCACGGCAAGAAGATTGATATGAGAAAAGCTCAGTTTATTGAACTGGGCGAGCAAAAGATCTTTAAGCAAAAAGAGATGGTGGCTAAAACTGATACCTTGGTTCATTTATTAATTGATGTTTCTAGCTCCATGAGTTCTAAAGAAAACTTTTTTGATAAAGAACTCAAGTTTAATCCTGATAGCGCAGGCTATATTGCCTGCCAAAGCGCTTTAAACATAGCTTTATGCTTACAGAACATCGATAAAGTAAGTTGTGAGGTTACCTACTTTCCTGGAGCTGCCCCTGATGAGCCTTATCTGCAAGTGCTTTATGAACATGAAAAGGCCAGTGATCAGGCTAAGTACTTCTTACAAATACCACGCTATTACACGCCTACTGCTTTAGCTATTAACTATGCTTTGCAACGCATGAAGCATCAGGAGTATAGACGCAAAATCATCATTCTCATTACTGATGGTATGCCTGATAGCCCTTTGGACACCGTTAAGGCCTTTAATCAAGCTAAAAAGCAAAAAGTTGAAATTTATAGCTTAGGTATTTTCACTAACGACAACATTATCGGCCTGATAAAAAGCATTTTCCCCGATATTACCACTTTAAAAGACTACCACGAGCTACCTGAGGTTTTATCCCACCTCATAGCCCAGCGCTTTGCCAATAACTAAGCAAGCGTCCGCCCCTACCCTATCCTGCACCGCAATGCCCCGTATAGCAGTGCAGGCTAGGGCCAGGGCCAAGGCCAGAATGGCCCTTGGCCATTCTTGGCCCATGTCATGTTTGTATTACCTGTATTTAATCACTATGGAGGATATAGGCAGCCTAGCAAGCTGACCTAACATATTATGAGCTTATCAACTATTTTTCTTGAGCACCCACTAAACCCATTAGAGCTCAATCTTGATTTAGACGAACGTTTAAGACGATATCAGCTTAAAAATCAGGTGCCTAATATGGCTCAGCAATCTGACTATCAAGCTGTATACGAAAGCTGCGACCAAGTAATAACACCACCACCTAGCAAGCTAAAACAGCATTTTGAGCGCTTTACCAATCTGTGTATGACTCATCTGAATAAGATTATTGGTCTGTCACTAACCTTGTTTGTTTTTTGCTTTGCCACCTCTGCCTATGTGGTTTATTTAGAGCCCATGATCTATAACGGCCCTAATCACTTACAAGAACTAGCAGACCTTAAAAGCAGCCAAGCTATAACTGAGCTTAGCACTGCCGTGCCTGAAAGCAGTCTTGTGGCCCCTAAGAGCAGCACAGCGGTGAGCGAGAGCAGTGCTGCTAAGAGTGAGTGCGGAGCTAATGACCCTAAATTAAGCTCATTGAACTAATTAGGAGAGTCGATTATGGCTGTAACTAAAAAACGCTACTTGCATCATTACGTATTAACCATGCGTATCTTTCCTAATGATGAACAAAAGAACATTATTGCTTCTAATATGCTGGCCTATAAAACTATCTACAACTATTACGTTTCTAATGGCATTTTTTGCTCTAGAGTAGGCTTAGAGAACTTGCCTGAAATGTTAGTAGATCAACAGATTAATCTTGATGATATTGAGCCTACAGTGATTCAAAATGCGATCTCTAAGTATCAAAAAGATTGGACTACCTTTTTAAGTAACCCTGCTCTTAATCCACCTAGCTTTATCAATAAAGAGAGCTTTCAATTAACTGCCAAATACCCTCAAGAAGGGGACATTATTCCTAACATTTTTAATAGTTCCTGCTGCTTGCAGGCCCCTAAAGGTAAATTCCTTAATTTACCTAAAATAGGCAAGGTAATTAGTACTGGTTCTCGTCAAATTGTAGAGAATATTTTAAATATGAAGGAGGTCTTGGTAGGAAGGGTAATGGTTTATCAAGATTTGCCTAAATACTACTACACTAAGCTCTATTTATCCTCAAACTACCCTTTTAGATAGCTAAGACACTTAGGTTTTAGTAGTTGAGCTTGGATGGAGATTACGACATGGAGGGAAGTTAGTTTTAAACGAGCTTTTGATTATGGCTGCTCAATTGACCCTACCAAGCTCAATGAAGTGCACTTAGCTGAGCTAAGTCTATGAAGCTGTTTTTTGAGGGAAAATCCCCCAAAGGCTACTAATGGCCTTTGGGGGTTATTATTTTTAAACCTTTAAAAAAGGATCGTTCATATCGATCTCTTCAAGATTACAAGCCATAGTATAAGCATCCTCAGCAGGATGCTCTGAGGTGGCGGCATAATAGTTCTTGCGAATTCCTGTAATTTGAAAGCCATAGAGATCGTATAAATATAAGGCTACTTCATTAGAAACTCTAACTTCTAAATAGCAGTTTTTAGCCCCTAGCTCTTTGCTTAATTGTAAGCTCTTTAATAACAGCTTATGGCCAAAACCTAAGCCCTGGTATTTCTTTAAAATACCAATGGTATAAATCTCAGCTTCATCAAAGATAATGCAGATAACGCAAAAGCCAATCAGCTCATTGTTAAGATAAAGACCTATACAACGGCAATTATCGGTAAAACACTCCATGAGCGAATCATAAGTCCAGGGATCATCATGAGCACTAGCCTCAATAAGCATGAGCTGCTCAACCACCTCTTTTGAAGGTTCACTAATAATGTCCCAGGTAAGCTTTTCTTTTAGAGCGTGACGGCGTGATCCCATAATTATTATTTAGCCTCAATATCTGCTATTAATTAGCCTTTAGCGCTTAAATTAATGTTTCTAAAACTAAATTCAGCTTTAAGCCACTTCCATAATGACTGCTTATCAGCACCATAGACAAAGACATGATCGCTAGGTAGAGGATCAAAGCGATAAGGAAGCAGAATAATGTCATTCCTATCGTATAGGCACATGTTATTGAATAGCATAATCCTAATACCACGAACAGCGAGTGTTTTCATTAAATTATGAAGATAGTCAAATCTCTGATCTATCATGATATACAAATCAGCATCAGGTCTATAAGTTAAGCCATTAGGCAATGGCTGTTCCCAATACTGATCTTGCGTACTTGGAGCTACATAATTGCCATAAAAAGCGCCCATATGAGGTCTAGGAGCTACAGGCATGTTCATATAATTAAACTGCTGTCCCTGTCCCATAGCCATCATAGCTCTTTGTTGTTGCTCCATGGCCATTTGTTGCTCTAGAGCCATTTGCTGTTCCATAGCCATTTGCTGAGCCCAGGCTCTTTGAGCGGCATTAGCGGCAGGATCAAAGGCATCATATGGCATTCCATATTGAGGCCCTTGTGGAGCGCCATACTGTAGCCCATTACTACCTTGCGGGCCCATGGCACCATATTGAGCTTGAGGGCCTTGTGGAGCGCCATACTGTGGCCCGTTAGCACCATATTGAGCTTGAGGGCCCTGAGGAGCACCATACTGTGGCCCATTAGCACCTTGTGGCCCCATAGCACCATATTGAGCTTGAGGGCCCTGAGGAGCACCATACTGTGGCCCATTAGCACCTTGTGGGCCCATAGCCCCATATTGAGCTTGAGGGCCTTGTGGGGCACCATAGTGCGGCCAGTTACCACTTTGTGGGCCCATAGCACCATATTGAGCTTGAGCTCCTTGTGGAGCACCATAGTACGGCCAGTTACCACCTTGTGGGCCCATAGCGCCATATTGAGGGCCATTGGCCATTGGCATATTCATAGGTGCGCCCATAGAACCTTGAGTTCCATATTGAGCTCTATTAGGCACAGCATATGGCGGCATATTGCCACCTTGCGAGCCCATAGCCCCATATTGAGTACCATTGGCCTCAGGAGCTCCCATCTCACCATACCTAGGATCATATTGAGGCTTAGCAGACATTGGTACTGTACCTTGTCTATAGCCCCTGACCTGACCTCTACCTTGTCCCTGACTCTGGCCTTGGCTAAAGCCTTGGGCTTGGCCTTGGCCCTGGGCCTGACGCAAGCGCTGGCGCTGCTGCTGACCATAGCTTTGATTCTTGCCTGGACGCTGAGGTAGCCCTTGAGCTTGAGATTGGTCAAAGCTAGAAGTTGACCACTGCCCTTGAGCATTATTACTCATGGTACGAGCTGCATTAGCCTGGGCTTGAGCCTGAGCTTGCCTGTCATATATATAAGATACGTTATTAGGCGCATTTTGGCTTCTATTAGCCATATTAGGGGCGGGCGCTGCTACAGCTTGTTGCTGAGTATTAACTTGATTGCCCCCTAAAGACTGCACAGACAATGGAGCCACCTCAGAAGACTGAGTCTGACGGCCATCAAGTGCTATCTTGGAGCTATTTGTCTCTGGTAGCGCACCAATAACTTGTGCTGCACCAGGAACGCCAGGAACACTAGTAACACCCTGAGTTGCCACTCCTATAGGCATAGCCTCTGGTACAGCGCTAGGAGCTTGAGCAATAGCAGGGCCTTGGCCTTGAGCCTGGCCTGGAGCTGGTAAGCTGTTGAGCTTGGTCTCAAGATCATAAATTTCATGATTAAGGCCATTAATATTGTCTTGGCAAGCGGCTATGTCATCATTTAGCTGAGCTTGATTACGAGTACAATTGTTTTGTTCTGTGACCAATAAGCTCTTAATGGATGCTATGTTGTTGCGCTGCACCTGGAGTGCTTGCTCATTTAGCTTGCCATCTGTAGGCTGATTTTGCTTGAGATTTGCGCTCTTAGCATCATTTTCAGGCACCACCTTACTCTCAGTCTCGACTATAGATGGTAATCTTTCAGGCCCTGATGATTGCTCAAGGTAATCTTCAGGCACTACAGCAAATACTGTCGATGGATTTACTTTCCAGGTAATATTAGTTTTTCGCATAATGAGCAATAGTTAATCAGGGCATATTATTGCCAATATCAGACATAGGAAAGCACACGAATACAATAAAGGCGCTCTTTCCTATATCCGCTACCAGATAAGGCATATAAGACCAAACCCTACTCATAAAACGACTAAGGCTTGGCCATATCACTAATAACAGCTTGAGCTCTTATTTTTTAACAGGCAAGATCTCGATCCAGTAATCATCAGGATCATGAATAAAGTACAAGCCCATCTTTTCATTTTCGTAACAAATGCAGCCCATTTCTCTATGGAACTCACGCACTTGATCATAGTCTTCGCTAACACGGAAACATAAGTGGCTCTCGTTATCACCAAGCTCATAAGGCTCAGTACGATCTTTTAAGTAGGTAAGTTCAAGAGCAAAGCCAGTTTGCTGATCACCAAGATAAACTAAAGTAAAAGAACCATCGGAGGCTTCCTTACGACGCACTTCCTCTAAACCTAAAGCTTCCTTGTAAAAAGCAATAGAGCGGTCAAGATCAGTGACATTAATATTGAAGTGATCAAAACGAGCTGTAATCTTCATGAAAAAATCCTCAGAAAACTAAGTTAAGCTGTTTAATTTTAACTTTAATTTGAGCCTATACCTAAAAAATTACTCTTATTTTAATCTTACGCACCAAAGTTAATAAGAGCACAATCTCCACTATTATGAGGGAGCCACACTTGCAACTGTTCTTTAGAGGCGCTCTTAGACAAGCTAAGATTATAGATACGCTCTTTACCCTCTTGGTCATAGCTAATAGGACAGGAGCTAAAGAGTTCATTTGATTTGAGCTCTGAGAGTACCTCTTGTGGCTTTTCAATCACATGCATAGGGACTAGCAACTGATAGTTAATCTTGGCAAAAAATTCTTGTGCACCTGCGGCAATATTCTTTTGCATACGAGGATCAACAGGAAATAATACGACATCAAAATAAGACTCGTGACGCTCAATAAAAGCTAACTCTTTTAAGAAAAAGTCATGAGCTTGAGTTATTTCTTGAGGAGTGCTTTCCTCTTGCCAATGCCAATAGTTAAAATCGCCAGCATGAAATAAAGAAAAATTATGTTCAGGCACATGAACAGCAAAAGAGCCGCCCACATCAGTGGAGCCATAGGCGTTAATTTTAATTAAATCATCCTGATAGCTTTCACCTTTGGCAAGAAAAGTAAGCTCATTGACATAAGGGGCACAAACTTTACGACGATATTTTAAGATATCACTGGATAAAATGAGCTTTACCTCAGGGAAAGTACTCTCTTGTGCTCGTCTTGCTTTGGCATAATCCAAGATCTTAAAAATAAAAGGCAAGAAATGATCTTTATGAAAATGGCTTGCTAAGACATAACAAGGCTTATCTAAATTCACAATTAAAGAGCCTAAAGTGCCTGGATTGGAAGTATTAGGCGCAGAAATCTCTAAGCTTTCAAATTTTTCTATGTCATCTTGCTCAACTAATTGATCGCTACCTAAAGGGCCAATGGCTCTGGCTAAGCCACCCTTGTCATAAAAGCTTGAACTAAGATCATAGCCATCAAGAAAATAATCAAATACTACATAACACTTCTCACACTCAAGTAAAAAACCGCTGTGATAAAGATAAGTTAGCTTCATAAAATTCACGCCTTTTAGAATGTGCCAGTACTTACAGAAGCCATAGCTCTGCTCTTGTAAGAGGCAAGAGCTGGGACTGTGCCTTTATGCTTGCCAAAGGCAGGCCGTTAGGCTGTGCCCTGATGCTTGCCAGAGGCAAGCTGTTAGGCTGTGCCCTGGCGCTTGCCTTGTGGTCTTAACTCTTAAATGACTATTATGCTAAACCTAGTTCTTATGACCAGTATTAGCCAATGATTTGGCAGCAAAACTTGTTGTAATAATAGCAAAAAGAGCCGTGCAAAAAGTGAGCTGATTAGCAATAAGGATTTTTGTGAGGTGATTAGGTGTGGGCTATAGCTGATAATGAGGTTTAATAGAGATGAGCTTAATTGCAATAATTAATTTGCTATGGCCCAGAAAAGAAAAAACCCCAATTAAGGGGCAATTTATTAATTGGCAGGAGCGGAAGGACTCGAACCCTCAACCGTCGGTTTTGGAGACCGCTGCTCTACCATTAGAACTACGCTCCTGCAATGTGCGCATATTATGCACAACTTTATATTGAGTGTAAAGTGTTTTTTAAAAAATTCTTAAAAAACTTTAATACTAGTGAACAAGTTGAGCTATCAATACCGTATCTATGCGCTTTTGATCACGATCATAACTTTATTTTTGTTGTAGCTAATTTTTTTCACTCTGATTTCTGTATAATGAGTTTTTCAGGAACAGCGCATAATGATGTTCTTGAGAACCCACCTTGCCTGTTTCCGCACTGTTAAACTGTCAACAGTAGGGAAACTATCCATGACCAATCCCCTCTTCCAAAAAGATATCATCTCAATTTCAGAGTTTTCTCGCGATCATATTGACCATGTCCTTGAAACTGCTCTTTCTTTAAAAGCTAATCCACGTAATGACTTGCTCGCTGGCAAACTCATTGGTGTAACTTTTTTTGAAGGCTCCACTAGAACTCGTTTGTCTTTTGAAACCGCCATTCAGCGTTTAGGTGGTAAAGTAATTGGCTTTGCCGATGCCTCCAACACTTCTTTAGGAAAGAAGGGTGAGACTTTAACAGACTCTATTCGTATTATCACCTCTTATACTGATGCTTTAGTAATGCGTCATCCTAAAGAAGGTGCTGCTCGTTTAGCTGCTGATATTTCTCCAGTACCAGTAATTAATGCTGGTGACGGTGCCAACCAACACCCATCACAGACTATTCTTGACTTATTAACCATTACCGAGACTCAAGGTAAGGTTGATAACCTTAAGATTGCCTTTGTTGGTGACCTCAAGTACGGTCGTACTGTACACTCCTTAGCTGAAGCTTTATGTATGTACAACAATGTACATATTTACTTAGTATCTCCTGAGTCTTTAGCTATGCCTGAGTACATTCTCAAGCACTTAAAGAAACACAATGTTCAATTCTCTGTTCACGAGACTATTGAGGAAGTTATTCCTGAGGTTGATATCCTCTATATGACTCGTGTGCAAAAAGAGCGTTTTGACGAGACTGAGTATCAAAACTTACGTTCTAAGTTCATCTTAAGCAAGTCTATGCTCTCTGAGGCCAAGAGCAACATGAAGATCTTGCACCCACTCCCACGTATTGATGAAATTACCTTAGATGTAGACGATACCCCTCACGCCTACTACTTCCAGCAAGCCAAGAACGGTGTCTACGCCCGTCAGGCCTTATTAGCCTTAGTCTTAAACAAGGAGATCTAAAATGAGCGAGACCACCAACGATAAGTTATTAGTTGAGGCTATTGCTAACGGCACTGTAATTGACCACATTGCTCCAGGTCAAGCAATGAATATTTTGCGCTTATTTAACTTCTTAGGTAAGCACAATCAAATTACTGTAGGCTTTAACCTTCGCTCTCGTGAGATGGAAGATCACTTCAAAGATATCATTAAGATTTCTGATGTTACCTTCTCTCCATCTGAGACTGAGCAATTAGCTATCTTAGCTCCAGATGCTACTGTAAATTCCATTAAGGACTATAAGGTAGTAGATAAGTACAAGCTTCGTTTACCATCTGAGATTAAAGGTGCTTTCAAGTGCCCTAACTCTAACTGCATTACCCATGTAGAAGAGGGTGCTACCCCACGTTTCCGTATCTTTAAAGAAGATGGCAAGGTAATGATGCGCTGCCACTACTGCGAGCGTGTCTTTGCCCGTAAGGTTGTATTAAGCCACAACAATTTAGCTGTTGCTAAGTAATAATTAGTTTATTACTGACCAAACAAAAAGAGCTGTCTTAAGATTAAGTACAGCTCTTTTTGTTTTTGCAGTTAACCAATTAAGGCAAAATTTTAAATAATTTATCAGGGCTTTGTCTTAAATAGTGATTATCGCTAGGGCCCATGCTGGCATGACCTAAAGCTACAGCAATATAAGGGACATGCTTTTCAGGCAGATCTAAGACCTTACTTAGCTCATCTGGGTCAAAAGAAGCAATATAACAAGAGCCTAAATTGAACTCAGTTGCCTTTAACACTAATTGGCTCATAGCTAAACCAAGATCAAAAGAGCTAAATAGCGCACCATCACTGGCTCTTTGCCAGCCATAATTTTCTGTATCTAAGCAACCTAAGATCACAACGGGAGCTTGATACCACGATCTCAGACTTTCAACCTTATTCATAGCCTCAGGGCCTAATACATAAAAGAAATAAGGTTGAGCATTACAAGCCGATGGGGCGCTACGTGCTGCTTGCAATAACTCTTCTATAATAGAAGCCTCTAAAGGAGTATCGGCAAATTTACGGCACGAATAGCGGTCAGCAAAAAGATCATTGGTGTTCATAAATAATTGCCGCCTTTATAGCAAGCTGGGCGCAAGTATGACACTTAAGCATAGCATGGCTATAGTAGCGGACGGCTCCTATATAATCAAATTAAAGAGAATGATCTAACCCAATAGACTAGATCCAAAATAATCATTATCTTAGCTTACAAACTAAAGCAAAGACACGACCAATTTCACACTTTAGTCTTACACCAGCTTTTTTATACTAAAAGCAACACTACTTGCTTTTGGTTAAACAGACCAAGGTTTCAATATGATTAGTATTGGCAAACATATCAAAGCCTTTAACCTTAGTAATAGTAAATCCAGCCTTTAATAAAATAGGCAAGTCTCTTTTAAGGGCAGTTAAAGAGCAGAAAATTAAACTTACAGCACAAGGGCCAGGAATTTTACCTATTAAGCGAGCACAATCAGCACCCAAACCAGCTCTGGATGGATCTGCAATCACAGCTTTAACTTTGGCTCTTTGTGCGCTATTTAATAAGCTTGGCAACACTTTGTTGATATCAGCGGCAATGAAGGAAACATTGTTAATATTGTTTAACAGGGCATTCTTTTGAGCCAACTCAATAGCACTATCAACAATCTCAACACCAATTACTTGTTTAAAGTGTTGGGCCAAGGCTAAGGTCATGGTACCTACACCACAGCACAAATCCAAGGCTACTTCATCTGCTTTATTCTCAGGCGCTTTATGCTTATAACAATGCTCAATAGCCTCAGAATAGAGCTTTTGTGTCATATCATAATTAACTTGCATAAAGGTCTGAGGGCCAAAATAGTAGTTTAGCCCTAATAAGTTCTTAACTAAGAGCTCTTGACCATAGATTAGCTCTACTTGTTCACAATAAAGGCTATTACCACTTTGATTGTTATAGCCTACATAAAATGAACCTAAACCTTGCTCTTGTGCCCAAGTTTTTAATGCGCTCTTATGCTTATCAGCAATGGCACCAGTCACAATTAATAAAGCCATGAGCTCATTATCAGCTTTTCTTAATTGTAAGGCTTTGACATAAAAAGGATCTAAAGACTCAGTCTTAATAGCGCCAGCTCCACTGTCCTGTGCTTTAACCCCCTTAGAGGCTAACAACTTAGTTAAAGAACTGGCACAAGGGGCAAAGCCATCTACCTCTTGGCAACAACTTTCAATAGCAACCAAATCATGACTACGAGAGGCGTAAAAACCTTGAATTAATCCCAATTCATTATCATTAGCAAAATATCTAATACTCTTAGAGCGACAGTTTTGTGCCCCAACAGCCTCCATAGGAATATCTTCTGCACTGAGGTTTACTAACTTGGCAGAGTTTTTAGCAGCGCTGCTTGCGCTGTTGTTTACGGCGCTGTTTACTGCGCTGTTAACCGCCTGAGCAATATCAGCTTGTTTTACTCTCAATTGTTCTTGATAGTTAACATGCATATATTGGCAGCCGCCACAAAGACCAAATTTAGAGCAAGGATAAGAACTAACTCTATGAACAGATGGCTCAAGTATTTGCACTACTTTACCAGGACGGCGTGCCGATCCTTGCACAAAAGGCTCACCTAACTCTACTTGGAGTTTTTCACCTAATAATACTTGAGGAATATAGACTTCCCAATCTTGATAAAAGGCAATGCCCTCACCTTTTTTAGAAAGCTTTGTTACTATTAGTTCTACTGTATCAGCCATAATTAATTCTTTGTAATGAAAGAGCTCTAAAATGATTTATCTTAGTAAATGCTAAGTTTACTATGTTATTTTAGGGTCAGGCCTGAAAAAGCCTAAATAAAATTAGACAACCTATTTTGTCTTCAGTATATGGTCTCAATTAATTTGGGAGAATTTATGCTTAACCTTTTCAAATCCAAAAGATTATTATCCAGCACATTATTAGCATCTGTGCTTGCTGGTAGCTTAATCACCTCAGGTTGTACTAATCCTACCAGTACGGCAGGTAAAGTATCTTACTTTACTGAAGGTGTAATCACTGATGTTGAATACATTACTATCGATCTTGACCATTACAATACTCAAAATAGCGCTATTGTAGGTGGTGCTATTGGTGCTGCTGCAGGTCAGATTATAGGTGGTAATACTAAAGGCACTTTAATTGGTGCAGGTATAGGTGCTCTCTTATCGGGAGTTGGTTCCAAAGTTATGGATCGTACTACTGATGGAGCTCGCTTAACCGTTAATACTAATCAAGGATTTATTTTAGTTGATCAACCTTTCTCCTGTTATTACAAAAAAGGCTCTAAGGTTCGCTTAATCAACCAAAACAACAATACTGTACAAGTACAAGTTTATTATGATGGCAGCTATAGAACTGCTGAGAAGAATGCCCACAAAGATTGTAAACTCTAAATATTGAGATCTAACAATAAGGGAATTTGAAAAGACAGGCTTAATCTTGAAAAGATAGCCTGTTTTTTTTAGGCTCAAGATTAAGTAGCAAGATAAGATATCAGATGATGGTGGCCCATTCCCGGATCGAACGGGAGACCCAGCGATTATGAGTCGCTTGCTCTAACCAACTGAGCTAATGGGCCGCAGGGCGCATTATACAATGAAAGTTCTTATAGGTAAACAAAAAAACACATATATTTGCCCTCTACCAAAGCTCTTTTAGCCCCTGACCAAAAGCTTGTAGCTTTTAGCTTTTAGCTTTTAGCTTTTGGTCAGGACTAGTAATGCTATTTAGGGTTAACGCTGATGTTCTTAGCTAGGCTTTGAGCTGATATCATATTAACTACCTTTTTTAAGGCTCGAATCTCCTCAAGCATTTTATCGGACAGCTCGCTACCGCTGTACATAGCTTGGTGCAAATAGTCGATGCGATTTTTAAAAGGCTCAGATAAGGTATAAAAAATGTAATTGGCCAAATACTCAGCCTTAGACTGAGCATTGAGCTCTCCTGCATCAGGACTTGAACTTTGACTTTGAATAACATCAATGTTCATCAACAAGCTAAATAAAGGTTCAAAGTCAGTGCCTCTATATTCTTCAACAATACCAGCACAAGTAATAGTAGGCTTACTCTTAATCAAAGTTAATAATCTTTGTAAGCAAGGATACTCTACTATCCTAAGCTCTTTGGCCAAGGCCAACATCTCATCAATAATGAATACATTGTAGTAATTGGCAACAATAGTTGGATACTGCAAGATAAAACTGATTAAGCGATAGCTCTCACTGTCTAAATCTGCACCTGTAAAGTTAAGTCCCACTACACTTTTATACTCAAGACGCTCTTGTCTACTTAAAGTAAAGCTAGGGCCGTTCATCTCATAGAGATCAACTTGATTAGGCGCAGCTAGCTGAGCACCTCCATCCTCATAGAGATGGCCAACTTCACTTTGATACATCAAATTACCTTGAGGGCCACGTCCTCCTTCAAAATACTCACCCGTAAACTCCTGGGTACGCATTTGATTGCCTGCATTTAAAGGCGCACCATTAGGGCCTAGCGACATATACTCACCAGCAGGACTATTTTGGTTACGAGCAATGCTCAAGCGCACCGCCTCTTGGTTAATTTCTTGAGGACTAAGCTGACGGCCTTGAGTATAGTTACGATCTTGCGAGTAATCAGGAGTTCCCCAAGGAGTGTTGCCTTGACTAATATTATCTACAGCTCCCCCATTAGGCCATAACTGAGGGTTAAAGCCAGGATTAGAAGCCATGCCAGGGCCCATGCCTGACCCCATACTATGGGGCATACCAGGGGTCGTGCCTTGGCCAAAAGATTGGTTCATGCCCTGGCCCATGCCCTGGGCCATACCAAAGCCAACGCCTTGGCCTGGGCCTTGTACAGGGCCTGGACCTTGAAAGTCTTGCTCATAAGGAGGAAACATATTAGCGCCTCCAGGAGGAAAAGCCCCTGGAGGCATGGCTCCTTCTGGGCTTATGGCTCCAGCTTGGTGGCCCATTGGGCTGCCCTGACCATAAGATGGGGGCAGAGCGTTAGCGTTGTTATAGCGAGGGTTGTTGGTGTTTAGAGGCTCGTCAATATAGTCATGTTGGGCCTGATAGTTACTGTTATGCTTAGTAAAGGACACCATTTTGGATGATGGGGATGAACCCTTGTTTGCCCATTTTGGTAGATTGGTACGACCTTTAGTTACATAACTATCTCTAGAGGAGCTAGCACTAGGCGCAACATAGTCCTCACCATTGTCAGCTTGCATAAACTCATTATTAGCCTCAATAGCATCGTTGTTGAACATGTCTTGCACAGTAGAGAGAGTCATACCTACATAGTCTGCCAACATTTGTAAGGTAACAATTTGAAGAGGAGGACTCTTCATGGCCTTAACAATAGACAAAATGCTATTGATAAATTTAATACGGGAGCTAGGCTCACTAACATCCATCAGTATAGACTCATGGAGCAAAATACACTCTGAGTAGCTTACAGACATTTGGATCTCTTTTTCAAAGGCCTGTTTACCCTCAGCACGAATTAAAGTGTCAGGATCGTGTCCTGCTGGCAGATTAATAAAGCGTATTTCCTTTTTAGGATCATCAATAACAGGAGTAATAGCTTTAATAGCTCTCCAGGTAGCAGCCTTACCTGCCTCATCGCCATCAAAACAACAAATGACTTTATCAGTAAAGCGAAATAAAGTTTTTAAATGTACCTGAGTAATAGCTGTACCTAAAGTGGCCACTACATAGTCAAAACCTGCTTGGCGTAAGGCAATAGCATCCATATAGCCCTCAACCACTACTATTTTTTCAGGGCGGTTACGATGGGCCTGTAAGGTCTCATATAAGCCAAATAGCTCAGTACGCTTTCTAAAGATAGGACTTTCAGGAGAGTTTAAGTATTTAGGGCCAAAATCATGATTAAAGACACGACCACCAAAAGCTATAATGCGGCCCTTTTTATCAAAAATAGGAAACATCACACGCCCTCTAAAGAAAGAGCGCTTTATATGTTTCCCCTCCTCAAAGCGATCAGTTTGTAAGCCCAAGTCAACACAAAGCTGATACTCCTCTGGAGAGCGAATTAAAACTTTCTCTACATAGTCCCAACTATCAGGAGCAAACCCTAAACGAGCTTTAACTATTAATTCCTCGCTAAGACCACGCTGATTGATAAAGTAATCTTTTGCCGCAGGGTTGAGCTCTAATTGCTTGGTAAAGAAATGAGCAGCCCTATCCATGAGCTCATATAACTTCTTATTTTTATCACTAGCTGCTTTGACAAAGTTGCCGTTTGACTTCTCATACTCTACTTCAATGCCCGCATAATGAGCAAGCTCTTCAACGGCCTCAACAAAGTCAATGTTCTTATATTTCATAATGAAATCAAGAGCATTACCATGTTCACCACAGCCAAAGCAATTAAACATATTACGTGAAGGGCTGACGAAAAAGGATGGAGTCTTTTCGTTATGAAAAGGGCAGCACGCTGTCCAATTAGCTCCTGATTTTTTAAGGGGCACATATTGGTTGATAAGCTTAACCAAATCTACAGCAGGAATAAGCTTCTCCTGCGTAAAGCCTTTGACTATATATGGCATAATCAGACCTTCCTAAAACTTTACCAATCTTTACCAACAGCATAAGAGCATCAAAGTGCCAGTGCGCAAGTGCGCAATCTTGCAAGCGCAAGTGCGCAAAAGTGCAAGCGCAGCAGAGTGCCTGTGTGCGCAAGAGTGCAGGCTTACAAGCTTGCAAGCGCAAGAGTGCAAGCGCATATAAGCTTTTCTAAGTTCATATGTGCTTATACCCTGTAATAATCAATGCTATTAGCTTCACTATAATGTAGCAAAAAGACTATCGGCTTTAATTATTTATCGCAAAATTTAGACAACATTTTCTGGGTTTTGCTGATATTTATCGTATTTATATAATAAAAGCCAATGTGTAAGTGCTGCTCAATTTTAATAAATGGCAAAAAAAGTTATCCAGCCTTAAACATACTTTCTTTCAAGTATGCAACAATAGCATTACATCTTTTGTTCAAAACAGAATTATCAGGCTATATGCCTAGTAATTTATTGTTGTCTTGCAAAATATCGATTGAATGATAAGACGTTTAAGGAGCACTTAATGGCCACTTACTGCATAGGAGATATTCATGGCTGCCATGATGAGCTTATGAGATTATTAGAGCTCATCAAGTTTGATGAGAATAAGGATGACTTAATTTTAACTGGTGATCTCATTGGTCGTGGCCCACTACCAGTTGAAACTATGCAAGAAATTTTAAAGCTAGGCAAGTGTGTAAAATCAGTACTAGGTAATCATGATATTAACTTTTTAGCGGTGCATTATGGCATTAGCAAGGCTCGTGCTAAAGACAATCTTGAAGTGATCTTAAAGTCCAAATTAAGAGAAGAGATAGTCGAATTTTTCTTAAAATCTAGCCTGTTACAATTGCATGATACTAAAGCTTTAGCTGTAGCTCACGCAGGTATTTTTCCTTTATGGGATATTAAACAAGCGCGCAAAGAGTCTAAAGAAATTCAAAGAGTATTTAGAGATCCTGTAAGACGCTTAATCTTATTGCGCAATATGTATAGCGAAGAGCCTCGTAATTATGATTTATCCAATAATGGATTAGCCCGCTGGCGTTTTGCTCTTAATGCCTTTACTAGAATGCGCCTGTGTTATAAAGATTGCTCTTTAGACTATAAAAATAGCGCAGTTAATCCTGATTTAGTAACCAATCAGGGACTTACCCCATGGTTTAAACTAAGCCAGCCTATAGTTTATAAAAATAAGCCCTATAAGCTCGTATTCGGTCATTGGGCTGCTTTAAATGCCAAATGTAATGTCACCAACATTAGAGCTCTCGATACTGGATGTGTTTGGGGCGATCGCTTAACTGCTTGGCGCTTTGAGGATGACCATTTCTTCTCAGTAAAATCAGTAGGCTATGCCTCTATCTAGCAAGCTAAGCTAAGCTAAAGCTAGTGCTTACGCACTAGCATGCAAGCTTGCGCACTAGCGCATATGCTAGCTTGCTCCTTTGGGCTAAGGTTAAAGCCTTGGCCCATAAGGCGCAAGCAAGCAAGCGTAGCTAAGCGCAGCTAAGCTACGCACAGCGCAGCGCTGCTGTGGCTTAGCTGATGCGCTCGTAGGTTAAATAGCTAAAGGCTAAGCCATTGTGGATATTATCCACCTTCATCAAATTATCCTGCTCATCTACCAAAACCTCTTCTTCATCAAATTCTGGTATCTCTTGGGCAAAACCACTTGGTTGCTCAGCTTTACAGAAATAAAAAGCTTTATAGTCATTCACAAAAGGCTTTTGCTCTTGCAAAATGAAATAACCATATTGGTTAAAGTCAGGAAAATGAGTGTCAGCACAAGGGAAGGAGGCTCTAATCTTAGTAATAATCAGCTCATTAACTACCTTTAACCCCTCTTCAAACAGCGCAGCTCCGCCAATAATAAAGATCTTGTTATACTCGCAGTCAACTACAGGCACGTCAGAGTTTAAATTATCATAGTGCTCGGCAGCTTTAAGCTTATCTTTGGCCATGGATAGAGCTTCTTGAAAAGAAGAGGCTACTTCAATATCATTGCGTTCCTTTAATTGGGCGCTGGAGGTAATCACAATATTGCGGCGCATAGGCAAAGGACGACCAATAGACTCAAAAGTACGTCTTCCCATAATGACACAGCTTTGAAGAGTAACTTGTTTGAAGTGCTTAAGATCGGCTGGTAAATACCAAGGCATAGTACCACGCTCGCCAATGGCTCTATCAAGACCCATGGCTACTACCATGGATAAAGTACAGTCTTTAGCTGGTAAAAAGCGAAATACATTCTTTGGTGGTTCAGTTACTTGATTAGTCACGCTAGCTCCTAGGCTTAAAGTGCCCGCAACAAAATTTCAGGCTAAAAATAAATTATAAGCATGCAAAAAAAATATAAGTGCTAAGCACATCCATAATATGCTTAGCACTTTGAAAAATTTTAGATTGCGATCTTATTAGGACTTACTTCTGATAGACGATTTCTACGCCATCATCCTCATCATCATAGAAGTCATCAAAATCGTCATCCATGCCGTCTAAAGAGGCTCCATTTACTGGATCCTTAAGGTGCTTAGCACCCTCAGTCCATACGAAGTCATCAGCGGCATTCTTATCCTTATTATTTTCAGCATCTAACTCTGCTTGCTTAACTTCATCTACTAATTGTTGTAGGGCATGAGTAAGTTCATTAGTGTACTGCTTTTGTAAAGCTGAAATAATAAAGGTACGCTCTGGCTTAGTTTCTAAAGAGTTAGAGATCTTTTCAATTAACTCTTGAGCCTCTTGCTCACCACCTTCTAAAAGGTCAACCTTATTAACCACTAACCAACGTGGCTTTTCATAAAGGTCATGAGCATATTCTTGGAGCTCTTTTTCAATAACCTTGGCGTTCTCTACAGGATCAGAGCCATCTACAGGCATAGCATCCACTAAGTGGAGAAGCACACGACAGCGCTCTAAATGGCGTAAGAAACGGTGGCCTAAACCAGCACCCTGAGCAGCGCCTTCAATTAAGCCTGGCACATCAGCAATTACAAAGCTTTCGCCATCACCTGTTTTAACTACACCTAAATTAGGTACTAAAGTAGTGAAAGGATAATCAGCTACCTTAGGACGAGCTGCTGAGACTGAGCGAATAAAAGTAGATTTACCAGCATTTGGCAGGCCTAAAAGACCTACGTCAGCTACTAAGAGTAACTCTAACTCTAAAATACGTCTCTCACCTGGAGTACCATTGGTTTTTTGGCGAGGAGCACGATTAGTAGAGCTCTTAAAATGGGTATTACCAAAGCCATGGTGACCGCCTTTAGCTACACGTAATAGGTCACCCTCATGTCTAAGATCACCTAAAACCTCACCAGTCTCTTTATCAGTAATACGAGTACCTACTGGCACTTTTAAAATAATGTCAGCGCCCTTGGCTCCAGTACAGTCAGATGACATACCATTTTGACCACGCTCAGCTTTGTAGAATTTAGTGAACTTATAGTCAACTAAGGTATTAAGGTTATTGTCAGCAATCATAAATACATTGCCGCCATCACCACCATCACCACCATCTGGGCCGCCCTTAGGGATATATTTTTCACGACGGAAGCTTACGACTCCATTGCCGCCGTCACCAGCTTCCACGCGAATGGTAGCCTCATCAACAAACTTCATGATAAAACCTCGATTCTGGAAAAAAATGAGAGCTTAAAGCTTCCAAATCGTGCTCATAAGCATAAGCCTATGATACGCAAAAGGCCCGCGCCACCTTGAGGTGATGCAGGCCTTTTGTCAGTTTCTACTCAAAATTAACTTTGAGCTAACCATCAATAAAGACTAAGCAGCGTCTTCAGCGATGATGGTTACGTACTTGCGACCCTTAGGACCACGAGTTACGAAAGAAACCTTACCAGTCTTCTTAGCAAATAAGGTGTCGTCCTTGCCGATACCTACGTTTGCACCTGGGTGGAAGTGAGTGCCACGCTGACGAACAATGATGCTGCCTGCATTAACTAACTCACCTGCATAACGCTTTACACCAAGACGTTGGGCCTGGGAATCGCGACCGTTACGAACGGAACCACCGGCTTTCTTGTGTGCCATGGATTCTTACTCCTAACCGGTAATACCGGTAATCTGTAATTCGGTAAACCACTGACGGTGGCCAGTAACCTTCTGATGGTGCTTACGACGACGGAACTTAACGATCTTAATCTTCTCGCCTGCAACCTCGCCTAATACAGTGGCGGTAACCTTAGCACCGTCAATGTATGGAGCGCCAACCTTAACGTTGGTGCCATCAGAAATTAAGAGCACTTTGTCTAACTCGACAGTGCTGCCGGCTTCCTTGTTTAAAAGATCAACACGAAGCTTTTCACCCTCGCTGACCTTGTGCTGTTTGCCACCGCAAAAAATAACTGCGTACATGCTCAAACTCCGTTTGAACGCAGGAGTTTGTGCTCCCGCTCAAATCAATTCATCAATCACTAACAAAGGTACATCCAAACGTAAAGTAAATGGATGGCAACCAAGACGAAACACTCTGTAAGTTAAAGCTTTAAGAGCACCCTCTTAACGAAGCTTTAAGAGGCTTAACGTAGGTTGTTTAATGGTTTTTTAATAATCTCAAACCATCTAGCCTTTCGACCAAGAACTTGACTCGCATGGAATCAGGGCCTTTTGTTAGGTCAAATATAGTGAGCGCATATTTTACACACTCAGTATATAAAAAGTCAAATATATCGACTTTCAAAACCGCAAAATTATAGCATAAGTAAATTTATTTTTCTATGGTATTAGTTCAAAGTTTGAATATTTAATAAGTCAAGTCAGTAATTTGTCAGTTGCAAACAAATTGCAGCCTAAAAGCCAAAGCAAAGCAAGAGCGATCCGTTAAACTTATACTAGACATGCTAAAATATATAGACTTTTTCAACGTCATATTTAGATGTACAAGGACTAGTAGCTATCTTTTGGCTACTAAAATTTCATAGTTTTATTTAGAGATGGCAGCGCTCAAAAACGTGCCATATACTCTCAAGGATTGTTGTATGGCGGCACACTCTCAGGCGAGCAACAAATTAGACTGCCCAAGCCTAGATAGGGTTGAGGAATTATTAAACGCAACTTACACTGATCACCACTTGGAAACACATGTAAATGCTATGTGCCAATATGTGATCAATGCTGGTGGTAAGCGAGTTAGACCTCGTATTACTTTATTTAGCGCTTATGCATTACCTCACTTTAATAAAGAACTACATTTAGATAAGGTCTGTCATATTGGTGCGGCCATTGAAACCTTACATGCAGCAACTTTAATTCATGATGATGTAATTGATAAGGCCCCTTTACGTCGTGGCAAGCCAACTTTAAATGAAACTGATGGTAACCATGCTGCTGTCTTAGCTGGCGATTATATGTTTACCCGTTGCTTCAATTTATTAGAAAAAGCACACGACTTTGACATTATTATTGCCCTTAACCACACCTTAAGTCAGCTGGTGGTAGGAGAGCTTTATCAGCTCGAGAACGAAGGCGATATCAATCTGTCTTTAGACACCTACTACAAAACCATTTATGCCAAAACAGGTGTACTCTTTGAGCTAGCAGCCTCAGCCCCTGCCATCTTTATTAAAGAGGACAATAATTTAATTGAGCCTTTACGTGAATATGGTCGCCAACTAGGTATTGCCTTCCAAATCAAAGATGACATGCTTGACTATAGCGCAGATGCTCAAGCTTTAGGCAAAGACCCTGGTACTGATTTAGCCGATCATCGTATTACTTTACCAGTCTTAGTTGCTATTAATAATTGCCACAGCGATGAAGAGCGTAAGCAATTATTAAAAGACATTGAAGAGGTTAATTTATCAGGTGTAAAAGCCGCTATTGAGCGTACCAATGCCTTGCAAATTTGCGAGCAAGAGGCCATGAAAGCAGCCGATAGAGCCATTGATTGTCTCAAGGTGCTCAGCGATTCTAGCTATAAAGAAAGCTTAATTTACATCTGCCACAAGGCTGTAGATAGAGCTCACTAAAGCATTAAAGCTAAAAAATAAGGCTCAAGCTATCAAAAGCTTGGGCCTTATTTTTAGCAAGAGACTGGGGCTGTGCCCAGCGCCACATGCGCCAGAGCCTGCGCACAGCGTAGGCACAGTGCAGGCAACGCCTGCGCTGGCGCAGGTGCTGGGGACGATGGGGTCTTTTTGGAAAAAAATAGGCGGTAAAAGATGTGGGTCTTTTGCCGCCTGTTTTTAGAACGATTTGGAATTTTAAATCTGATTAAGCCATTGGATCATTGAGCATAATGGTTTGATCACGCTCAGGGCCAGTAGAGATAATGGCTACAGGAATAGTAGCTAACTCTTCTAAGCGGCGAATATAGTTTTGAGCGTTAACAGGTAAATCCTCAAACTTAGTGATGCCAACAGTAGACTCACTCCAGCCTGGCATAGTCTCGTAAATTGGAGTTACCTTAGCATACTCATAAGCAGCTAATGGAGGTAAATCACTAATAGTACCGTCAGCTAATTGATACTTGGTACAAATCTTAAGCTCATCCATGCCGTCTAAAACGTCAATCTTCATGAGAGCTAAGCCACTTAAGGAGTTAATGGCTACCGCACGACGCATAGCAACAGCATCATACCAACCTACACGACGTGGACGGCCAGTAACAGCACCGAACTCAGCACCACGAGCACGAATACCCTCACCAATATCATCAAATAACTCAGTTGGGAATGGACCGCCACCTACACGAGTAGTATAGGCCTTGCAAATACCTAATACGTACTCAATGTGACGAGGACCAGCGCCAGAACCAGTGCAGCAACCGCCAGCTACAGTATTAGATGAGGTTACGAATGGGTAAGTACCATAATCAATATCAAGGAAAGTACCTTGAGCACCCTCAAATAAAACCTTCTTATTGTTAGCACGAGCCTCAGTTAAGATAGCAGAAACGTCAGCAACCATGGCTAAGAGACGGTCACGAACAGCCATTACTTGGGATAAGATTTCATCATAAGAAACCTCAGGGGCACCATAGTAATTCTTAAGAGCAAAATTACGGTACTCAAGTAAGGCAGCTAACTTCTCTTTAAATACCTCCATATCATAGAGGTCACCAATACGTAAGCCACGACGTGCTACCTTATCCTCATAGCAAGGGCCAATACCACGACCAGTGGTACCAATAGCATTCTTGCCACGCTTAAGCTCGGAGGCCTTATCAATAGCTACGTGTACTGGTAATAATAAAGAAGAACCAGCAGAAATCTTGATGCGCTGCTCAGCATCAGTGATACCAGAAGCCTTAAGCTCCTCAATTTCACCAAATAAAGCATCAGGAGAAACAACTACACCTGAACCAATTAAGCACAGGCTAGAAGAGTGTAAAATGCCTGATGGAACTAAGCGAACAACTACTTTCTTGTCGCCAACCACTAAGGTATGACCTGCATTGTTACCGCCTTGGCTTCTCACTACAATATCAGCAGTGCTAGTTAGCAAATCAGCGATCTTACCCTTTCCCTCATCACCCCATTGGGTGCCAAGTACTACAACATTGTTAGGCATGTTATTTTTCTCGGTGGTATTAAGAAAACAAAAAGTTTTACTTAACTATTTAATAGTTAATGTAAACCCTATTGATTTGCGCAACGCAAACACTTTAATTCTAGCCTAGTTTAGCCTATTTGTCAGGCTCTTTAAGTAAGGTAGAACTAGTATTAACGCTTTAAGCTGACATAAGGAAAAGTCTAAATACGACAAGCTTTCAGGCCCTTCCTTATGTCAGCTATATGCACAAAAAAAGCGCTTTGTTTTTTTCACCAAACAAAACGCTTTATTTATTGTATGCTGATAAATAAAATTTTTCAAAGCTCCTTATAACAAATTGCACCTAAAATTTACAAAAAGCTAATAGTTTAGCCAAAGCTTGATTAGCTGCGCACTAAAATTAACAGCCCTTGCCTTTTAATAACGCACTATTGTTAATAAAAAAGCCGTATCTTAACGATACGGCCTTTTTGTTTAATAAAAGCTAGCTTTTACTTGTATTTGGCATTGCTAGGGTCAGTAAAGTAGCGGAAGAACTCGCTATCTGGCTTAAGCACTAAGACATCATTACCCTTAGACATGGACTTTTTGTAAGCGTCCATAGAGCGTAAGAAATCAAAGAGCTCAGCATTTTGACCATAGGCATCAGCATAAATACGGGTAGCCTCAGCATCACCCTCACCCATGAGGCGACGTGCTTCACGCTCAGCAGTTGCAATCTTAACTGCTACCTCACGATCGGCTTGAGCCTTAATAGTCTCAGCCTCACGACGGCCTTGAGAGCGGTGTAATTTAGCTACTGCATCACGCTCAGCTCTCATACGCTGATAAATGGAGTTGGAAACCTCAGGTGGTAAGTTAATTTGCTTGATACGCACATCAACGATTTGAATACCAAGTTCATTAGAGCCCTTACCTAAGTCACGCAAAGCATTTTGCATAACTTGATCACGCTTAGAGCTACTAATAATATTTTCATCATCATTAGCAGTGTCGCTAAGCTTGTCTGAGTCTACCTTTAAAGTATCGTCATTAGTAACTTGGGTAGCTAAGGTTTTACCTAAGTCCTTTTTATCAGTGACGCTGTCAAAGGAACTATCCATTTCACCATAGCTACCAGCCTTTTCTTGACCAGACACAATCTCGTGAATGGTTAAACGACCAATCTGACTACGTAAGGAGTTATTAATACGACGGCGTAATAACTCTTCTGCCTGCATGATGTTGCCACCTGCAGTGGTCAAATAGAAAGTTGATGGGTCGCTAATACGCCACTTTACATATGAATCGATAATTAAGTCCTTCTTTTCAGCAGTAACGAAACGATCGGCACGAGCTGATAAAGTTTGGATACGAGCATCTAAGACACGTACTTTATCGATAAATGGAATTTTAAAGTGTAAGCCAGGAGTAGATACGGCTAACTCAGAATCAGAATTACGTAATACCTTACCGAAACGAGTTACGATACCAACATTACCCTCAGAGATTACAAATACTGAGTTAAAGGCTAAAAATCCAGCGATTAATAAGCCAGTAATCGCTAAGTTAAATGAAGAACTACGCATTATTATCTACCTCCTTGGGAATAGCTATAACCTACTTGACGATCTGCATTGCGTCGACCTGTTGTGGTAGTGTTAGAACTATTTTGTGAGTTAGATGAATAATATGGGGTGCTAGAGCTTGAAGTGCTTGGTGCGCTATAAGCTGGTACTTGTGTAGGAGTGCTGGCCTTAGCATTATTGTTTGTAGGAGCACCACTACCTTGAGGCATAGGCAAGTATAAAACAGGATTAGATCCCTCTGGAGTATCTAAAATAATCTTAGAGGAATTTCCTAATACATCTTGCATAGTCTCAAGATAAATACGAGTACGAGTGATCTCAGGGGCAGCAGCATACTCAGGTAGAATTTGCTCGAAACGAGCTACCTCACCTTGGGCATCTAAGACCACACGAGAGCGATAAGCCTCTGCTTGTTGGCGAATACGCTGTACTTGACCTTCTGCACGAGGTAAAACCTCATTAGCATAGGCCTCAGCTTCACGCTTAAAGCGTTGCTCGTCCTCTTGAGCAGCAATAGCATCATCAAATGCTTCTTTAACCTCATCAGGGGCACGAGCAGGCAAGAAGTTAACATCCACAATGCTTAGACCCATTTTGTATGGCTCAATAATGGAAATTAACAACTCACGTGTATCTTGACGTACACGCTCACGACCTGAGGTTAAGATATCATCCATTAAGGTATGACCTACTACATAGCGTAAAGCACTATCAGTAGCTTCCATTAAGGAATTATCTGGGCTGGTCACAGAGTATAAGTATTGGAAAGGATCGCTAATACGATATTGAACATCCATTTCAACAATTACTACGTTCTCATCCTCAGTAAGCATAGCGCCTGAGGACTGAATAGAACGAACCTGCTCAATATCCACAGTAGTAACTTGGTCAATACCAGGAATTTTCCATTGTAAACCAGGATCTACTACCTCATAGAACTTACCAAAGCGTAATACTACACCACGCTCAGCTTCTTTTACGGTATAAAAGCCATTAAAAATAGCAATACCAAGCATAACAGCCACTACTGCTGTTAATACGCCCTTAACACCATTTTTAGGCTTGAAATTACCGCCCATGCCACCCATGCCGCCTTTTTTATTGGACAAAATCTTTTCAGCTTTCTTAAAGAATTGGCCAACATCGTTCTCGTTGTTACGACGAGGACGGGTCCACGGATTGTCATTTTGGTTTTCGCCACCCAAAGGATCGCGATCTTGATTTTGTGGGCGAGAATCCTTTGAACCATCAGGACCCTGACTTGGAGGATTCCATCCCATATTTGAATTGTTTTCTAACATGCAACACTCACTGCCCTAACTAAAGCTAACACCAAAACCTAAGCTTTGATTTAACCTAAATAGGAACGAAACGCCGTAATAAAAAAAACTTGTATTGCGCTCTATTGGAAAGCTAATCGTTAATTTTAAACGCTAATCACTTAAATTAGACTTAGCAGACTAATTTTTGCATGAAAAATTAGTATTTTCAGCAAAACAATGGGCTTATTCTACTTAAATAAAACCTGCTTATCCTATTACTAGCATCACAATCTTGTTTTAAGTGACAAAAATTTTAAACTTTGCGCTTTTTTAGCTAGCACTCACTAGCTGATATTGGGCCTAATATCAGCTAAGGCTCAAGCCCAAGCCCAGGCCATTGCCATGGCAAGGCCAGGGCACGGGTCTTGAGCTTTGGCTTTGGGCTAATCTATATCATCAAAGTCAAAGCTTTCCTCTTGAACCCAAGGAAGGGTGCCTTGATGATTAATTAAACAAGCACTTAAGCGACCTGAGGAGAGCTTTTCAATACGAGCGGCATCTGATGGCTTGAGCTTAACTGATACCAATTCATGCCCCTGCTCATCATAGCCTTTAACCTCTAGAGCTTTAAGCTCATATAAAGCTGCTCTTAACTTACCGTCTTGGTGACCTAACTTAAGCTCAAATTCACATTGATCTAAAGTTAGTAACTCACTAACAGCAGCTAAGAGATCATCTAGGCCTAAGCCATTTTTAGCTGAGACATTAACTCTAATAGGCTTATTAGTCTCGTCTCGGACAATACCAATAGCAACATCGTCCTTCAAATCTGACTTGTTAAATACCAATAAAGTTGGCACTTGATCAGCTTTAATTTGCTCCAATACTGCATTTACCGCCTCAATATTGTCTTCAATACGAGGATCAGCAATATCAATAATATGTAAGAGCAAATCTGATTGAATAGTCTCTTCTAAAGTAGCTCTAAAGGCAGCTACTAATTCATGAGGCAAATGGCGAATAAAACCTACAGTATCAGCAAATACTACTTTACCTACTGTTGGTAACACCATATTACGCAAGGTTGGATCCAAAGTAGCAAAGAGCTGATCAGCTGCATAGACTTTAGAGCTAGTAAGACGATTGAATAAAGTTGACTTACCAGCATTGGTGTAGCCTACAAAAGAAACTACAGGTACAGCATTCTTTTTACGCTCTTGTCGGTTTTGCTCACGGCGACGGGCTACAACCTCCAAGTCCTCTTTAATCGCACTAATACGCTCACGTAAAGCACGACGATCAAGCTCAATCTGAGTTTCACCAGGACCACCTCTAAGGCCAAAACCACCTTTTTGACGCTCCAAGTGAGTCCAACCACGAACTAAGCGGGCCTGCTCATAACGCAATTGCGCTAACTCAACTTGTAACTTACCCTCATAAGTACGAGCACGCATAGCAAAGATAACCAAAATAAGAGCAACTCTATCCATCACTCTTACTCCAATCTCTTTTTCTAAATTACGCTCTTGAGCTGGAGTTAAAGGACTATTAAAAATTACTACCTTAGCATCATGTGCTTTAACTGCATCTGCTACCTCAGTAACTTTTCCTGATCCAATATAAGTACGAGGCTCAATGCCATCTCTACGACAGACTATAGCATCACAAATATTAGATCCTGCCGATTCGGCGAGGCGATGGAGTTCTTCTAAATCTTCTTGGTTTTTGGCTTGTGGTAACTCCACATGCACTAAAATAGTTGGGCCTAAAGGCTCAAACTCCTTTTCTGCCATAAATTATTTTTTCCTATAAAAGAATGATTAATGCTTCCCAGCATCATTTTTTGTTTTTGTTACTTACTTGATTCAACAAATAACGTAACAATGATTGGCACTCACCAGAAAATAGATCGGCAAGGGCCGCCATATCAAAACGCTCTTGCGCTGCTAAAATAATTTTCTTTAAAAATACACCATTTTGTTTAAAACTTGCATCGCCAAAAACTAATATTTCTTCAAGTGATAACAAGAAAAACTTGATTCTATCAAAGCTCCATAAGGGAGCCATAGTAGTAGCCATGACCGCTATTTCTTGACAGTCTACAATCAGCTCTTGCAAAGAGTTAACTAAATTAACAGGAGTAATTTCCTTTCTTTTATTAAAAAGGGCTTGCTCCTCTGACATTAAAGCAAGTTCAATATCTGCTATATATTTAGCTAATATAACCCTATCTTGAATAGCATTTTCTTGTTCATTCAATTGTAAAGACGAAACAATAAAGGTCTCTTGCTTTAAAAGTTGGGCCTGATTTTTCTTAGTGAAAGTATCTGACATATAGGTCCACCATTACTAAAGAATAAAGCTCTGACCAAGTGCCTTAACTAAAATTATAGCAACTAAACTTGCTTAAATACGGTAAATGACTGTTCTTGAGCAATAAGATCTAACATCTTTTGTGTTTTGTTACTATCCTCAATAGCCAAACAATGACGTACTATCTTATCGCTATGGTTATTTTCCTTAAGACCACCTCTAAGCCAAGTCATTTGATGCTTGGCTAAGCGGGCTGTGGCAATAACACTAAGTTCAATCATTTGCTCATAACTAACTTCACCACGTAAATACATGGCAACTTGTCTATAACCTACTGCACGCATAGCAGGCATATCATCAGTGAGGTCTTTTCTATCTAAGAGCTTTTGTACCTCATCTACTAAACCTTGCTCTAGCATCTTTTCAAAGCGCTCTTTAATCATGACGCGCAAAGCACTACGATCATTATCCTGAGGTAGCAAAACAATTTCGAAAAGATTGAACGGGCATTGGTCTTTATTATCACCAAAGAATGAACTCATAGCCTTACCTGTCATAAAGTAAACCTCTAAGGCACGTGCTACTCGTTGCTTATCATTAGGCGCTAACTTTTCATATTGAACAGGGTCAATATCTTTTAACAAAGAGTGTACATATGGCCACCCCTTGTCATCAGCTATCTTTTGAACCTTGGCTCTGACCTCTGCTGTAGAACTAGGTAGTGGTGATAATCCCTCTACTAAAGCCTTATAGTACATCATAGTACCGCCGCAAATAATAGGTAAGGCTCCACGCTGTTTAATCTCATTAATCAGCCTGATAGTGTCTTCTCTAAAATTAGCCGCACTGTAGCTTTGTGCAGGATCGCAAATATCAATCAAATGGTGAGGACAAACACTAAGTTCCTCTTTACTAGGCTTAGCGCTACCAATGTCCATGCCTTTGTAGATTAAAGCAGAGTCTAGAGAAATAATCTCACAATTATAATTACGAGCCAACTCTAAAGACAGGGCGCTTTTACCCGATGCTGTTGGGCCTAAAATCACTACAGCGTCAAACATGGAATATCCTCTTAATATTCTTGAGCCAAAAGATAGTGCCGTACATTATAAAAATCTCATAGTTTAGCGCAAGAATTAGCTTCTTAGTAAACTGACGGCCAAAGATAGCAAATTAAGCTCTTTTGCATGATGATACTTTATTAAGTTCGTAATAACACTGGCTTTATTGAGCTTAGCAATTAATTGCACACCATCTAAAGAGGTATTTACTGACATGCTTTTAGAGCGTGAGAGCAAAGTTGCTAACTGCTCAGGAGCTTTGCCCTCTTCATTAATGGCCTCACAAGCAAGACAAATCAAGCTTAAAGCCTCAAGCGCAATCTTAGCTAAATTACTTTTTACAATAATATTAGGAATAGCACTCAGCTCCACACAAGAGCGTGAACCTTGAGACTTAAGGACAAAGCCACAACGCTTAGCTGCTGCTATCACTTCTTTTTGCTTACAGGCTTTTACTAAATTAACATCACATTTAAGAGCAAAAGGCAGCTCTAAATGATAACTATCAACCTGCTTTTGTAAAACTTCATTAAGGTAATTACGCTTAAGTATTTCATAATTAAGTTCACTGCCCCTAATCATAAAATAGCGCTGATCAACACTGATTAAAAGAACATCAGCAGTTACCAAGGATAAAAACTCACATTTGATATCCTCAACTACAAATGAGCTCTCAACTTCCCCTACCTCAACTTTAGGCCCAGCCATAGGCATAGCCACAGGCACGCCTATTTCTTTTAGGCCCTGCTCGGCCCAAGGGCTAGTACCCGTTACTAAACTAGCGCCCGCCCCCATCAGCGCTATGTTGTTAGCCGCCCTGGTATCCCCAGGAGCACCCTCCTTTGCCCTTTGTAGCCTACTAGAGATAGGCTCTATCTCTTGCCCTGTGCCCAGGCTAAGGCCCAGGCCATGGTCTGTGCCCAGGCCCCGGCCCCGGCCCTGGCTAGGGCCTGGGGTCTGCGCAAGGCTAGGGCCTTGAGCTTCGCTTAAATCATCGCTACTAACATGATCAGTACTATTAGAGGGCTCATCATGGTTTATATGAGTGGCAGATAGATTGGTTTGATGGCGCAGGCTCTCTTGTCTTAGTAAGACCTTATCTAAGGATAAGGGCTCTTGGCGTTGCTTAGATAAAGCAAAATCAACCACACTATGAGAGGATACTAGCTTTTTAGCACTATCACAGCGCTCTTGCTCTTGAGACTCACTAGGTAAGGAGGCTAAGTCTACTAGCTTGCCATAGCCATGCCCTGCTAACTTATTAGTCTGATACTTAGTAGCTTGTAAATATTGAGCAATACTATTAGTAAAGTCCTTTCTATAGTCTAAACCAAGTCTTTGACTACCATAGTGTCCCTGATCAAAAGCCATAGCTGTATTTACAGGGCTTGTTTGCACAGCATTAAAAGCATAATGACCAAGAGCAGTAGTATTTAAGTCCTCTGCCTTAAGCTCTGAATCTTGCTCAACCTCCAGCTCTAAATCTTGCTCCTGCTCAGGACCAAGCTCAGGCTCTAGCTCTAAATCTATCTCCTGCGCTTTAGTAAAAGCATCTGGGCCCAGGCTCTGGCTAAGGGCTTGGCCAGGGGCCTGACCCTGGCCAGTGGCCTGGCCCTGGCCCAAGCTGGTGCTTGGGTCTGGCTCGGGAGCTGGGTCTGAGAGCTTGGTGTAATCAATATCCAGTGTGCCTGAGGCTATATTGGCTTTATTAACATGTTGAAGCTCCATCACAGCCTTAATATTGGCCACAATGCAGTCATGAATTAAATTAGGATTATGGAATCTCACCTCATCTTTGCGAGGATGAACATTAACATCCACACTATAAGGATCGCACTCCATAAAGAGCACGCCTCTAATAGCTGGCTTAAAATCCAAATCTTGCTGAACTGCGTTTAAATAAGCCTCTCTTAAAGCATGATTAATGGTTTTATCTGAAATACAGCGACCATTTAAAAAAGTCAGTAGCTTATCGGGACTGCTTTTACTAAAGGATTGAGGCTTAAGTAAGATGCCATGAATACTTAAAATGCTGCTTCCTAAAGGATCATTAATCTTACTTGGATCGCAATCATGATTAAGGTAAAAAGGCTGATACTCAGTACTAATATGAGCTTGGTAGGCTTTAATAAAATTAGGATCAGTATTGTCTAAAGCCCAACTAGCCCCTTTAAACTCACTACCTAATAATTTATTAATACGATCTGGTAGCGCACTTTTATTTTGAGCTGGTACCTGAAATACCACTTTACCATCGCTAATAAACTTAAATTCGATAGCAAAATTAACTAAAGCTAAGCGTACTAATAGCTCTTTAATATGACTAAATTCAGTTTTGTCTGATTTTAAAAAGCGACGGCGAGCTGGGGTATTAAAAAACAGCTCTTTAACCTCTATGGTAGTACCTACGCCATGAGCGGCAGGAACAATCACAGGATGCTGCTCAGCACCAGATACACAAACTTGATAGCCATGCTCTTGATCTTTGGTGTTAGACGTTAAGCTTAATTGCGATACTGATGCTATTGAGGCTAAAGCTTCACCTCTAAAGCCTAAGGTAATAATAGCCTCTAAGTCCTCTAAGGAGGCTATTTTAGAGGTAGCGTGAGGAGCTAGCGCTAAAGGTAAGTCATCTTTTACTATACCGTGGCCATTATCAGTAACCTTGATAAGCTGCTTACCAGCATTTTTAATTTCCACAATAATGGAGCTTGCTTTAGCATCTACAGCATTTTCCACCAACTCTTTAACAACAGATGCAGGACGCTCTACTACCTCGCCAGCTGCAATTTGATTTGCTAGTTGTACAGATAAACGTTTAATAGACATAAAGCTCTCCTTGTGAGCCCCATATGTTAAAACTCTCAAGAGCAAAGCTTTGCTTTGCCTAAGCTTTGCTTTGCCTAAGTTCATCTTAGCTTAGCTAAGATGGATTTAGCCTCGCACCGCCCAGGACAAGTCATGCTTGTCCTGGACGGGGCTTGGTGGGCTCTCTGGCTATAAAGCAACAAGGCCCAGTGAGTTGCTGAGCCTTGGAGGTAATTATCTTAGTATTAGCAATTACTATTGAATCACTAACTTTTGACCAATACGGATATTGTCACTAGTAAGCCTGTTATGCTGCTTAATGGACGAAACAGTCTTTTTATATTTTTGAGCAATAACCGATAAGGACTCGCCTTTTTGCACTTCGTGAATTACTACCTTAGCTGCACCTGTACGAATAGCACTTTCATAGCGGCTCTTTATATGCTGAATAGTATATTTTTCGTAATATGCGACAATGCCTTGATAGATAGAATAAGCAATCTGCTTTTGATAATTAGGCTGATTTAACTGAATTTCTTCATAAGGATTGGACAAAAAGCCTGTTTCAATCAATAAAGAAGGAATATCAGGTGACTTTAGTACCGCCAAGGAGGCATGAATAGGCTCTTTTTTATGTAATTTAGTAAATTTGCCTAATTTATTTAAAATCTCTTGGCCCATGTTATAACCCTCAGAGCGGGTATTATCAGAGCTCATCGATAAGATAGTAGCTGCTAAATAAGGGTTTTGTTTATCTGTAGAGGATAAGACCTCTGATACACCTGAGAGTAACTGGCCCTTATCGCCTTTTAACACCTTGCTATTTTCTCTTTGAGCACGATTATTAGACAGTACCCACACCGAAGCGCCACGAGCAGAGCTTCCAGAGGCTACTGAGTCAGCATGAATGGAAATTAAAATATCAGCCTTATGGGAGCGGGCGATTTCAGAGCGCTTATCTAAATCCACAAACACATCTTTAGAGCGAATTAAGGTGCCCTTAAAGCGAGGATTAGAATTTACATATTTAGCTAATTGAGTAGCCACAGCTAAAGTAACATTTTTCTCTTTTACGCCACGTTTACCAATAGCACCAGGATCCTTACCACCATGGCCAGCATCAATAGCAATCACATAAGGATTAGCTGTTGGGAGTACCACAGGAGTTAAAGGAGGCGGTGGAGCTTGAGTATCTAACACTTCCTCTTCTACTTGGGCTGGACGCTTAGCTGTTGTTTGGTTATTTTTATTCTTATTAGCTAAAGCAGCTTGAGCCTCTTTTTGCGCATTAATTTGCTCAATACGCTCCTGATAGGTTTGAACCTGCTCAGGAGTCATAGTTCTAATACCATCTGATCCCACAGAGGACAAAGAATTTAAGAGCGAATTTTCCGCTGCATCAGCATCATCAATGGTAATTACATTAACAGGAGGCAAACCTGCACCTTGACCTGTTCCTACCAATTTAGAGGCATCTTTTTGACTTAAAACTTTTACCTCTTCATTAGAGCTTGGATTACGATCAGAGGCCGTATGAGGAAAATCCACTACTAAGCGATAGTTTTGGCCATTCATAGGCTCTAAAACAAAAACATTAGGGGTGCCAGCTCCTGCTAAAGAAAAGATGTAACGCACATCATTGCCACTTAAATTTTTAGAAAAGCCCTTAATTACCGAGCGTTTTTCAATACTAAGAGCATTAGGTGCACTTTTATAGTTAGTTACATCATTAAGGCGGATAATAAAGCTATCGCCCTTATCTGCATAAGCAGTGGAGTATTTTGGCTTATAGTCTAAATCTAATACTACACGAGATTTATCAGCATTAGAGAAGGCTCGTATTCTCAAGATGTTATCAGCTTGAGCCGTAGACATAAAACCAAGGAGCACTAGCAGCCCCATTACCAAGGGCATTAAGCGCACAAGAGCTGATACCATGAACCAACCTTACCAAATTAATATACTAGCATTGATTATGTGTCGTACTAGTAAGAAAACCAAAACCATGTAATGTATTACCCTAACAGGTTTGCTACATCAGTGAAAATAAGTAATAAAAATTTTGGAAAAGATAGCTAGTTAAAACCACAATAAAGCTATCATGAGAATATTAGATGAGCTATAGTTGCCACAACTTTTGATTGATCAAAGCCCAAATATTACAGAAAACTTAACTGATTATATATTTTTAATTTTAAGAGATTTTCTCAAATTTTGACAAATAAGATAGTTTGCCTTACCTAAATTGAGCAAACTATCTTAATCTTACTAGACTTAACTAAACTAAAGCGTCTAGCTCCTCTTTAGTAAAAATCTGTGAGCTGATTGTAACCAGGCGACCTTCACTTTGATGGCAAATAGTGATTTTTAAATCAGGCTCTGGCAACAGACCAAAACCACGATCAGGCCATTCAATTAAACAAATAGCCTTTTTCGCAAAATAATCTCTAATGCCCATAAACTCAAGCTCCTCAGGATCAAGGAGGCGATACAAGTCAAAATGAAATACTTCAAGATTATGGTCTGGCACTTGATAGCTTTCTACTAAAGTATAGGTAGGAGATTTAACTGTGCCTACATAACCTAATGAGTGCAAGAGACCACGACTTAAAGTTGTTTTACCTGCACCCAAGTCACCTTCTAAATTGACACTTAGAGCTCGTTGTTCAACTTTATTTAAAGCAGTAAGTAAAAAGTTTGCTAACTTAGCTCCCAAGTTAATGGTTGCCTCTTCATCAGCTAAAGTAAATGTTACTTGATTATGCATATTGTCCTTATAAACATCGAATAACTAATGATTATTATAAGCTTATGAAGTTTAAATCGGAATTTCGCTACCATTATGGTCTATAAAAGTAAGCAGGTTTGGTACCTACCCTTGCCATTGGCGCTGCCAAGGCAATCTAGCCTTGTCTAGGATGGGCATGGCAGGGCATGGCAGGCTCTTACCATGCTTGCCAAGCCAAGCCCTGATGGGCTTGGATGGGCACGAAGAGGTGCGGTTTAACTCATCACTTTGCTTTGTGCAAGCATGTAGGAGGCACGCTCAGCTAGTGATACTACCTTTTCATAATGACAATCAGCTAATCCTGGACGCTTATTTACTAAATAGCGAATATAAGGCAATAAATCGCAGGCTAAAGTACCAATAACGCCACAATTTTCACCAGATAAACTTCCTGAACGACCATGAACACAAGCGCCAGCACTGGCAGCTTGCATTAAAGTTAGGCCTTGAGCTTTTAAAGAGCCAATGACACCAGTTAAGATATCACCCATGCCGCCTGATGAAAGTGCAGGAGAGCCCTCTTTAACTACATTGATTCTCTTACCATCGCAAATTAAAGTACCAGCTCCCTTTAATAACACCACACCGCCACAACGTTTTTGTAACTCGTAAACAGCTTTATAACGATCTTCATTAATCTGGCTAATGCTACAACCAAGTAAGCGAGCTGCCTCGCCTGGGTGAGGAGTTAAAATGGTATGTTTAGAGAAGCAAAGATCTCTTTTAGACATAATAGTTAGAGCATCAGCATCAACCACTGTAGGCTTATCAGCATTGAGCGCCATATCTAAGAGCTGTTCTGAATGCTCATTAAGTCCCAATCCAGGGCCAATAGCAATTACATCAGTCCACTCTATAGCAGCTTGTACCTCGTCTAAATTATTAAAATCTACGGTCATAAGCTCAGGACGAGAGGCGTTTAGTGAGGCAACATTAGCTTTATCGGTAGCCACCTTAATTAAACCAGCGCCCGCTCTTAAAGCGCCATGGCCACAAATATTAATAGCGCCACCATAACCTAAGGAACCACCGATTAATAATAATTTACCAGCATCACCCTTATTAGATGACAAAGCACGCACTGGCAAGTCAGAAATAATTTCCTCATAAGTGATTAAATAAGTTTTTAAATAGGAGCAGCCATCAATCTCTGAGGAGAGATGCTTTCCATGATAGGAATTAACATCGACCCCTAACTTATTAACTTCAATTTCACCTACGAAATCAACCGCATCAGAGGTTAGCAAGCCTGACTTTAAGCCCATCATACAAATAGTCTTATCGGCTACCACGCTATTGTCATAAACATAACCAGTATCAGCATTAACACCTGATGGGACATCAATAGAGATTTTATAAGCCTTAGTGCTGTTAATAAAATCAATCCACTGACCAAAAGGCTCACGAGGAGCGCTATCTAAACCTGTACCTAATAAGGCATCAATAACAATATCAGGATTGTTACCATTTTGAGCTTCGGTGACTAGATTTGGCAGTTCGTGCTCAACTTTGCCCCCTAACTTTAAAAAGAAAGAATAAGCAGCAAAGGCCTCAGACTCTTTACGTGGGGTTCCAATAGCAAAGAGGCGATAAGGAATATGGTATTTAAGCAAATAGGCCGCAACAATATAACCATCACCACCATTGTTGCCTTTACCTACTAGCACATACACCATTTTTGGTTTGGAGTTGACCTTACGCATTTCTTCAAATACGCAACGGCCTGCCTTTTCCATAAGATCATAGCAATGACCATTATTGGCCGCAGCATGCTCCTGCTCCATAATACGGATCTCTTGTGAGGTAAAAATGTGATGCGGTAGAGAAGACATAAACCAACTCCAAAAATTACGATCTAGCTTGATAAGCTAAGATTCTATCCTAAAGCACTTAGATCTATCTGTGCTCTAGCAAACAAAAATAAAGGCCTAAGGGGGTAATACTATTGCAAGGATCTAGCCTAAAAGTAGATCTACTAGCTTTTTTGGTGCAACTTTATAAATTTTAACTTGTTTTTCATAACTATGATTGGCAGCTAATGCCTATGCTATGGTAGTTTTGTGATTTAGAGCACGATTGCCCTTAAGAGCAACCTTAAATTTAATATTAGCCATATATAATTAGTAGTTAGAGCTAGATTGCTAGTGCAAGCTAGTGTCTTTTAAATTAACTGGTAGTTAAGGTTAAACAAAGTTTTACAAGCTACCAATAATAGTGTTAAAAAGTTTGCTTGAGAGACTAAATTATGGAACTTTTAGGTGTTGATATTGGTGGCAGTGGCATCAAGGGAGCAATTGTAGATACAAATACAGGCAAACTCCTAACTGAACGTGTTCGTATTAAAACTCCTCAACCATCTACTCCTCAAGCTGTAGCCGATACTATTAAAGAATTAGTTACTACCATTGGCTATAAAGGCCCTATTGCTTGTGGCTTCCCAGCCCGTGTTATTAATGGCGAAGTATTAACTGCTGCCAATATTGATAAGAGCTGGGTAAATGTTCATGTTGAACAATTGTTACAAAAAGAGCTTGGCACTGATGTTTTTGTCGCTAATGATGCTGATGTAGCTGGTCTTGCCGAAATGTGTTTTGGCGCTGGTCGCAATGAACAAGGTAAAGTGTTAATTGTTACCATTGGCACTGGCTTAGGCACAGCTATGTTCTTTAAGGGCGAACTACTTCCTAACTTTGAAATGGGCCATATTATCCTCAATGGCGATGATGCTGAGCGTTATTGCTCTGATGCTGCTCGTGAAAAGTTAGATCTCAAGTGGAAGGAGTTTGGTAAGAGATTTAATGAATACTTAAATCGTATTGAATTCTTAGTACAGCCAGATCTCTTTATTTTAGGTGGTGGCGCTTCTAAGAAATTTGAAAAGTTCTCTGATCAAATTAAGATAGAACAAGCACGTGTTATCCCAGCTGAAACCCTCAACTTAGCTGGTATTATTGGCGCTGCTTTATACTGTGAGCGTCGTCTTAAAGAAAAGAAAGCTTAGTTAATTTAGTTTTCCTGTCTATTAAAAATCAGGCTGTTAGCATGAAATGTTAACAGCCTTAATGTTCTTAAACAGGCTCAATATTACTAATTTGCAATACTAAGCGCTCATTAGCAAAGAAACGATCTATACCCAAGGTATAAACAACTTTGACCTTGATATTAGGTATCATGGTGCGCTCTTTAGCGTTAGCTCTAAACTTAATACCCTCCACCACAGTATTGTCCTTAGTACGTAATAACACCTTAAGATGTCTATTTTTAATAATGGTGACCTGATCTACTAAAAATTCACCATCAAAAATAGGTTCCTCAAAGTCCTTACCCCAAGGGCCAAAATACTCTAAGTCACGGGCAAAATCTAAGCATAAATAGGCATCAGGCAATTGACACTCACTAACAATGGCCTCTTCTTCCTCAGCCTTATGATAAGCGTGAGCACATCCTTGACTAAATAAGGTCTTAAAGCGAGCTAAATCTCGATATTTAATAGTAGCACCTGCTGCAACAGCATGTCCGCCACAGGCTACAAAGATCTTAGGCTCTTTACTCTTGATATATTCAAAGACCTTCATCAGATCAATGCCATTAACAGAGCGGGCAGAGCCAACTAAAGGTATATCCCCCTCATCTAAGTACTCAACATCTTGCTCGCTTTCTACCTGATCAGCATTAACCATACTTGGCCCTGATGCGGCAGAAACAAGCTTAGCACTGCTAACTACAGTAATGCCTTTTTTGATCTTTTTCTTATTGGCACTAGCTTGAGATTGCTCATTTGTGCTGCCAATAATAGCACTATCACCACCATCCTCTAAAAAATCAAACTCATCGTTTGTTTCCTGAGTAAGTGCACTATCCTTCTCAATAGCGCCCGCACTGGCAATGGCACCAGCGCTTGCGCCTGCACCAGCACTGGTGCTGTCGCTAGCGCTATTAGCACCCAGCTCACCACTATCCTTGGAACTAATAGATAAGGCTGGGTCTTTTGACACAGCTTGCTCTTGGGAAGTGGCAGGATCTTGGGAGTTAGGCTGGTCTTTGGAGCTGACTTGATTTACTGATTGGTCAGCTTGACTGTCCAAAGTAGCCTTGTAACCATGTTCATCTACAAGCTCTGGTGGGGTCAGGGAACCATTGTTGTCAATTACCCCCATAAGATTAATATTGCTATCATCAATATTATTATTATCAGAGCTAAAGATAATACATGGTTTGTTATAGCGCTCCTTCATACGGTTAGCAACTAAGCCAGAGACACCCTTTAAGAAGCTTTCATCGTATAAAACAATACCTGCATCATCATTATTATGGCCACTATTGGTAAGAACCTGGTCAAATTGATTGTACGCATCGGCTATATCCTCCTCATCAGAGAATACTAAGGCCTCATTAGAGTTAATTTTATTGGCTTCTTTTGAGGCAGTTTCTAAAGCTTGTAAATCTACCTGGGCCTGGCTACTTTGGGCTAATTGTTGCTCAGATTGTAATCTTTCTTCTTTATAAAGCTCAAAAGCTCGAGCTAACATGATCTTTTCATGATCGGCACGACGCTTATTACATAAGTCCAACTGGCGAGCAAAAAGCATAGCCAAATTGTAATCGTCATTGGTCAAATTTAAGATTGCAGGGTTTTGTGCAATCTTAATTCTGGTAGCGGCATTAAAACGAGGGCAAAGCTCATGGGAAATGTTCTTTACTCTAATCTTGGTAGGATCAATCTTAAGGTAGCTGAGTAAAGCCTGAATGCCAGGAATGGTTCTTCCTTTACTAATACGCTTAAGACCTGCCTTAATTAAGCGCCTATTATTGGTATCAAAGGACATCACATCACCAATAGTTCCTAGAGTTACTAAATCTAGAAATTGGCCCATGCTAGGTGAATCTTTAATACATTGATAATAACCACGTTCAATTAAGCGAGAACGGGTAGCTGACATGACATAAAACAATACAGCTGCGCCGCAAAGATTTTTTGACTGAAAAGTATCGCCCTTACGCTTAGGGTCAACTACAGCGTCAGCATTAGGCAAGCGATCTTGCACTTCATGGTGATCAGTAATTACTACACTAATACCATTGAGCTTAGCAAAATCTACCGCATCAAAGGCGGTAATGCCATTATCTACAGTAACAATGAGATCAACTTTAGAAGCTATAGCACGCTCAACAATTTTAATGTTAAGGCCATAGCCGTCAGCATAACGAGATGGCACATAATAAGTAATCAAATGCTCATCTAAGCCAAAAGCTTTTAAGCATCTGACCCCCAGAGCAGTTCCAGTCATGCCATCGATATCATAATCGCCAGCAATAAGAACCCTTTTCTTATTAATAATGGCATCTGCAATAATACTGCTAGCTTTTCCTATATCTAACAAACGATCAGGAGGAAAAATGCTTTTTAGGCTGACCTCTAAATCATCATTATTCTTAACTCCACGACGAGCCAAGATTTGACGCAAAATAGGATCGGCCACTAGTGCGTTTAAGTGGGAGTCATCTACATTAGAGCGTCTAATGATTTTCATGGCTGTCCTCTTGAGAATATTATGGTGATTACATATAAATCATTAATTTAACCTAAAGAATATCTTTAGCTTATAAGAATGAAAAAAGTAATTAACTTTGCTTACAGTTCTTGCTTTAAGCGCCCTAAAAACTCTAGAGCTCCTGCAATATTTAAATGAGTATGAGCATAAGTAATGTACTTAAGCTCCAACGGTAAATAGCAGTTAAACTTCTCCCAATCAAGGTTCTTGACCTTTTTTAGAAGCTCTTGAGGCTCAATGTCGCCTGCCATTAAGATATTGTTTACTGCTGTTTTAAGGTTATCTAAACTAGCATACTCCAGCTCAATATGAGAGCCAGAACGATTAGCCCCAATGGACTGCTTATTTAATAGCAACACCAAAGTATCTAAAATGCGATCACCCTTCCAAGGGAAAAGCGCCACTCCAGAGGGGCCATTAACCATCACTTGCTCATCAAGATGATAGTTAAAGAAATACTTTCTGCCTTGCTCAAAATTAGCCATAGCTTGTTTATCTAAGCAAGGTGGTACCTCACCTGATAGGTAAATACGATACATTTCTTCACGAATAGCATCATGCACTAAACCACCTACACCAGATAAAGGCAAGCCACTAGTTTTAGTTTGAGATGGCTTAACGCCAATTACTCGTTTTTGCTCATTAAAATAAACTACTTTCCATGCTTTACCTGCAAATAAGAAAGTCTCATCTTCTTGCAAAGAGCTAAGCAGAGGGATACGACCAATGGTTTTACCATCATGGTCAATTCTATAATCACGATTATTATTAAAAGCAGCAAAGAACTCGTAATTGGAAACTAAGCGCTCGCCCTCAAGGCCCAAGGTTAAAGTGCCATCTTGCATTTGGATAATCAAGTCTGACATACCTAATGATCTTAGTAACTGGGCATACATGCTAGGAGTAGTCATGCTAAATGGGCCAGTTTTACATAAAAGCTCATAAAGGTTTTTAGCCGAGGCACTACCATAAGAGGCAATAACCGATAGAGTTTGCTGAATTAAAGTAGAAAAAGCATACTCTTGAGCTAATGGCGGCTCGTACCAACGTTTTAGCAGTAAATTAATGGTCGCTGCACTTAATACTGTGTCCTCACAAAGCATGGAGGATAAACGGTTAATGGATGCATCATACTCTGGAATAAATAAGCGTAATACCGCCCGACCATCACGACGACCAGATCTACCTAAGCGCTGACGTAATGAGGCTACTGTAGTCGGTGGAGCAAATTGAGCAATAGACTGCACATCTGAAATATCAATACCCAGCTCTAAAGTAGAAGTACAAATAGCTGTAGTAGGCAGACGACCATCTTGTAGTCTATGCTCTAAAGTTTCACGCAATTCCTTTGATAAAGAACCATGATGAGGGAAAAATTCCTCTGGCACCATGTTTTTATGGCAAAGCTCTCTTAAGTTATTAGCTAGCTGCTCAGTATCAGATCTAGAGTTAGTAAATACTAAATTATTCTTACCTCTTAATAAACGATAGATATCTTGAGCCACCTTCACAATAGCTTCGCTATGCATAATAGGAGCAATAATACGAGGCTCTTCATCCATAGTTTTAGGGATGTTATAGCCTAGTATTTTTACCGCTAAAGCAGTAGTAGTTTGCGCAGAAGAGGTAACAATCTGGCAATTAATCTTAGCGTTATTAGCACGCAAATAAGAAGCAACAGAGCCAATATCATTAGAAAAGGTTGCGGAAATTGCAATGCGAACTGGACTCTTAACAATAAGATTCTCAATTCTATGCAATTGAGACTGCAACTGATAACCACGCTCTTTACCCATTAAAGCGTGGAACTCATCAATGACAATGTAGCTTAAATCCTTAAAAGCCTCCTGAAAGATAGCCTTTTGATTAATTAACAAAGACTCTAAAGACTCAGGAGTAATGAGGACAATACCAGAAGGGTTTTTCAGTAAATTAGCTTTTTTATTAACAGCTACATCACCATGCCATGGAGTAATCTTAACGCCAACTACTTCGGCCATATCCATAAGGCGACGAGCTTGATCATTAATCAGAGCTTTAAGCGGACTAATATATAAAACTGATACACCTTTTAATTGATGTTCATTACGCTTGATATAGCTTAGAACAGGCAAAAAGGCAGCCTCAGTTTTACCTGCTGCTGTTGATGCGGAGATAATAACGTCGTCTTTATGCTCTAAAATTGGCTTAATAGCCGCTTTTTGGATAGGGTGTAAATCACGCCATCCTTGACGACCAATCCAACGACAAATCAAAGGATCTAAGAGCTTTAGATAATCCTCTGCCATATCAACAGCCTCTTATTAGCAAACAACAATACCCATCACTAATAGCAGAGTTTTACCTCTGCTATTTAAGGACTAAAGCTTAAATTATATTAGGCTAAAGTTGGAAGGTTACTAATTCATCATCATCCTGATTGGATAGCGATGATAAGCTAGTATTTTGATCCTTAGTATCATTTGGCAAGGTAACCAAAGTAGGATCAACCTCATTATCAAGCTTAATATTACTGATAAGTGACTGCCACTTAATTTCAGGGTTTTGCTCTAATACTGATAATAAGTCCACAAAGGCTTTAATAGTGTTACGAGGAGTTCTAAAGTAAGCCTCACCAATGTTTTGCGAGCAATGACGTAAGAAAGCAGTTAGAGCCTCATCTGGAAGTAAATACTTACTCTCATCACCGTTAGCAAATACCTTTCTAATATTGCACAAGAGTACAAATAGTTCCTCAGGTGAGAGGTTGGCCAACTTTAATACAGGGCCATGATAATCAACTACATTAGCTATCTGAGCAAAGGTGTTTTCTGCCAAACGTGAGCGTAAGGCCTCATAACTGTATAAGCCCTTACGGGTGTCGCATAAGAAGTCAGTAGTACCACCTAGCATAAAGCCAATATTCTCAGCACTACCTTGTAAGCAGTCATTTAAGATACGTAAGATCTGCTCATAATTGGCGCTACGTGAGCGAGCTGATGGTAACTTATAAAGGTTAACCATTTCATCTAAGTTAACCAATAAGCCCTTATAACCAGCATGGCAGACAAAACGTGACATGAGCTTTAAATGATCATAAATAGAGCTATCAGTTACAATGCCACGTACGCCTAGCTCTTGGCGAGCCTCAACTCTAGTGGCGTATTCACCACGTAAATAACGAATAGCAGCTTGCTTTAAGTCTTCATTACCAGTTTCATAGCCTTGGTAATACTTAGCAATTACTTCGGCAAAGTCAAAGCCATCAACTAGCTCTGATAAAGAATAGAGCTTCTTCTTAATGACATTTTCAACGCTCTCGCCGCTTTCTTGAGCTGCTGCAATTTGAGTAGTAATAAACTTTTCTACTACTGAAACAATGGCATTACCCTCTGGATGAGCACGGGTAGCCATATTACGCATTAATTCTTGATATAAAGAGCGAGCTTGACCGCTTGAGGCCTGTAAACGACGATCTGGGGCTAAATCGGCATTAACTACTACCATGCCCTTTTCTAAGGCTAAATAGCGTACCAACTGTAAAAAGAAGCTTTTACCAGCACCAAAGTCACCTACTACCACTTTAAAAGTACTACCGCCAGAGCAAACACGCTCTAGCTCTTCAATCATAGCCTTTACTTCATTAACACGTCCTACCTGAATATGCTCCAAACCTACTCTCGGAGTAACACCAGCTCGCAATGATTGAATAATTGCTGCACGTTCACGAGGTCTAATTTTGGCCATTCTCAGCTCTCCTAAAGACTGTTAACCAAGTTCACCATGATGAAATATAGATGAAACTTTTTGCTAAACCTATGGTTCTTATAAATACCCAAAAGCACTTTGATAAATTATATAAAGGATCTTTTAGGTTGTTTGCGCACTCATTAAAGATAATGTTAATACACTATGCTTTAGTAAAAGTAATGTAGCCCCTATAGCAAAATGCTTAGGGGGTCTAACATTATAGCCTATTTTTTTAGGTATATTTTTTTCAATGCCCTTTAAGAACCTAGGTATAAAGGTACTTGTAAGCTCACTTTGCTAGGTTTCTCACATATTTGACCATTAATTACAAAGAGACCTTTAAGAAAATAGTTCCTATGGAAGCTAACTCACTGGCATTTAAAGGCTCCCCATTAGGGGCAAATTTGCTGACATAACCAATCTTTTCGCTCAAAGAACTACTTTCATATAATGCTTTTAAGTGATTTGGCATGTTATCAAGCTCCTCACTATTACAAGGAAAGACTTTGACATATTTGTCAGATAAAGCACTATCCTCAAGACGATAGTTAGCATTATAAAGACATAGCAAACCATCTTGTTTTACCAAGCTATCAATAATAGTTAACAGCTTGTTAAAGTCCTCAAAAGGATAAACCTCACTACTGTTGGCAATACCTACGGTCTCAGGATGACGGCATAAAACAGTCATGGCACAAACAATATCAAATTGCTCACTTAACTCCAGCTGACTAGAGTGCATTAAGCGCCAATAGGCTGAGCTCCCTAAATAAGATACTTTGGTATATCCTTGAGGCTCTTGGGGAGCCAAGGTTTTAAGATTGCTTTGCAACTGTTTGGCAGCAGCTAATACATCATAATTAACATCAACACCAGTAATAAGCTGATCTTCAAACAAGCAGGTTAAATCACAAAGCTCCTGACCTCTTGAACAGCCAAAGCTTAATATTTTTAAACTATTACGCTTGCTTGATAAATATTGTAAAAACTGCCATTGCAATTGATAGCGCTGACTATTGGTATAGTTTGATAGCTGAGCTACCTTATTAAGCGCACTATCTTGCTCAGCTTTACTCTCTATAAATTCAGCTAATTTACTTATCAACACGCTACTGTGATGCTTAAGTTCATTTAAGCTCTCATCCATAGGGCTAACAGGATCTATTAGCTCTAGCTCTTTACTTAAACTAGAGGATAACACCTTAGTTAAAGACAAGCTGGGAATTAATCCTTGCTCTAACAAAGCATGGTTATTTTGTGCACCATAATGCCCAACGGCAGGACAATAATTCATTAAGCCCTGTTCTTTAAGCTTAGGATAAAACATTGATGCTTGAGGCAACAACAAATCCAAGAAATCTAATTTGCTAGCATCAAAAATAGCAAAATCCTCATAACTTACCTCCAAAGACTGATCAATATCATTACTAAGAGGCAAACAAGCAATACCATGAGCTAAAGCTACTCTTAAGGCATAGCAGTTATCGGAAATTACTAAATCTGCATTGAGCTTAGCAAAATCACTATAGTCCACACAGATAAAAGCTTGTTGCAGTAAGCTGGAATATTCTTTTAAGCTCTCGTTTAGATCATGGTCATAGAAAGAACCATCTAAAGACTCAGGAAAAGGCGGCAAATTATCTTGCTCTTTAAATAGCTCAACCTTAATTAAATTGGCAACTACCTCATTTAAATAAGCAACAGCACTATTACCAAGCTGGTAAGACAAAGCACTACCACTGATACTAGATTTAGCCAAGAGCTCGGATGGTAACTTTTTAAAGCTATTGATATAAGAGTAAAAGCTCTTATCTAACACTAAGATTAAATTAGCCTGCGGAAATAAATCATGCACTTGTTTTAATAACTTAGCCCCATAAGGAGACATACCAAAAACAAGATGGTGATTAAATAAAGCTGAGTTTAATACAATATTGTGCGGATGGAAGTTCTTATGCTCAGTTAACACCTTGAGACTATTTATTAAGCTTTGCGCTGTTTTTATAGGCTTGAATAAAGAATAAGCATTCAAAGTTTCATGAAAATTAGGCTCAGCTAAATTAAGCTGATGATAAAACTTAAGATACTGCTCTTTATTGGCGTACTGCTCTTGGTTATTACTAATAGTAACCAACTTAGCTAAAGGCAGTACTTGCTGGAAAAAATAATTGAAAGCACGATATTGATAATTATAAGGCTCTAATTGATAGGCCTCCCAAGTTGTCTTGCTTATCTGTAAATTAAAGATAAAAAAGTCTGGGCCCTTAGGATCACTTAATAAATTAAGTACTGATTCATTTAAGCGTAAATTAGCCTCTAGATTGTCATGTAAAAAGAAGAAAATCACATCAAAGTGCTCTTTTACATAAGCACAATCAAAGTTAGCCTCATTGTCTATTGAGTAAAACTCACAATTGCTAAACACTTCATCTTGCAAGTTAATGTGCTGACTTAAATCGGCAGGCAAACTTAGTAAAGTGTTGAATTTAGAACTTAAGATGAAGTCTGTAATAGAGTTAATATTAGTATGATGTTTAAAACCATGACTAAGGCGCTCATCAGTAACACTAAGTGCGGCTAAACTATCGCTATTAAGCACGAGAATGCGAACTTTCAATTACTTCCTTTCCTTTAGACTGCAGTTAATAATCAGCGTAGATAGCAAACAAAACATATAAACATGAGATGGCAGGCGGCTATCTATCTTATGTTAACTAAGCTTTAACAAATCTAGTGGGTAAACAGTTAAGAGGGCCTCTTGTGGCTACTACTTATCTTTACTGGACTTAGGTTTTATAGCTTAGCAACAAAAAAGCGAGACAACAAAGAGCTATCTCGCTTTTTCAAGGAATTAATTATTATTAGGGCTATTTTCTAGTAGCTACAATTAAAACCCAGCCTTCTTTTACCTTGGTATACTCAATATCAAAGTCTTTAGAGTAAGCATCAATAACCTCTTGAGCTTGTGACTCTAAAATACCAGATAAAGCTAACTTACCTTGGCTCTGACACAAAGCAGCAATATTTGGCTCTAATTGAGCTAATGGGCCAGCTAAGATATTAGCTACTACAATAGAGCATTGTGGTATCTGCTTACTTGCACCATCAAATAACTCAAGCTTGTCCTCAACTTGATTACGCTGAGCGTTATCCTTACTGGCAATTAATGCCTGAGGATCAATATCTACACCATAAGCCTTTTTAGCACCTAACTTTAAAGCACTAATAGCTAAAATGCCTGAGCCGCAACCATAATCAAGTACTTCCTTTTCGGATAAATTCTCTAAAGAATCAAGGAAGCCTAAACATAAGAAAGTAGTAGGATGGGTACCAGTACCAAAAGCTAAACCAGGGTCTAAAATCACATTGATACCATCTTGGGTCTCACACCAAGAAGGAGTGATCCATAAATTCTTACCGCACTTAATAGGCTTGAAATTATCCATCCAAGCTCTTACCCAATCTTGATCCTCTAAATCATGAGCAACAATAGGGAAGTTATCGCCATAAAGGTGCTGTAAATAGGACACTACAGGGGCAGTATCAGTGCCTTTTTCAAATAAACCTATTACCTTGGTATTAGGCCATACGCGCTGCTCTCCAGGCAAAGGCTCTAAAATAGGATCATCTTTAGCGTCCTGATAAGTAACAGAAACGGCGTCCAAGAAAAACAGAATATCTGAGATTTCCTCGGCCTTATCACCATTGGCTATCAAAGTTACCTGCTTCCATGCCTGATTGTCGTTCATGACCACCTCTGAATTTAAAAATACCTAAAAATAATTTAATCTTTGTTTTGAGCTTTCTTGGCATAAGGCATTGGCTCAATATTAAATGGGGTACTTAAAGCTACTTCTTTTTCACTTACAGTAAAGCTATTTTCAATGAATTTACTTAATCTTTGATGAAGAAAATGGCTTTGATCTCCAACATCACATAAATAAAGATTATTAACATTGTCCACTAGCAATTTTTTAATGCCTAAGGTGTTAAGAGCTGTAAATGACACTTGATCATTATTAATTACTTGAATATAAATCCAGCTGCCATCTTCCTCAACATCAACAATATTACTAATACCACCTAAGGCGCGTAGGAAAGCCAATAAAGTTAACTCTGGGGAACTATTAGCATTGATAGTATAGCCTCTATTAATAGAGCGAATCTTTCTTTTCTTATCAAGCAGGTTCTCTCTACTTAATACCATAGACAATTCAATGATAATACAAGGAACAATAACAGCAAAAGCAGCAAGCATTCCAAAGTTATGATTTCCCTCAGTGAAAAACTCTCTAGTGCTATTAAAGTTAACATCAGGTAAATAGAGGTTTTCTACTGAGGTAATAGCTGGGATATGCAAATAATAAGACAGTAAAAAACAAGACATGCTAGTAATGAGCAGTGCACCAAAGGCTCCTGGATAAAATATCACTAACAGCAATAAGATCAGTGATACACATGCTCCTATAGAGCTGGTAAGAATACACACTACTACTAACAAAGTTAAAAAGAGATTAATGTGCTTCTTGGTAAATAAAGAGCGAAAGAAAATGGTAGCAGGTAGAGCAAAAATGTTACATACAATAATAGTATTAACAAAAGCTGTTACCATGTTGTTTTTATAATTGAAAGTAATTAAATGTCCTACCAAATCATGCAAACCAACAGATTGCAGCATCAAGTACATAGGAACATAAATAACACTTAGAAGCCCCTCTCCAAATTTATCTTCTAAGGTATATAAGATAAAAATATTAAACTGCTTAACAATTACTGATAAAGCTAACAGCGTCACAACAGGCAATAAGACTACAAAGAATAAAGTTAAAAATAAACGTCTTGATTGACCTGCAAATCTATCTTGCTCAAAAGATGAGTATGGCAGCATGGCAAGTAAGGTAGATACGGCTGACAACACACAAATAATAGGACTGTTAATCACACTTATATTGCTCGACAAAGTCAGCAATAGTGATAACACATAAACTATAGTAACAGTGGTTAGCTGAAATAGACGATCAAAAGTAGGAACTACTAAAGCTACGGCAATAGCAAAGAGACCAGGAAAGAAGATACGTGCAGCTAATAGCAATACATCTCTTTGATTAAGAGCTAACTCAGGAGTATTAATGGGATTAAGAGCCCAAGTACAAATAGCTAACAACATAAGCGGTAGTAAAATCAAAATACTACGCTGTTTGTAATTGTATGGTTGAAAAATGCCCACTATGCTGATCCCTAATCATTAGGTGTTTAAGATATCTAATAAGCCCTAATGTCCTACTGACACGTGCTCTACGATTATACCAGTCTAAAAAGTAGGATGCACAAATGCAACAAGGCCCCTTGAGTTTTTCTCAAGGGGCCTTGTCTTAGAAAAATTAAGCCTGGCGATGACCTACTCTCGCACAATCGTACGTTGCACTACCATCGGCGTGACTACATTTCACTTCT